>NZ_BJWY01000010.1 GCF_007990715.1 Nocardia seriolae NBRC 15557 | reverse complement strand
GGACACTAGCGATCGATCAGCAATCGCCGGTGTCCTATCTCAATCGATCTGATACATACCGGCGTCTTGCAGGCTGAGCGGTGAGTCTTCGCGGGGGCGAGTCGCGTTTCACCTGCCGCCGGATTCCACACCATCGTAGCGGATCTCGAGACGACCCTCTGGGTACAGGACTTAGATCAACGCGTGAAACCCGTTCGTAAACACCAGATTTCATGGCATCATCGAATCGCGTGCCAGAGCGAAAGAGCGTTCCTGCTCGATCGGCGGTAACTCCGGGTCCCGGATCTCCACACCCGCGGCGCGCAGCAACTCAATTCTGTCGGCGGGCAGTTTGGCGACGTGCGCCTCCGACCGCACCCGGATCAACCAGTTTCCGAGCTTGTCCCCATCGGGGCTGCGGTAGTTGTGGGGAATCCTGGTGTGGCCGTACTCGTCCCGATAGGCCCGCACCGCGTCCAACCGCCGCTGCCAGGTCTGCTCGTCGGCGGTGGTGAAATGCCGTTTCCGGTTGCTCAGGTCCACCCCCAGCGCGATCAGGTCGGCCGCCAGGTCGGCGGGCAGCCGGCCTTGCAGGTGCCTGCGGTGGCAGTGCGCCAGCCACTTCCCGAGCTTGCGGCCGTCGGAGGTGACGAACGTCGACGGAATATCGGTGTGCCCATGGGCATCCCGGTATTCGGCCAGAGCGTCCAGCCACTGCTTCCACCGCTGCTGCTGTTCCTGCTCGCTGGTACCCACGTCCCTCCGAAATCTCGTCGACGACGATCAGCCTGTCCCCAGCACTTTTGCAGCCGGACGATTCGTACCGCGTCGGCACCCGCCATCGAACGTTCGACACGCCGCAGAAGCATCGGGCACAAGGGGCCGCTTCACATCTGACGACGGTGGTGCGGGTTGAATAGCGCGGTGGTCAGAAACGAAGTGGAACGGATTCGCCGGTTGATCGACGGCCTGCGCCGCGACCGGCGCACCCACCCGTACCACGATCGGCGCGAGTACTCCGCACGCGCGAACGAAGTCGCGGTGGCATGTCACGAGTTGATCGGCACCGAACCGACCGCAGTGCCAGCCTTGCTGCAGCGAGCGGTGGAGAGGGTGACCGCAACGCTGATGTACATGGACGACTCCGCCGGCATCGTCGGAGACAATCTGCGCGGGCTCATGGCCGTACACGCCCACGCCTGCATGGTTGCGCCACCGGACGCGAAACGGCTGGCGACGTGGCTGGTCAAGCTGCGCCTCGACGGCCCCGGATGGCCGGACTTCGAATTACGCGACTACGCCGATGCACTCGGCGACCGGGGCCGCCGCGAGATCGCTCGCCTGCTTGCCGACCGCGCCACAGCGGCCGACCCGGATCCGTACGGATGCGACGCATTCGGAATTCGCATCATGCGCGAGCAACTCGCCGAGACCTCCGGCGACGTCGACGAGTATGTCGCCGTGCTCGCCGAATCCCTGCACTCGGCCACGCAATACCTCAAGATCGTCGACGCGTTCACCGCGGCCGACCGCCACCCCGACGCCGAACAGTGGGCAGCACGTGGCCTGGGTCAGCGGGGCATACCCGAGGACGTCGCCAAGCTGCGGGATGTCTACGTGGATCTGCTGCTACGCCGCGGAGCGACCACCGAGGCGATGGACCTGCGGCGAAAGGTGTTCGATCAGCATCCGACCCGCCGCAACTACGCCGACCTGCGCCGCACGGCTTCGATGCTCGAGCAATGGGATGGACTGCGAGGCACAGCGATCGAGCGCCTTTACACCGCTGTCGCGGAACAATCCGGCTACGCCGACGAGTTGATCACCGTCCTCCTGCTCGACGAGGACGACCTCGACCAGGCTTGGCAGGTAGCGGGCGAGCATCCCGACAGCCTGTACGAATCCCGGTGGCGCCAGCTGATCGAATTGCGCCAGCCCGACCACCCAGCCGAGGTCATCGCGCCGCTACAACGGCTGATCGAGAATCGCCTGACCGACGACCGCGACAAACACCGCTACGATCGCGCCGTCAAACTGCTGCGGCAGCTCCGCGGCGCCTACCGAGCCGCCGGGAAATCTACCGATTTCGACGGCTACCAGGCCGAGTTGCGAGACCGCCACAAGCGCAAGACCTCGCTGATCGCGAAACTCGACCGCACCGGATTCTGACCCGGACCGACCGGTTTCGATAACGGTGCAGCTGCTGCACGCCGTTCCCGCAACCGTGGCCGCTTACCGGACGGTAGATGATCCAGCGGTTCGGGAAACGATTAGAGTGCCAATACGTGGCAAGCCCTCTGCTGGTGGTCGCCGACTCCAGCCTGGACAACGTATTCGACGACCGGACCTTTCAGCGCGGACTGAAATATGCGGAGCAAGGCCGTGTCACCTCGGCCGAATGGTTCCCCGCCGAGCTGGAACTGGTCGGCGAAGTCGAGGGATCCCACTACAACGCCTACGTTTCGACCATCCGGTTCGCCCGACGCCGGGGCGTGCTCGAGGTGGTCGATTCCGACTGCACCTGCCCGGTCGGATATCACTGCAAACACGCTGTGGCCCTGGCCATCACCGCATGCATGCCCGCGTCGGCCGCAGCGATGGACGCACGGCCGTCGTGGGAGACCGCGCTCGGCGATCTGCTGCCCGACCGCCAGGACACCGACACCGCCCCATTGGCGTTGCAGCTGAACGTGACACGGCGCCGCCCTGACACCTCGGGACCCGGCCCCTCGGTCACGGCCACACTGCGCCCGGCGCACACCGGCAAGACCGGATGGGTAGCGGGCAAGTTGAACTGGTCCAACCTGGGATACGCGCAGGCACCCGACGGGCGGCGTTTCGCACCCGATCACTTGCGGATCCTGCGGGAGTTGTACGGGCTGTATCTGAGCTCAGGGCGGTACGGCCACTATGGCTACGGCTCCGAAAAAACCGTGAACCTCGCCGCTTTCGACAGTCCCGCCCTGTGGATGATGCTGGCCACCGCCCACGACGCCGGAATTCCGCTCGTCCACGGCAAACGACCACTCGAGGAGAATCCCGCGCACGGCCGATACCAACTGCAGGTCGCCGACGATGGCGGGGATGTGACGATCACGCCCGTGATCCGGGTGGGGGAACGTCAGGTGACGCCGCTGTCGTTCGTCGGAGCCGGCGGCCACGGGGTCGTGTACACCGACCCCACCGATCCGGATGAGCGATTCCGACTGGCTCGGCTCGATCCTCCGGCCCCGGCACGGTCGCATCCCGCGCTGTACGCCCGGACAGGGCTGCGCGTACCCGCGAGCGACCGGAATCTCCTGCTCACCGGCTATTACCCGCGCTTACGCCACATGATCGATGCCGACAGCGAAACATTCGACGCACCAACCATTTCCGGACCGATCTTGATATTGGAGCTCGGCTGCGGACGAGACCACACCGTGCAGGTGCGCTGGCAGTGGGAGTACTCCATCGCCGACGACCCTCACCTGGTGCCCCTCGACAGCCGATCCGGTCACGAGTTCCGCGACAGCGCGGTCGAGCAGATTCTGATCACCGAGTTACCGGTGGATTTCCGCGACGCCGACCTCGCGCGGTTGCAGCCATCGGTCCTAGGATCGGCAACCGCCGAACTCACCGGCACCGACACCCTGCGTTTCATGACCCAGGTGCTGTCGCCGCTACGCGAGCACCCCGGCGTCCGCGTCGTAATACAAGGCGCGGCGACCGATTACCGCGACGCCGGTGACTCCCTGGTCATCGAGGTATCCACAGCTGCCGCCGACTCCGGCACCGATTGGTTCGACCTGAACATCACCATTTCGGTCGAATCCCATCCCGTGCCGTTCCGCGACGTCTTCACCGCGCTGTGCGCCGACGAGACCCACATGATCCTGCCCGACGGTGCCTATTTCACCCTCGACCGACCCGAGCTGCGGACACTGCGTTCACTCATCGAGGAAGCCCGCGCACTGCACGACGCGACTCCGGATCGCCTGCGCATCAGCAGATACCAGGCCGGGTTCTGGGACGAACTCACCGAACTCGGCGTCATCGGCTGGCAAGCCGCCGACTGGCAACAGCAGGTACGCGGACTGCTCGACACGACCGCCATCGACAATCCCCCCACCCCGACGGGTTTGAACGCCGAACTGCGCCACTATCAACTGGAGGGGTTCGCCTGGCTGGCATTCCTGTGGTGCCATCGCCTGGGCGGAATCCTGGCCGACGACATGGGACTTGGCAAGACCGTGCAGGCGCTGGCGCTCATCTGCCATGCCCGCCAACACGATCCCGACGCGCCACCGTGGCTGATCGTCGCACCCGCCAGCGTGGCACCCAACTGGGTCAACGAAGCCGCGCGGTTCGTGCCCGCCCTGCGCGTCACCGCACTCACCGACACGCTGCGCCGCTCAGGCCGCGACCTCGACGACATCGCCGCCACCGCCGAGGTCATCGTCACCTCCTACACCCTGCTGCGCCTGGACGCCGACTCCTACCTGGCACGATCCTGGTCTGGATTGCTGATGGACGAAGCCCAATTCGTGAAGAACCGTCAGGCCAAGACCCATCAGTGCGCCCGCCGCGTCGACGCCCCGTTCCGGCTGGCGATCACCGGCACCCCGATGGAGAACAACTTGATGGAACTGTGGTCACTGCTGTCCATCGTCGCGCCCGGCCTGTTCCCGCATCCGGTCAAATTCCGCGACTACTACGCCACCCCCATCGAAAAGGGCGGAAACACCGACCGTTTGGCGCGGCTGCAACGGCGAATCGCTCCCCTGCTGCGCCGCCGCACCAAAGAACAGGTAGCCCCCGAGCTGCCCCCGAAACTCGAGCAGACCCTGCACGTCGACCTCTCGCCCCGCCACCGCAAGATCTACGAAACCCGGCTACAGCACGAACGACGCAAGGTCCTCGGCCTGCTCGACGACGTCGACCGCAACCGCCTCACCATCCTGACCTCGCTGACAGCGCTGCGGCAGCTCAGCCTGCACGCAGGCCTGGTCGACGACAAGCACGACGCCGTCGAATCGGCCAAACTCGAAGCGCTGCTGGAACATCTGCGCGAGGTGGCCGAATCCGGGCATCGCGCACTGGTATTCAGCCAGTTCACCCGATTCCTGACCCGCGTCCGAGACCGGCTCGACGCCGAAGGCATCGCCCACAGTTATCTCGATGGCCGCACCCGCAAACGCGCCGAAGCCATCGAACGCTTCCGCGGCGGCACCGCCCCGGTCTTCCTGATCAGCCTCAAAGCCGGCGGATTCGGACTCAACCTCACCGAGGCCGATTACTGTTTCGTGCTCGATCCCTGGTGGAACCCCGCGACCGAGGCCCAGGCCGTCGACCGCGCCCACCGCATCGGACAAACCAACACCGTCTTGGTGTACCGACTGATCGCGAACGACACCATCGAGGACAAGGTGATGCGACTCAAACAACGCAAGGCCGCACTGTTCGACGGCGTCTTCGACGACGCCGGTGGAGGTTTCGCCGGCCAACTGGACGCTGCGGACATCCGCGCGCTGTTCGACTAGCACCGTGGCCGACAGTTCGTGCAGGTGCGCGGCGGGCTCAGGGTGTCACCGCAACCCGGCGTAAATCGTGTCGAGGTCGACCAGCATCGGACTGTCGGCCTGTTTCTGCGGCTGCCCCGGGCTGGTGCCGATAGCCAGGAGGTTCTCGTCGAATCCCGCCCCGCTGTAGCAGGTCAGAATGGTTTGGCTGGTGTCGTAACCTTTGGCCGCCAACAATTCTCGCGCTCGGCGCAAGCGGTCGACATGTCCGAGAGTCATCGTCCGGTCCCATTTCACCTCGCCCAGCGACAGAATGCGTCGCGGCCGATCGGTCTCCTCCGGTGCCAGCACCGCAACGTCGATCTGAATCTGTTTCCTGTCCCGTGGATCGTTGACCGTCGCGGCGGCCACCTGACCGGGCAGATCACCGAACACCTCCGATTCCACCGACATCGCCCACTCCCGGCAGATCCCCTCGAAGTGAGGGCCAACCACCTGCGATAGGAACGTCGCACGCGAATTACGCCATGCCGCTTCGGGATTCCCGCGTTCCAGCCGGGTCCATTCCCGCCGCATGATCGCCTCATAGAACACGATCAGCGGTTCGGCCACCCGATACACCGACTTGCCCCGATTGAACGGATCCCCCTCCCGAATCACCAACTGCGCGTCCTCGAGCACCGACAGCGGATGCCCGATATCGGTGGAACTGCGACCAATCGTGTTCGCGATACCGCCACGTGTCGTGTGCCCGCCCGCGATCGCGCCCAGCACCGCGTGATATAGCGCCACATCGCGAATCTCCGTCTCCTCCGCCAGCAGATACCTCGCCTCCCGGAACAACGGCACCTGCGGATTGAGCACCGTCCGAAGCACCCAGGAATCGAAGTCCTCCAACGACTCCGGAGCATCGCCCGCAACGAACTCACGCCGATACGCCGGCGTCCCGCCAACGATCGCGTGCACCAGCACCGCCAGGCGCGGATCATCGAGTCCCCAGAACCGAGCCGCCTCACGATATCCGAGCGGCTTGACGATCAATTCCAGACTCGCCCTCCCCCGCAGCGGCGCACTGCCTGCCAGCAACCCTCCCATCACCGACATCGCCGACCCGCACAACAACACCCGCGAACCCGCCCGCCGTGCATAGCCGCGGGGATCGAGCGCGCGCTGCAACACCGACGGCAACGACGGACTCGCTTTAGTCAGATACGGAAACTCGTCGATGATGACCAGTCCATCCCCGACCACCGCGAACAGCCGCTCGAGCGCCTCGTCCCAGTCTCGGAACGCATACCGGCCACCACCCGCGTACGCGGCGACCGCCGCACCGAAGCCTTCCAGCGCCTCGACCTCGGTCGCATCAGTCGCGGTGAAGAAGAAACCGCCGACGACGTCGGCCAGCGCGTCCAGCAAGAACGTCTTGCCCTGCCGCCGCCGCCCACTGACGATCCCCAACCGCACATCCGGACTCGACGACGTCGCGAACCGCACCAACCCGTCCCACTCGCGATCGCGGTCGAACACCCGGTCCGGCTTCACCAAGGCTGCCATGAATAGAACTATACTTCTAATAAGTACACTTCTACAGTTGGAGCGCCGGGGGGCTCGGGGCATCCAGGTTGGAGTGCATGATCACGCTCATGGAACGCGATCTTTGTGCACGAAAGCGATCATGTAGATCCAATCTACGTAGATCGTGTCTACATAAATCATGACCATCTAGGAGTTGGGAGGGCCAAACAACCCGACCGACCAGCCCGGATGCGAGGGCACCGTTCGGCTCGTTGCCATGCGACCGGAACAGGTGCTACGCAGCACGAATGTCCAATCCCGCACTCCAACCCGGCACCATCGGACAGCCCGGCATCCGACCGCTCCCTGACGGACGCTACGAAGCTAGACTGCTGTGCCGCAACAACCTCGGCATTTACCGCAAGCCCAGACGAACCGGCCGCACCGAACGCGAAGCCGCGTGGAAGGCCCGCAAGGCCGCGACCGAGTGGATCGGCAGCAATCCCGGCAGCCGCACCGTGAAACCGACCACCCGACTGACGGATCTCGCCGACATCTGGCTGGCCGAAACGGAAACTGCGCGGCCACCTCGCCGCAGGCACCCTCACGATCTACGAGTATCAACTCGACCGCGCCCACGGCAGAGGAGCCCGACGCGACGCAATCAAGATCAAACCCTCCATCGGGTCCCTGACCATCCGCGAAGCGACCACAGCGCGGATGAACGAATACATGATCACGCTCATGGAACGCGGACACACCGCCAAAGCCACCCAACACTGGATCATCCTGTCGGGCATGTTCGACACCGCTCGCCGCCACGGCGCCATCGACCACAATCCAATGGACGCCACCCTGCGTCCCGCTCGCCGACTCGACGAACCACATACCCTGCCGCACAACGTCTTCGACGGCTTCCTCCGCCAAGTCGACACCTGGTGCCACGACAAAGCCATCCCGGGCCGCCCCGCACGCCACGGCGGCACCACCCGCGACGCACGCATCTACTGGACCATCCAGCTGCTGCTGGACACCGGCGTCCGCCCCGGCGAACTGCTCGGCTTACGCATCCACGACGTCGAACTCGACGTCCCGACCCCGGGCATCTGGATCCGCGGCAAACTCGAAAACCAAGGCAAGGGCCGCGGCTGGCGCTGGCAGCCAGGTCTCAAGACCGGATCGAAAGGCATTCGCCGCCTGGCCCTCTCCTCCCGAGGAATACGAGCAATCCACGAACTGCTCGCCTACGGCATCCCTTCTGAAGACAACCTCCTCATCCCCTCCCGAACAGGAAAAGGATGGAGCCCCAACAACTTCGGACGCCTCTGGCGCACCGTCCGAACCGACGAATTCGCCGCCGTCACCCCCACCCAGATCCGCCACCGCGTCGCCACCGACATCCGCGACATCAACGGCATCGAAGCAGCCGCCGCACAACTCGGCGACTCACCCCTCGTCGTCGCACGCTACTACGCAGCCCGCAACCAGCACGTGGACAACCGAACAGCACTGGAACCAACCAGCGGATAGACACACCGCTCCCGACCAGCCGAAAACCATTCGATCATGGACCAATCACGGACCTTTTCGACCCCACCACGATGAAAGCCTCCGACCCGGAAATTCATATTCCCTGGTCGGAGGCAATTCCGAAGCTCCCCCATCTGGACTCGAACCAGAAACCTGCCGATTAACAGTCGGCTGCTCTGCCAATTGAGCTATAGGGGATTGTTTCCCTGGCTGGCCCTTCCGGACCGGCCGGAGAAAACTTTAGCGTATCGGTTGTACAGTTCCCAAATCGCGGCTCTACCTGCGGGAACATGGGCGGGGCGGACACGGGGTGCCGGATCGACAGGGTGGGGTGGGGTCGGGCAGGATGTGGGGGCGGAATGGTCTATGGGAGGAGCTTCTCGGGATGCTGCGGTTGATCATCGGTGTGGCGGCTGGGTACGTGCTGGGCGCTAAGGCCGGGCGGGCTCGGTATGAGCAGATCAGTAAGACGACCCGCGCGATCAGCGAGAGCCCGGTCACACGGAAGGTCGTGATGATGGGGCGGCAGAAGCTCTCGGACAAGCTGAGCACCCAGCCGAAGCTGGAACCGATGGTGCCGCTGGATGAGCGCACCACCATCCTCGTGCCGCAGGATCAGCTGCGCCGCTGAGGGATTGGGGCGTTGCCCCTTGCCCCCCCTTGTAGCGGCTGCGCCCCCACACCCCGGCGATAGGACGGCGGGCTGCGCCGCCTGCCACCTGAAGTTGAAACCGGGAACCTGCCGATTAACAGTCGGTGGGTCAGCTGCCGACTGCGAAGTCGCCCGAGTTGCCCATGGCTTGGGTCAGAAGAGATTTCCGGTACTGCTCCAATGCGACCAGATCGCCGAACAATGCCATGTAGGCGTCGGGTTGTTCGGTGGAGGAGATGCGCTGGAGTTTGGACTTCAGCTCCGCGATTTGGCGGCCCACCCAGGATTCCTGGGTGCGGGCCAGGACGCCGGTGACGAAGCGGGGGATGTCGTCGGCGGATTTCACGGGGAGCGGCTCGGCGGCCAGTTCGGAGACCAGGGCGCGCATGGTGAGGTCGTCGGTGTTGTCGGCGACCATGGTGACCCATTCGGCGCCGGTGACGCCGCTGGCGGTGCCGCCCGCTTCGACGATGGCGGCGCGGACGGCCACGTAGGCCGGGTGGGTGAAGGCTTCGGGCTCGAGGGAGTCGAAGACGGGGCCCGCGAAGGCGGGGTATTGCAGTGCGGCGGCGAGGGTTTGGCGCTGCGGGAGCAGGGTGGGGTCGTGGGGGTTGGGGCGGGCTGCCGGGTGTTCGGCGACCTCGGGGCGGGCTTGGCGTTCGGGGATGCCGGGTTTGGTGCCGGTGCGGGCGCCCTTGCGGGCCTCGTCGCCGACGCGGCGGACGACCTGCTGGATGTCGTCCCAGCCGACCCAGCCCGCGAGTTTGGTGGCGTACGCCTTGCGGAGGGCGAAGTCCTTGATCTGCGACACCACGGGGACCGCGCGGCGCAGCGCCTCGACCTGTCCCTCGGGTGAGTCGAGGTTGTGTTCGGCGAGTAGGCCGCGGATGACGAACTCGTACAACGGGACTCGGCGGGCGACCAGGTCTCGGACCGCGCCGTCGCCGTTGCGCTGGCGGAGTTCGCAGGGGTCGAGGCCGTCGGGGGCGACGGCGATGTAGGTCTGGCCTGCCAGTTTCTGGTCGCCGGAGAAAGCCTTCAACGCGGCGGCCTGGCCGGCGGCGTCGCCGTCGAAGGTGTAGATGATCTCGCCGCGCCAGAAGTTGTCGTCCATGAGCAGGCGGCGCAGGATCGCGAGGTGTTCGTCGCCGAAGGCGGTGCCGCAGGAGGCGACCGCGGTTTTGACGCCGGACAGGTGCATGGCCATAACGTCGGTGTAGCCCTCGACTACGACGGCCTGATGGCCCTTGGCGATCTCACGCTTGGCGTGGTCGAGGCCGAAGAGCACCTGGGACTTCTTGTACAGCAACGTTTCCGAGGTGTTGATGTACTTGGCGGTCATGGTGTCGTCGTCGTAGAGTCGGCGCGCGCCGAAACCGATGACCTCGCCGCCGAGATTTCGGATGGGCCACAGCAGGCGGCGGTTAAAGCGGTCCATGGGGCCGCGCTGGCCCTGCTTGGACAGGCCCGCGGCCTCCAGCTCCTTGAAGTCGAAACCCTTGCGCAGCAGGTGTTTCGTCAGGGTGTCCCAGCCGCCGGGGGCGTAGCCGCAGCCGAACTGGCGGGCGGCGTTGTGGTCGAAGTTGCGGTCGGTGAGGTACTTGCGGGCGGCCTCGGCCTGGTGTTCGCCGAGCTGCGCCATGTAGAACTCGTGCGCGGCAGCATTGGCGGCGACCAGGCGGGCGCGGGTGCCGCGATCGCGCTGGACCGAGGTGCCGCCACCCTCGTAGGTGATCTTGTAGCCGACCTTGTCGGCCAGCTGCTCGACGGCCTCGACGAAGCCGATGTGCTCGAGCTTCTGCAGGAACGCGAACGCGTCGCCGCCCTCGCCGCAACCGAAGCAGTGGAACACACCGTGATTGGGACGGACGTGGAAGGACGGGGACTTCTCGTCGTGGAAGGGGCACAGGCCCTTCATCGAGTCGGCACCGGCACGTTTGAGGGTGACGTACTCACCCACGACATCCTCGATCCGGACACGTTCACGAATCGCCGCGATATCGCGGTCCGGAATACGGCCTGCCACGGCAGCGAGTCTAGCCCCGCGCAACCGACACGCGCTCCCCCGCCTCTCCGTGCCTCGGCGCCCGGCAGAGAGCCGTTCACCGCCCCATATGCGGACCGGCGGTCAGATGGCGAACCTATTTTGGACGTCCCGACGAGTTACCCCGCTCGCAACGAAATCAGTCGTCCGGACCCGAACGACCAACCATGCAACCGAACTGCCAGGATCTAGCGGTGCTCAGCCTGTACCACGACGCCCGGACGCCGGTGCATACCGTGCCCGCCGGGACGAAACTGCTGGTGCTGGCGGTCGCGGGCACGGCGCTGTTCTTCGTGCCGTCGATCGTGTGGCTGGCTGTCGCACTCGCGGTGGTGCTGGGTTTGTATGGGCTGGCTCGCATTCCGTGGCGGACCACCGGGCGGCAGGTACTGGGACTCGCGCCGTTCCTCGCGCTGATCATGCTGGCGCAGGTGATCTTCACCGGGTGGCAGAGCGCGATTCTGGTCGGGGAACGGCTGCTCACCCTGGTTCTGCTGGCGAATCTGGTGACGCTGACCACACGCACCTCGGCCATGATCGACACCGTCGAGCGGGTCTTGCGGCCGCTGAAACCCCTGGGTGTCCGGCCCGAACGCGTCGGCCTGCTGGTCGCCATGACCATCCGGTTCATACCGGTCATCCGCGAACAAGCCGAATTGGTGCGCGCCGCACAGCGCGCCCGCGGCATCGAACGCAGCACGGTCTTCCTGGTCCCGCTACTGATCCGCACACTGCGCGTGGCCGACGGTGTCGGTGAGGCCCTCGATGCCCGCGGACTGGACTGACCAGTCGCCATTTAGGATGCCTCGGTGCGTAGTAGGGATTTGGCGCAGATCGCGCTGTTCGCGGCAATCATGGTGGTTCTGGGCTTCTTCCCGCTGATCCAGTTGCCGGGAGCGTTCGCGCCGTTCACCTCGCAAACTCTGGGCGTCATCCTGGCCGGGTCGATTCTGGGCGCGAAGCGCGGGGCGCTGGCCATCCTGCTGTTCGACGTGCTGGTCTTCATCGGCTTGCCGGTGCTGCCGGGCGGGCGCGGCGGACTGTCGGTGATCATGGGCCCGACGGGTGGATTCGTGATCGCCTATCCGATCGGCGCGTTCGTGATCGGCTTCCTCACCGAGCTGGTGTGGCGGCGCTACAACATCTACTTCGCGCTGCCGATCAACTTCCTGGGCGGCGCGATCGTGCTGTACGCTATCGGGATTCCGTGGATGGCGGCGGCCGCGCACATCTCGCTCGGCAAGGCCATCACCACGTCGGTGGCGTTCATCCCGGGTGACATCGTGAAGGTCGTCATCGGATCCCTGGCGGCGGTGGCGGTCCGCCGGGCCTATCCGATGATCGAGGACCGCGTGATTCGCGATCGCGCATGATCGAGATCGAGGGCGTGGCCCACCGTTTCGGGGAGCGCGAGGTGCTGAAGAACCTCGATCTGACCCTGCGCGAGAACCGGATTGCCGTCATCGGCTCCAACGGCTCGGGCAAATCCACCTTCGCGCGCCTGCTCAACGGCCTCCAGGTGCCCACCGACGGCGAGGTCCGCGTCGACGGCCTCGATACCCGCAAGCAGGGCAAGGCCGTTCGCAAGCTGGTCGGATTCGTCTTCCAGGATCCGGACGTGCAGATCGTCATGCCGACGGTCGCCGAGGATCTGGCGTTCGGCCTCAAGCACCACGGCGTCGCCAAGTCCGAGATCGCCGACCGCGTCGACGCGACCCTCGCCGAGTACGGCCTTACCGAATTCCGCGACCATCCAGCGCATCTGCTCAGCGGCGGCCAGAAACAGCTGCTGGCCATTGCCGCCGTGCTGTCGGTCCGGCCGAAGTACGTCGTCTTCGACGAGCCGACAACCCTGCTGGATCTGCGCAACAAGCGCCGCATTTCCGGTCTGCTGCACGAACTTCCGCAGCAGCTGATCGTCGTCTCGCACGACCTGGAGCTGCTGACGGATTTCGACCGTGTGCTGGTCTTCGACGACGGCCGCCTCGTCGCGGACGGCCCGCCGGCCGACACCATCCCCTTCTACGTGGCCATGCACACCGCGAATTGAACGGGCACACCGCGAACTGACCGGGCAGACTGCGAACTGACCGGGCAGACCGCCAGCCGATTCACTCCTCGCGCCCGAAAAGATGCCGCCGCACATGCGCGTTCAACCGCTGCCCCGGCCGCGCATTGAACGCCATGTGCACGCTCACCCGCGGAATCTCCCCCTGCACCGGCGTCACCCGATGCCGGGACCGCCGCCCCGCATGCAGCACCAACATCCCCGGCACCGTCGGCAGCATCTTCACCAAATGCCGATGCCGCATCGGCAGCCCGCCCCCGCGCTCGATGAAAGCCCCCGGCAGCGGAATGTATTCGAGCGCCCCGCCCCGCTCCGGCGCGACAATGTGCAGCATCACCGTGTAATCCGACATGTCGTAGTGCCAGTCCTGCACGTCCCCGTTCTCGTGGATCTGCACCGTCATCGCGCCCAGTTCGTCGGCCGAGCGGTACGCCTGCTCCCCCACCAGCTGAGACACGAACTGCCGCAAGGGCTCCCAGTGGTAGAGCGCCTTCAACGGCGAGGAATCCGGTATCCGGTCGTAGGCCACGGTGTACTCGAAACGCATGGCGTCACCGAGCCCGTCGGACAAAACATCCGCGGCCATCTCGGTAACCGCGGCGGGGCGCAGGAATTCGGGCCGCACGGTGACGCCGCTGACCAGGAAGTCCGCCTGGGATCGCTCGATCACCTCGCGCAGGCGCGTCACGGACCGCCGGTCCAGCGGATATCTGTCCAGGTCGACAGTGCCGTCCACCTCGCGTGTCATCGCGCCCCCTGCCGCTGAATTCGCCGGAATCAGGGTATCGCGGCGGCGATGCGTTCCAGGCGGCTCTCGGTGTAGGAGGCGATTTGGTCGACGATCACCCGGACGCGGGCGGTGTCGTCGGCGGCGGTCTCCCACCACGGCAGCAGCAGCCGGTCCAGGCCGTGCGGGGCGGCCTCGAGCAGCCGGTTGGCGACCAGCAGCACGCGTTCGCGCTGCCCGGCCTGGCGGACGCGGTGGATGGGGTCGGAGAGTACGTAGCGCAGCGCCATGGTCTTGAGCACGGCGACCTCGGCGGCCACCACCCGCGGCACTTCCAGATCGGCGGCGTAGCGCGACAATTGGCGGCCGCCCCACCCGGCCCGGGTGGCCTCGACCGCGGCGGTGGCGAAGCGGCCCACCAGGTCGCTGGTCAGCCGCTTCAGGGCGACGGAGGCGCGCAGGGAGCCGTCGTATTCGATGGCCGCGGCGACCACCGGCATTTCCGAGAGCCGTTGGGCGGCGGCCACCAGCTCGTCGACCGTCAGCGAAGGGTGCTGGCGCGCACCGAGTTCCGCCAGCGCCGCCTGCTCGACCGGGTCGGCCAGCGCGCGCAGGTCGATGCGGCCCGCGATCACCCCGTCCTCGACGTCGTGCACGGAGTACGCGACATCGTCGGACCAGTCCATGATCTGCGATTCCAGGCATTGGCGGCGCTCCGGCGCGCCCTTGCGGACCCAGTCCAGGCGGTCCATGTCCACGCCGTAGGCACCGAACTTGGAGTTCGGACCCGTTCTGCCCCAGGGATATTTGATGACCGCGTCCAGGGCGGCGCGGGTCGGATTGAGTCCGAAGCTGCGGTCATGATCGTCGATCACCTTCGGTTCCAGCCGGGTCAGAATGCGCAGGTTCTGCGCATTGCCCTCGAAACCGCCGTGCCTGTCGGCGAATTGGTCCAGCGCCTTCTCGCCATTGTGCCCATACGGCGGGTGCCCGATATCGTGCGCGAGCCCGGCCAGATCCACCAGATCCGGATCGCACCCCAGGCTGTCGGCGATGCTGCGCCCGATCTGCGCGACCTCCAGCGAATGCGTCAGCCGGGTGCGCGGGGTGTCACCGTCGCGCGGCCCCATGACCTGCGTCTTGTCCGCCAGCCGCCGCAGCGCCGCGGAATGCAGCACCCGCGCTCGATCCCGCGCGAACTCGCTGCGCCGGGCCGGGCACGGCGACCAGCTCAATCCGGCGGTCCGCTCGGTTTCGGGCACCATGCGTTCCCGATCGGCCTCGGTGTACACCCGGTCATAGTCGATGCGCGCGTTCATTGCTCACTGATCCGCCGTGTATTTGAAATCCGCCGAGAAGTGGGTCAGCTGATACCACAACAACGCGAAGGTCTCCCGGAAAATGCCGTGCGCCTGCGATTCCCGCGTGTAGACCGCGGGCCCGGTGCGGGTGGGCGCGGTCCAGGCCTTCAGCCCGGCGTCGCGCGCCATGGTGCGGGTGCGCAGCGAGTGCCACGGGTCGCTGACCAGCACCACCGATGTCTTACCCCGCGCCAGCAGGGCTTTCGACACCGCCTCCACGCTCTGCAGGGTGTCGGAACCGGTTTCGACGGCCAGGATCCGATCCCCGGGGACGCCGCGGTCCTCCAGGTAGATCTTGCCCGAGGCCGCCTCGGTGTAGTTGTCGCCGACCTGTTTGCCGCCCACGGTGACGATCATGGGCGCGATCTGTTTGCGGAACAGCTTGTAGGCCTGGTCCAGTCGCGCCTGGAACACCGAGGACGGGGTGCCGTCGTACTGGGCCGCGCCCAGCACCACGATGGCGTCGGCCGGGGTGTAGTCGTCGATGCGGGCCACCTGCCAGACCCGTACGGCGGTACCGCCCACCACCAGCAGGCCCATGACGAGCGCGCCGAGCACCAGCCGCCGTGTCCAGCGCCAGACGCCGCTGGCGCAGCCGCTCGCGGGCGTGGGTTCGGTCATGTCGCGAACCAGCCAATCCGGCTCGACGGGACGGTTCCGGAGTTTCACCAACCGCGTCGCCGCCACTCGGGCAACTGCGGGCGCTCGACGCCGAGGGTGGTGTCGTCGCCGTGGCCCGGGTACACCGCGGTGTCGTCCGGGTAGCGGTCGAACAGTTTGGTTTCCACATCGCCGAGCAGCGAGGTGAACTGCTCGGGCGAGAGCGTCCGGCCGACGCCGCCGGGGAACAGCGAGTCACCGGTGAACAGGTGGGTGCGGCCCGCGCCGTCGGTCAGCGCCAGCGCGACCGAGCCGGGGGTGTGGCCGCGCAGGTGGATGGCCTCCAGTTCGAGCTCGCCGACCTGGAACTTGTCGCCGTCCGCGAGTAGGCGGTCCGGCTTCACGGGTAGCGGATCGGCGTCGAGGACGTGGGCGGCGGTGGGAATCTCGGTCGCCGACACCACATCCCGCAGCGCCATCCAGTGATCGCGATGCTGGTGGGTGGTGACGATGAGCTCCACGCGACCCGGGGCCTCCTGGCCGACGAGCTCGAGAATCCGGTCCGCCTCGTTGGCGGCGTCGATCAGCACGGTGGCACCGGTGGCGGTGCACTGCACCAGGTAGACGTTGTTGTCCATGCCGCCGACGGACATCTTCACGATGCGGGCGCCCGGCACCTCGCGCTGCTGCGGGTTGGAGCCGGGGGCGACGTGTCCCGTGTAGGGGGAATCGATCGTGATCACGTGATCGATGGTAGTCATGGCGGCCGACACAGTGTGCAGAAGAAACCGACCCTCCGCGTTCCACAGTTAGATTCAGAGGATGCGGCTACCGAAGCAGCTGTGCCTCGTGCTGACCGGATTGCTCCTGGCCTTGGCCCTGGTCGGCGGGCGGGCAGCACCCGTGCTCGCCGACGAGCCGCTGCGGCTGCCGAGCTATGTGACCGACAACGCGGGCGTGCTCGACCCCGGGCAGACCGCCGAGCTGCAACAGGCCATCGACTCGCTGTATTCGCGCGACCACGAGCGGCTGTGGGTGGTCTACGTGCGGAATTTCAATGGGATGGACTCGCATTCGTGGGGCGAGCAGACCGCCCGATTGTCCGGATTCGGGGATCGGGACGTGCTGCTGTCGGTGGCGGTGGACGATCGCGCCTACGCGTTCACGGGCACACTGCCACCGGCGGTCAGCGACAAGGAACTGGACGCGCTGCTCGTCGACCAGGTCGAGCCGAAGCTGCGGGCCGGGGATTGGGCGGGGGCCGGACTGGCCGCGGCCACCGGGCTGACGCAGGCCATGAGTGGTTCCGGCGGGGTCGGATTCGGGACGCTGCTGATCCTGGCGCTGGTCGTGGTGCTGGTGGTGCTCGCGGTGTGGGTGTGGTCACGACGGCGCAAGACCCGGCGTGCGCACGCGGTGCTGGAGTCCGCGCGCAAGACGGATCCGACCGATACCGCCGCGCTGGAAGACCTCCCGCTGGTGATCCTGGACGCCCTGTCCAAGGAGACGCTGGTCGACACCGACAACGCGATTCGCACCAGCACCGAGGAATTGCGCCTGGCCACCGACGAATTCGGCGCCACCACCACCGCACCCTTCACCGCCGCGCTGGAAGCCGCGAAAAGGGCGCTGGCCAAGGCGTTCTCGATCCGCCAGCAGCTCGACGACGACATCCCCGAGACCCCGGACCAGCAGCAGCGCATGCTCATCGACCTCATCTCGAGCTGCGGCAGCGCCGACCGCGACCTCGACGCCAAGGTCAGCGAATTCGACGCCATGCGAAACCTGCTCATCAATGCCGGTGACCGTCTCGACGCGCTGACCCGCGACCTGGTGGAACTCACCGCCCGCCTGCCCAAATCCCAGACCACCCTCACCCAGCTGATCGCCGAACACCCGGCCTCGGTGCTGGCCCCCATCCACGACAACGTGACCATGGCGACCGAGCGAATCGGCTTCGCGGAGCAGACGATCGAGAACGGCCGCGCCGCTGTCGCGAAGCCCGTCGGCCAGCAGGGCGCGGCCGTCGCCGATATCCGGTCCGCCGAATCCGCCGTGGACGCCGCCCGCACCCTGCTCGACGCGGTGGACAATGCCGCCACCGACATCGACCAGGCGCGAGCCGGGCTACCCGGCATCATCGAGGAACTCCGCCGCGACCTCGCCACCGCCGCCGACCTGTCCGTCCACGGCGGCACCGAATTACCCACGGCCACAACGGCCGCCCGCACCGCGCTGGACCAGGCCACCGCCGACGCGGCAACCAACCCCCTGGGCGTCTTCCGCCAGGCAGTCGCCGCCGACACCGCCCTCGACCAGGCCATCGCCTCCGCCACCGACCGCAAGCACGCCGCCGAGGAACTCGCCCGCCGCCTCGACCAAACCCTGACCGCCGCCCGCAGCCAGATCAACGCCGCCGCCGATTTCATCAGCACCCGCCGCGGCGGCATCGACGCCGAACCCCGCACCCGCCTGGCCGAGGCCCAGCGCAGCCTGCAACAGGCCGAACAACTTTCGACCTCCGACCCCGCCGCCGCCCTCCAATCCGCCCAACGCGCCGCCGAACTCGGCTCCCGAGCCCTCATGACCGCCCAAGCAGCCGTCCGCGACTGGCAAACCCAGCAACAACGCCTCACCACCGGCCCCCAATCCGGCTCCCCCACCGACGCCATCCTCGGCGGCATCCTCATCGACGGCATGCTCCGCGGCATGGGCAACCAATACCGCAGCGGCGGAGGCGGTTTCGGCGGAGGCGGCAGCTACGGCCCCGGCTCCTTCGGCGGCTCCGACGGCTCCCGCCGCATCAGCCGCGGCGGCCGCTTCTGACCGTCGCGTTCGATCAAGTCAGGCGCAAGGGAGCCCGGATCCGTACCCGGGCTCCTCCGGACTCGGCCCGGCTCGAACGGGCAGCTGCCCTCTCCACAATTGCGGGCGCGCTCATCCGGTGGCCAACGCGCCTCAGGCGAGATCAGCGCAGACTGTAGCTTCCGAACCGACTCGCGGACAACAACTTATCCAGAACCACGTCGTCGGCGGCCGAACGCTAGCCCGACAAGCCCGACTTACGCAGTCCCGGCGTCACGAACCCGTACTGCCGGGCGTCGTTCAATGCTCTGCCCATTGATCTCCCCCGCCGCCGACCGGTTCGATGAGCAGCCAGTAGCGGGCGCGCGCCTATCGCCGGTGTTCGGCACTGCTTCGGTGTCGGCTGCGATGGCTACAGTCGCACGGTGGTTGAAATCGCTGTACTGCGTGCACTTCCGGCGCCTGACCAACTGCGGCGCAGGTCCCGTGTGCTGGCGCTGCTCGATTGTGTGCTGGGCGGCATGGCACCGGCTCATCCGACTCGGACGTATCGTTACGTCGAGGACCGGCGTCCCGGGGAATCGCTGGCCTCGATGGACAACGGTGCCGGTGACGAATACTCCATCGTGTTCAGCAGCGCCGGGACGTACGTGCGCGGGTTCGACCACTATTCGGAGCTGAACACCTACGGCCAGAGCGACACCGGTGAGCTGTGGCCGGGGCTGACCGACGGGCTCCCGGCGCCCTTTCACACCTACGTCACCGATGCGGCCTTCCGGTTCGACGAGGAGCCGACCATGACCGTCTGCCTCTGGCGACTGTCCACCGACAGCGGTTGGCAGACAGGCCAGACCGTTCAGCTCGATGAGGAGGACTTGAACGGCGACGGCTCGGATTGGCTGTTCGACCAACTCATCGACTGGTCCGCGGAGCCCAAGGCCGACCACTACCGCCGCTACTTCGATCTGCCGGCCGATCCTGACCATGCTGCGTTGCACGCGATCATGGAGGGCGCACCGATCACGGCCGATCTCGTACATCGGTTGAATCCTCACATCGACCTTGCAATCGTGACCGAAGAGGCCGCGATCTCCGGAATCCCGGTCAGCTTCTGACAGAAGCCATCTCAGAGAAGCCTTCGCCAGACAACCGGTCATCGGCAGGATCAGAGCGCCGACATCTGCGGTTCGCCGAGGATGTGCAGCCCGACCCGCGAGGCCAGCCAGGTGGCTCGTTCGGGATGGACCTGCTCCGCATGGATGTGCAGGCCGACTGGTGGGCCGATCGACCCGATCAGGACCCCTGTGCCCCGGTCCCTTCATCGGGTACCGGCGATGACCCATACGAGAGCCTGCCGATACACCTCCGACACTGGTGTGTAGCACCGGAATCGGTCGAAGCTGTGCTGGAGGCGGCCGGTGGTGAGATGGTGGCTGCCCGATGGGATTTCCATCGACGACGAACCGAATCAGAATGCAGTCGTCGTCGACCTTGTAAAACACCGCTCGGACCGCGGTCGAGACCTCGCCCCACAAGACGCGATCGCCCGAAGCGAGAAGCGCACTACGGCTTGGCCCTGACTGGTCCAGTCAGCGCGACCAGCGGCATAGCGCGTTCGTAGATCGCCAAGTCGGCGCCACCCGGGTGTACGCACCGTACAAGATCAGGGAGCTCTCACTGCGGAAATTTGTCCACTTCCCCTCGCTGACAGCTCCCTGATCTTGCCGGCTGACGGACCACCCGACGGAATCGCCACGAGAATGCACTGGGGTACACGCCTTCTCGACGTTTGTGTTCGGGGATGCATGCTCACCGCGCATCCTGGACTGCAGGCATGAGCGGGTGTTCGGCGGCGGGGGTCGCGGACTCGTTGGAACGGTTGGGTTGCGTCAGATGCGTGTTGCGGGGTGAAGTCTGGTCTGTGGGGTGATCTGGATTTTGTAGGACATGGGAGTTGATGCATCGGGTTGATGCGCTGGCGGCCGGGCGGCGGGAGCTGCCGATGGTTCGGATCGACACGGAGTCACGGCGGGTGAGCAGTCGGGGATCAGCGATTTCTGGCGTGACGACGATCAGCACCACGACCTGTACGGCAAATCGCTTGCGGCCCATTGTCACCGACCGCGGTGGTCAGAAGAGGACTCCCTGGATGCAGGTGTCGGTGACGAGTTCTCGGTCGCCGTAGCGGACGGCGGATGGATCCCATTGCGCGCCGAGGCCTTCGATGAAGGACTTGGCGATGGCGAGGTCGGAGCGGTTGGCGACCAGGATCAGGGTGCCGTCGGCGGTGATCGAGCCGCCGCCGAGGCGGTCGCGGGCCGCGGAGTCGGTGAGCAGGGCGTCGTGTAGGCGGGTGCGGTCTACGCCGGGGACGCGGATCAGGAAGCCGTCGGTGCGTTCGTTGTCTTCGGGGAGGTAGACGATGCCGAGGACGGCTTCCTGGTTGTGGCGGAGGCGCAGGTCGTCGGCTATCCAGCAGAGGTTCTCGCTGCTGGTGCAGGCCAGGTCGAAGCGGCGGGCGGGCTCGTAGGTGATCTGCTGGGACTGGTCTGACCAGAAGACGCCGTCGACCTTCTCGGAGCCGACCGCTACGCCGAGTTCCATGAGCGCGTTGAGATTCACTTCCGTCTCGAACAGGGAGAGCTGGTCGTTCAGGCGGGGGTCGGCGGGGTCGGTGATGGTGGCGGTGTTGGTGGTGGCGAACAGTTCCGCCGTGGGTTGCAGTGTGTTGCCGGGTACGCAGAACGGGCTGGCTTGGGATGTTCCCGACCCGGTGGTGAGCAGGGCCCCGGTGAGTGCGACCACGGCCAGCAGGGCCGCGGTGATTCTCGCAATGAACATCTCGGACATCACCCTCTCTCGCGAGAGTCGAAACTCCACGAGTTCGAACGAAATGAGAAGCAGTTCGAATTGTATTGCGATACGACGCCGGGAGGCACCGTTCCGGCCCAGATGATCAGAGCCAGCCCAGCCGTTCGGCGGCTCGGACGGCCTCGGCGCGGGTCCGGGTGCCGGTTTTGCCGATGGCGGCCGAGAGGTGGTTGCGGACCGTGCCCTCGGACAGGTGCAGCTGCTTGGCGATCGCGCCCGCGGTCGCGCCGTCGGCGGCCGCGGCGAGAACTTCACGTTCCCGGGCGGTCAGCGGCGAGGTGCCCGCGGTGAGGGTCTCGGTGGCCAGGGCCGGGTCGACCACGCGCAGGCCCATGTGGACGCGGCGGACGGCGTCGGCGAGCTCGCGGGCCGGGGTGTCCTTGACGACGAATCCGGATGCTCCGGCGTCGATGGCGCGGCGCAGGTAGCCGGGCCTGCCGAAGGTGGTGACCATGAGGATGCGCACCTCCGGATGCGCGGCATGCAGCTGCTGAGCGGCCGAGATACCGTCCAGGCCGGGCATTTCCACATCCAGCAGCGCCACGTCGGGCGCGGTGCGCGCGACCGCGGCCAGCACCTCGTCGCCGCGTCCGACCTCGGCGACCACGTCCAGGTCGGGTTCCAGGCTCAGCAGCGCGGCGAGCGCGCCGCGGACCAGGGCCTGGTCGTCGGCGAGCAGTAGTTTGATCACTTCGGCTCCTTGTTCGTCGCCGGAAAGCTTGCCAGCACCCGCAATCCGCCCTCTTGTCGATCGGTCAGGGTGAGGGTGCCGCCGGTGGCCTGCACCCGCTCGCGCAGCCCGGACAGCCCCGAGCCGGCCCGGCCCGAATCGCGTATGCCGACACCGTCATCGGACACCTCGATGCTGGTCGGGGTGACCCGCACCCAGCAGTGCCCGGCCCCGCTGTGCCGCACCACATTGGTGACGGCCTCGCGCAGCACCCAGCCGAACACCACGCTGTAGCGGATCGGCAGCTCGTCGGAATCCGGTAGCTCGGCGTCGATTTCGGCGGCGTTCAGGGCGGTGCGGGCATTGGCCAGCTCCCCCGCCAGCGAAACCTCGCGCAGCCCACCGACTGTCGTGCGCACGCCCGCCAGCGCCTCGCGCGCGAGCCGCTCCACATCGGCCATCTCGGTCTTGGCGCGCTCCGGATCGAGGTCGATGAGCCGTTGCGCCAGTTCGGTTTTCACCGTGATGACGGTGAGCGAATGGCCGAGGATGTCGTGCACGTCCCGGCCCACCCGCAACCGTTCCTCGGCCACCGCCAGGTCGGTGAGCTGCTTGCGCGCCATATACAGTTGATGGTTGCGCATGAGGATCACCCGGAGTCCGCCGACCGCGAGACCGGCCAGTGCCACCGACTGCATGAGCGGGTAGTTCGGCGAGTGCCCGACGGCCAGTTGCGGAATCACGGTCGCCGCGAGAATCACCGCGGCCACCATGGGGATCGCCCATCGCGCCGACATGGTGAACCCGATATAGGAGGCCAGATAGACACCCAGCCCGGTGACCTCGAAGCGCAGGGTCACCGCCGCAGCGAGAATCAGCGCCACCTGTAGCGCCAAGGGCCAGACCACTGTGCGCAGCTGCGGACTCGGCGGCCACGGCTGACGCACCGGCCCCCGCACCAGGAACCAATACGATCCGACATACACGACGCCGAAGGCCACGATCACCGCGAGCGTGTACCCCCGCGCCACCGGATTCTCCAGCTCCCAGCCCTTGCGCAGCGGGTCGATCAGATAGACCACCCATGCCGCCGAAAACAATGCCCCGAACCGTCGCCGCCGCCGAACGCCCTCGTCTTCCTCGTCCACAGCGCCGGACGCTACCCGACCTCGCACCGGCGCTCCCGACGACATGAGCGTGGCCCTCGTCGACATAATGCGTCGCGAACAGCACGATCGGACCGCGACGGCGGGACCGCCGGATGGCGTTCCAGCAGTCCCGTCGAGCTGTGACAGCCATTCCGGTGGTTCATACCCCTACTGTCGGCCGACGGGGATCCGGGCGCTTCCCCCGTCCGTCACCACTCCCGCATGACAGATGTCATGGCCGGGTCGGCGACCGGTCAGGCGGTGACGGTCACCGTGTGCAGACCACCAGGCCCGATCGGGAAGGGCGGGCGCTCCCCCGCGTCCTGGACCTCGCCCGAGCGGCTGATGGCGCGGGCCTGGATGGTGTGGGTGCCGGGCGGGAGGTCGACGATGGTGCGCCAGCGCCGCCAGGCGGCGGGGGCCAGTTCGGAGCCGAGTTCGACGGGGAACCACTCCGTCTCGTCGATGCGGAGTTCGACGCCCGAGACGCCGTGGGGCGGGGCCCAGGCCACGCCCGCCACGGTGAACTTGCCGGAGTCCGAGGGGCCGCAGGTGGCCACGTCGATGCGGGATTCGGGTCGGACCCAGAGGGTTTCGGCGGGCCAGCCACGTTTCCACCAGTAGTCGACGTGGGTGTCGTCGGCGAGTTCGAGTTCGGTGATCCACTTCGCGCCCGTGTACTGGCCGTAGATGCCGGGGACGAAAACCCGTGCGGGGAAGCCGTGTTCGGGCGGCAGCGCTTCGCCGTTCATGCCGATGACCAGGTAGCCGGGCCATTCGCCGGTGCGCAGCGGTTCCAGTGGCAGGGAGATGGTGTAGCCGTCGACGGCGCGGGTGACCAGGCGGGTGGCCCCGGATTCGGGGACGGCGTGTTCGAGCAGGGTGGTCAACGGGACGCCGAACCAGCGCGCATTGCCGCAGCGGTGGGACCCGACCGTGTTGTGCACGCACACCATCACGGCGTCGAATTCGACCGCCTGCTCGGCCAGGTCGGCCAGGGACAGGCGCAGGTGGTGGGCGACCTTGCCGCCGATGGACAGCCGCCACTGGGTGGGGTCGATGCGGGGCGGCCGCGAATTCACGTCCGCCACATAGAATTTGCCCGCCGCGGTGATCAGCGGGGTCAGGCCCGGCTCGATGCCGATGCCGTCCTCGGGGACCGGTGCGTGCGCGCCCATGGGCCCGACCCGGCGGGCCTGCTCGCGGTGGCGCAGGTCGTCGCGGCGCAGCAGCGACTCGGCCGCGGCCAGCATGCCGGTTCCCGCTGCCGCCCAGAGGAATTCGCCGCCGAAGCCGGTCGGCCGCCGCCGCAGTCCGGCACGCAGCACCGCCGCGGCGGTGAGGCCGCCGAGTGCGCCGGGCACCGACCGGTCGGCGCTGCGCAGCGCCGCGGCCGCGGTTCCGGCGCCGAAGGCGACCGCCGCGGGTGTCCGCAATCGCGGTGGCAGCAGCGCCATTCCGGCCGCCGCCGCGACACCGCCCAGCGCGACGCCCAGGCGGGTCATCTCCTTGTCGTGCCTGCCCGCCCGCGCGACCATGGTCTCCACCACCGGCACCGGCGCGTAGTCGGCGGCCAGCCGCCCCAGACCGTCGAGCGGCGAACCGCCCCGGGCCGCCGCCAGCAGCTCGCCCGCGCCGAGTGCGCCCAACCCCACGGCCGCCGCCCCCAGCAGCCGCCTCTTCTCGTCCACCGACACTTGCTCGAACCTTCCGTAGCCGACCGGGTTTCCAGCGACCATTGTTCCCCAGTCGCGGGGGTACTCACCCGGCATCCGGCGGACTCGGCGCGAAAGGCGGGCTCGCATTCGGCATGAACGACAGCATTCGATACCGGCCGGACGGTGGTCTCAGCGGGGCGTCCCCAGGTTTTCGTCGAGGACGCGGGCGATGATGGCGAGCGCGTGCGGGGTAGTCATCTCGTTGTGGGTCACCTCGATGTCGTGGTTGTTGATGTCGCCGGTGATGAACGGCCGCCAGCCCGCCGGGCCGAAGACCTCCGCGCTGTCCACCGTGGCGCTGAAATACAGTGCGTCACCGTGGAATACCGGTCGCCGATAGCCGGTGCGGGCGCGGCCGGAGGAGTTGTAGGAGGCGGCCATGTGTTCCAGCGTGGCCGCGTCCACCAGGGAGACGCAGCCCATGCGGGCGCGGATCAGCTCCACGACGTCCTCGGCGGTGGATTCGGGCGGAATGTCGGTGATGCCGAGGACCGGGCCGAGCGCCTCGACCAGGGAGACCGCGGTGAGCTGCTCGTGGCTGTCGGCGTCGGTGTCGCCGCTGTCGGCGTCGAGCAGGGCCAGGGTGCCGATCTGGGCGCCCTCGGCCTGGAGTCGGGCGGCGAGGGCGTGCGCGATGAGCCCGCCGAACGACCAGCCGATCAGGTGGTAGGGGCCTTCCGGTTGCAGGCGGCGGATTTCGCGCAGGTAGCGCTCTACGAAATCGTCCATGCTGCCCACCGGCGCTTCGCCGGACAGATCGGGAGCCTGCAAGCCGTAGACGGGCCGCCCGGGCGCGAGCAACTCGCCCAGGCCCAGGTAGCTCCAGGCGATGCCCGAGGCCGGATGGACGCAGAACACCGCCGGGCCGTCACCGGCGGTCCGGATCGGGAACACCACGTCGAGGCCGAGTCCGACGGGCCGGTCCGCGAGCCCCGCGGTGAGGGCGGCGATCTCCGCCTGTCGCGCCTGCTCCCGTGCTTCCGCCTCGGCGGCCGCGCGGGCGGCGGGTGTCTCGGCGAAATCGGCTGCCGCGGTGAGCACTTCGATCCACAGCCGAGCCAGTTCCGCGACCTCCTCGCGGGCCAGCAGCAGACCCGCGTATCCGATGTTCGCGCGCAGGTGACCGCTGACCACGACCGCGTTGATCTCGATCTCCGCGGCGATGGGCACCTCGGGATGCTCCGGCGCGTGCAGTTCGCCGAACTCCTCGGCGGGCAGCCACCCGAGCCCGGCCAGGCCGGCGGGCCGGTCCGCGTCGGCGTAGCGGCCGAGATAGTTGAATCCGATGCGGCCGGGCACCCGGTGCGGCAGCTGCCGGGCGGTGTCCTCGTTGAGGTAGCGCAGCAGGCTGTAGCCGATGCCCTTGTCCGGCAGGGCGAGTCGCTGATGCTTGGCCGCGAGGATGGCCGCGCCCATGGCGGGTCCGCCCGCCAGGGCCTCGCCGACGTCGATCCCGGACAGGTCCACGCGCATCGGGTACATGCTGGTGAACCAGCCGACGGTGCGGGACAGATCCGCGCCGGGCACGATCTCCTGCTGGCGTCCGTGCCCTTCCATCCGGACCAGGACCGAGGCGGGCCCCGGCGCGGCCGAACGTGCTGTCCGCCAGCGCAATACGGCCAGCGCGAGGGCAGCCAGCAGGGCGTCCTCCACGGATCCGTCGAAGAGCGCGGGCAGCGTGGTGAGCAGCGCGTCGGTGACCTCGGCCGGGGCCGTGACATCGATGGCGCGCGCGGTGGCCGTGCGATCGACGGCGGGGTCGAGTTCACGATCGCCGATGAGCGGGTCCGGTTCGTCGGTGAGGCGACGCCAGTAGTCGAGTTCGGCCGTGCGGGTATCGCTGTGGGCCGCTTCGCGCAGGGCGTGCGCCCACCGTCGCATGGAGGTGCCGGTCTCGGGCAGGGCCGGCGTCGCACCCTGGGCGATCTGCGCCCACGCCGCGATCAGGTCCGGGATCAGGATGCGCCAGGACACGCCGTCGATCACGAGGTGGTGAGCCACCAGGATCAACAGGCCGTTGCGGCGCACCGCGGCATCCTCGGGGTCGAGCCAGATCAGTTGCAGCACCGTGCCGTTGGCCGGATCGAGCCGGTCGAGAGCCGAATCCAGTTCGGCGGCGGCGCGTTCCCGCTGACCGGCAACCTCGTTCTCGTCGAATTCGACGCGGTGCAGCAGCGCGTCGACATCGACCTCGCCGGGCTCGCGGGTGCGCAGTCGCCAGTCGCCGTCCTCGTTGGTGAGCCGGGCCCGCAGCATGTCGTGCCGGGTCACCGCCGCGGTGACGGTGGCGACGATCCGTTCACGTGTGATGCCGGACGGCAGCTCCAAGACCGCCGATTGGGCGAAGCGCCCGAAATCGCCGCCGCGCTCGGTCATCCAGCGCACGACCGGGGTGAGCGGCAGCTCGCCGGTGCCGCCGCCGTCGAGTTCCTCGAGCACGACGGTCTCCCCGGCGTTGTCCGCCAGTGCCGACAGCGCCGCGACCGTGCGGTGCTCGAACACCTGCATCGGGGACAGCTCGATCCCGTGCGGCCGTGCCCGCGAGACCAGCTGGATGGCGAGAATGCTGTCGCCGCCGAGCGCGAAGAACGAATCGTGGACGCCGACCCGTTCGCGGCCCAGCAGTTCCGCCACGATCCCGGCGAGTGCGATCTCGGTGGGAGTCGTCGGCGGGCGATACTCGGTCTCGGCCTCGAATACCGGCTGCGGCAGCGCCTTCCGATCGAGCTTGCCGACCGCGTTGAGCGGCATGGCGTCGAGCAGCACGAAGGCCGACGGCACCATGTACCCGGGCAGTCCGGCGGCGGCGTGGGCCCGCAATGCGGCGAGATCCACCGCGGCGTCGGGCGCGGGCTGCACGTACGCCGCCAGCGCGGTGGCCCCGCCTGGTCCCGGAACACCCAGGGTGACAGCGGACTCCACGCCCTCGGCCCGCGACAACACTGCGTCGATCTCGCCGAGCTCGATGCGCTGACCGCGGATCTTCACCTGGAAGTCGCTGCGGCCCAGGTATTCCAGTCGCGGGGACGCCGGTTCGCCGATCCAGCGGACCAGATCGCCGGTGCGGTACATGCGCTCACCCGCCGAACCGTACGGATCGGCGACGAACCGGGCCGCGGTCAGCCCGGGGCGCGCGTGATAGCCGCGGGCCAGCGCGGGCCCGGCCAGGTACAGCTCCCCGGCCACGCCCATGGGCACCGGCCGCAGCCGCTCGTCGAGGACGAGGACGGCCGCACCGTGGATCGGTCCGCCGATGGTGATCGGCGCCTCTGCCGTCAACGGCTCGGAAGCCGTTGCCCAGATGGTGAATTCGGTCGGCCCGTAGACATTGATCAGCGTGCGATCCGCCGACCAGCGCTGCGCCAGTTCCGATCCGATGGCCTCACCGCCCACGCCCAGTGTCCGGAGGGTGGGCACCGCGGCCGGATCCATGGTCGCGAGGGCGGTGGGCGTCATGGCCAGGTGTGTGACCTGCTCGGAGGCGATGAGATTCGCCAGGGCGTCACCGGCGAATACCTCCGGCGGGGCGACCACGGCCGCGCCGCCGACACCGAAGGCCATCAGCGCCTCGTGCATCGAGGCATCGAAACTCGTTGAGGCGACCAGCAATACGCGGGATGACTGATCCACTCCGAAGGTGTGGCGCAGTGAGGTCACGAGATTCGCGAGCCCGCGATGGGAAACCGTGACGCCCTTGGGAGTTCCGGTCGATCCGGAGGTGTAGATCAGCCAGGCCGGGTGATCGGGGTGCACGGCGGTGGGCATCGGCCGATCGCCGGTTCCGGGTCGCGCCGCGCCGTTCAGCGTCATCCACTCGGCCGAGTCCGGCAGCGCCGATCGATGCTCGTCGCTGGTGAGGCCGAGGACCGCACCGGAATCCGAGAGCATGTGGTCGATGCGGTCGAGCGGATTGCGCGGATCGACAGGCAGGAACGCGGCACCGGTCTTGGCCACCGCCCAGACTGCGGTGAGCAGTTCCGCGCCCCGCGGCAGGGCCAGGGCGACAACGGTTTCCACGGTTGCACCGGCGGTGGCCAGCCGGGCGGCCAGCGCATCGGAGGCGAGGTCGAGGTCCCGGTAGCCGATGGTCCGGCCCGCGGCGACGATGGCCGGGCGATCGGGATGCGCGGCGGCGGTCGCGGTGAGGATCCGCACCAGGGTGCCGGTCGTGCCGCTCCCGCTGGGTCCACGCGCCGGCACCAGGACGCGGCGTTCGGCAGCGTCGAGCAGGTCGATATCCGACACCCGGGCAGCGGGATCGGCGGTGGCGGCGGTCAGCACCCGCACGAACCGGTCCGCCAGGGTGGCGACGGTGGAACGGTCGAAGAGGTCGGTGGCGTAGACCAGCTTGCCGGTGATCCCCGCCGGTTCGCCCTCGGCACCGAACTCCTCGGCCAGCACCCATTCGAGATCGAACTTCGATCCCGGCGCCGGCGCTTCCACCGGGCTGATCGCCAAGCCGGGCAGGGTGGTTCGCGGTGTCCGCAGGTTCTGGAAGGCCAGCAGCACCTGGAACAGCGGATGGTGCGCGGTGGAGCGTTCCGGGGACAGCGCGTCCACCAGTCGCTCGAACGGCAATTCCATGTGCTCGTAGACCGCCAGATCCGACTGCCGCACGGTATCCAGGGCGGCGGCGAAGACGGCGTCCGGGTCGAGCTGTGTGCGCAGTACCACCGTATTGACGAACATGCCGACGAGATCGTCGAGTTCGCCCTCGCCGCGGCCGGCGACCACCGAGCCGATGGCGATATCGGTCTCCCCGGACAGCCTGGCCAGCAGGATGGCCAGGGCGGTGTGCACCACCATGAACGGGCTCGCGCCGTGCGCGCGGCCGAGGGCCTGGAGTCGTTCGTGAACCTCGGCCGGGATGGTGAATTCGACATCGTCGCCGCGCCCGGACGGCCGGGGCGGGCGGGGCCGGTCGGTGGGCAGGCCGTGGACCTCCGGCAGGCCCGCGAGGGCGGTACGCCAGAAGTCGAGCTGGCGGTGCGCGAGGGCGTCGGGGTCGTCGTCGGCTCCGAGCAGTTCGCGCTGCCACAGCGCGTAGTCGGTGTATTGCAGCGGCAGCGGACTCCACTGCGGTGCGGTATCGGCCGCGCGAGAGACGTACGCGGTCACGATGTCTCGCGCCATCGGTGTCATGGACCAGCCGCCGGCGGCGATGTGATGCACGGCCCAGGCCAGCACGGTGTGCTCGGGTGCCACGTGCACCACGCAGACCCGCAGCGGGGTTTCGCGGCCGACGTCGAAGCCGTGCGACAGCTGCGACGCCAGCACGCCCGCGACCTCGTCGGCGGCCGCCGCGATCTCCGTCACCGGTGTGGAACCCGGTGTGGCGGGCAGGATTCGCTGATACGGCTGCCCGTCCGGATCGACCGGGTAGATCGTCCGCAGGGTCTCGTGGCGGGCGACCACATCGTCGATGGCGGCTCGCAGAGCCGTGATATCCAGGGCCCCTTCGATATTGAACGCGCCGGGGATGTTGTAGGCGGGCGACTCCGGTTCCAGTCGGTTGAGGAACCACATGCGCAGCTGCGCCGCGGACAGTGGAATGCGCTCCGGGCGCGGGCGCGCTTCGAGGCGCGGACGGGCCGCGGACACACCGGTGGCCAGGGCCGCAGTGAGCGCGGTCACGGTCGGGGCGTCGAACAGCGCCCGCACCGGCACCCGGGTGTCGAGGGCCGCGCCGAGGCGCGCGGTCACCTGCGTTGCCAGCAGCGAGTTTCCGCCGAGGGTGAAGAAGTGATCGTCCGCGCCGACCCGCTCCGCGCCCAGAACCTCCGCGAACACCTCGGCGACCAGTGTTTCGAGTTCGCCTCGGGGAGCGCGGAATTCGCGCGCACCGAACACCGGTTCGGGCAGCGCCCGGCGGTCCAGCTTCCCGACCGGGGTGAGGGGCAGTTCGTCCAGGACCGTAATGGCCATGGGCACCATGTATTCCGGCAGGCGCTCGGCCACGAACTCGGTGAGCTCCGCGGTGTCGATGTCGTGGCCCGGAGCGGCCAGCACGTAGGACACGACCGCCGTGGACTCGGCCGTCCCGGAGCGCCGGTAGCCGACGGTGACCGCGAATTCGACGCTCTCGTGCGCGACCAGCGCCGCGTCGATCTCGCCGAGTTCGATGCGGAACCCACGCACCTTCACCTGGAAGTCATTGCGTCCCAGGTACTCGATGGCCGGATGTCCGGTCGCGTCCGGCCGCCAGCGCACCAGGTCGCCGGTGCGGTACATGCGCTCACCGGACGGCTCATGGGGATTGGCGACGAACCGTTCGGCGGTGAGGCCGGGCCGGGCGTGATATCCGCGAGCCAGTTGGATGCCCGACAGGTACAGCTCACCGACGACGCCCTCGGGCACCGGCCGCAGGCGCGGGTCGAGGACCAGGGCCCGCACACCGCGGATCGGTGCGCCGATGACCAGCGGATCACCGGCCACCAGTGGCGGACTCATATTGGTGACGATGGTGGTCTCGGTCGGGCCGTACACGTTGTGGAGGGCGCGCACCGAGCCGTCGGGCGCGGGGGCCGTCCACTTGGCCACCAGGTCCGCGGGCATGGCCTCGCCACCGGCCGACAGCACCCGGAGTTCGTCGAGCCCGGTGGTCTCCATGGTCGCGGCCGCGGCGGTGGTGAGGAACGCGTGGGTCACCCGCTCGCCGCGGATCACCTCCGCCAGTTCCTCGCCGCCGATGATCCCGGGCTCGACGATCACCATGGTGGCGGCCGGGCCGACGGCCTGCAGCAGCTCCAGCATCGCGCCGTCGAAGCTGGGCGACGCGAAATGCAGGGTGCGCGAGGAGGAATCGAGCCGGAGCCGATCCAGCTGTGCCCGGCTGTAGTTGGCCAGGCCCGCATGGGTCACCAGCACGCCCTTGGGCACACCGGTGGAGCCGGAGGTGTAGGTGATGTAGGCGATATTGCCCGGTCGCAGCGGGGCCCGGCGGTCGGCATCCGATATCGGTGCGGCCGAATGCTTTTCGAGGTCCCGCAGCAGATAGGGGTCGTCCAGCGGCAGCCACTGCCCCGGCAGTGCGGGCAGCGTGGGCGCGGCCGCACCCAGTGCCACCCCGAACAGCGCTCCGGAATCGGTGACCATGTGCTCGATGCGGTCGGCGGGATAGTTCGGGTCCACCGGGACGAGACCCGCGCCGGATTTGGTGATGGCCCAGACGGCCAGCACCGATTCGATGGAGCGCGGAACGGCCATGGCCACCCGCACATCCGGGCCCGCGCCGCGCGCGATGAGCTCGCGCGCCAGCCGCGACGAGGCGGCGTCCAGCTCGGTGTAGGTCAGGGCGCGACCGGCGAAGGTGACGGCCGGGCCGTCCGGATTCGCCGCCACCGCCGCGGCCAGCAGCTCCGGCAGTGTGCCGGGCCGCACCGCCGGGCCGCCGGTGCGATCCAGCAGCGCGGCGCGCTCACCGGCGGCGAGCAGCTCCAGATCCCCGACCGGCGCGGACGGATCGGCGATGATCCGCTCCAGCAGGCGCAGCAACCGTGCGCCGAACGCGGTGACCGTCGATTCGTCGAAAAGGTCACGCGCGTAGGTGAATACGGCCGACATGCCGTCGTCACCGGCGTCCCGCAGGGTCAGCATGAGGTCGAATCGGCTGGTGGTCTGCGGCATTTCGAGCGGGGCCACGGTCAGCTCGGGCAGCCGGAGCTCCGGGATCACCAGGTTCTGGTAGACCAGCATGACCTGGACGATGGGATGGCGGGCCTGCGAGCGGGCCGGTGCCAGGACATCCACCAGCCGTTCGAACGGCATATCGGCGTGTTCGAAGGCGGCGAGATCGATATCGCGCACCCGCTCGAGCAGGTCGGCGAAGCTCTCCCCGAGCCGGATCCCGGTGCGCAGCACCAGGGTATTGACGAACATCCCGACCAGATCGTCGAGCTCACGCCGTCCGCGACCGGCGACCGGCGTGCCGACCGCGATATCGGGGCCACCGCCCAGACGGGCCAGCAGCACCGCGAAGGCCGCGTGCACCACCATGAACGGCGTGGCCCGATGCGCGCGGGCACACCGTTCGATCGCGGCGGTCAGGTCGCCGTCCACCCGGGTGGTCCACTCGGCCGCCCGGTACGAGGCGCGCGCCGGACGGGGCCGATCGGTCGGCAGTTCCAGGTGATCGGGCAGCTCGGCCAGGTGCTGCGACCAGTACCGCACCTGACGCGCCAGCAGTGACTCCGGATCGTCCTCCGCCCCGAGCCGATCCAGCTGCCACAGGCTGTAATCCGCGTACTGCACCGGCAACGGCTCCCACGCGGGTGTCTGCCCGGCGGCCCGGGTCGCGTACGCGGCAGCCAGATCCCGGGTCAGCGGGGCCATGGAGAAGCCGTCGGTCGCGATGTGGTGGGCGACGAGCACGACCACGTGTTCGTCTTCCGTGCCTTCGATGCGGAAGACGTTCAGCCGCAGGGGAACCGCCGCGGTGACATCGAATCCCTGTGTGACGGTGCGTATCACCGTTTCCGGCAGCCGGTCGGCGGGAATCACGACGGGTTCGAGGTCGAGCGCGATCTCGTCCACGGCGCGAATCCGCTGGACGCCGACGCCATCGAGATCCGGGTAGACCGTGCGCAGGGTCTCGTGGCGGTCGATCACGTCGTAGACCGCCGCCCGCAGCGCCGCCGTGTCCAGGTGGCCCGAAAGTCGCAGCGCCACCGGCACGTTGTAGGCCGGGGATCCCGGATCGAAGCGGTTGACGAACCACATGCGCTGCTGCGCGGGCGACAACGGCACCGGCTCCGGGCGCGGCCCGCGCACCAGCGCCGGACCTTCGGCCGCCGATTCGGCGGCCCGCACGCGCCGGGCCAGTTCCGCCACCACCGGGGCCTCGAACAGGGTGCGCACCGGTACCGTCCGGTGCAGGGCGGCGCTCAACCGCGCTACCACCCGGGTGGCGATGAGTGAATCCCCGCCCAGCGCGAAGAAATCATCGCGCGCACCGATGCGCTCGAGTCCCAGCACATCGGCGTAGATCTCGGCGACGATGGCCTCGTCACCCACCGGCTCCACGTATTCCGCCTGCGCCACTTGCGGTTCCGGAAGCGCCCGCGGATCGACCTTGCCGCCCGCGGTCCGCGGCAGCTCGTCGAGCACCTGGATGCCGGCAGGCACCAGATACCGGGGCAACCTGCCCGCCAGCCACGCCGACAGGTCATCGGCGGACACCGCTGCGCCCGGCGCGAGCGAAACGTAGGAGGCCAGCATCATTGCGCCGGTCTGCCCGCGATGAGCCACGGTCACCGCCGCCGCCACCATCGGGTGGGTCAGCAGCGCGGCATCCACCTCACCGGGCTCGACGCGAATACCGCGAATCTTCACCTGGAAGTCGGTGCGGCCGACATACTCGAAACCCGCTGCCGTGCAACGTATGAGATCGCCGGTGCGATACATGCGGGCACCGGCGGCGTAGGGATCGGCCACGAACCGAGCTGCGGTCGCGGCGGTCCGGGCGGCGTATCCGCGCGCCAGGGCGGGACCGCTCAGGTAAAGCTCCCCGACCGCGCCCAGCGGCACGGGCCGCAGCCAGTGGTCCAGCACCAGCATGGCCACACCGGCGATCGGGTTGCCGATCACGGTGGCGGTGTCCGTGGTCATCGGATCGCCGTAGCTGGTGGCAATGGTGGTCTCGGCCGGACCGTAGGAGTTCACCAGCAGTCGATCCGCTCCGACACGCGTCACCAGGGCGGGTGTGCAAGCCTCACCGCCGGTGGCGATGGCCCGAACCGTCGCCAGATCTTCGGTATCGACGGTGGCGAGCACCGACGGGGTGCAGATCAGATGTGTGGCGGCGCTTTCGGTGAGCGCGGCACCCAGCTCCGCCCCGGCATTGGCCGTCGGCGGGGCCAGCACGAGCGTGCCACCGGCAGCGAAGGTGGACAGCCAGACCAGGATCGCGGCATCGAATGCCGGATGCAGGCAGTGCATCACCCGGGAATCGCGATCGATCCGAATCCGCTCCACGGTGGCGGCGACCATGCTCGCCAGACCGGCGTGGGTGACCACGACACCCTTGGGTGTTCCGGTGGAACCGGAGGTGAAGACGACGTACGCGGCCTGGCCGGGGCGCAGCGGTGCCAGGCGATCGGCATCGGTCAGCGCCGCACCGGACAGCCCGGCAAGACGCCCCGCGACGATGGGATCGTTCAGCCGCAGCCAGTCGACCTCCGAGGGCAGCTCGATGTCGGGTGCGGTCACCGTAATGCCCAGTGTCGCTCCGCATTCGGACGCCATCACGGCGGTCCGGGCGGCCGGTTGCGCGCTGTCGACCGGCACGAACGCCGCACCGGTCTTGGCCACCGCCCAGATGGCGACCATGGCCTCGACCGACCGCGGCAGCACCACCAGCACGGCCCGCTCCGGGCCCGCGCCGTTCTCGATCAGCCTGCGCGCCAGCCGATTCGACAGATCATCCAGCTCGGCATAGGTGAGATCCGCAGCGAGGAAGGGATTGCGATGCGATGCCGCGACATCGCCACGGCGAACCGCGGGCTGCGCGGGAGTTCCCACGGCGACACGCTGAGCCGTTCCGGCGGCGGTCAGCAGGTCCGGCAGCAGTCGCACCGCAACCGCAGGAGCACCGCGCCGGATGGCAGCCGTGTTCAGCGGGTCCGCATCGGTCACCGCCGCGGTGCGGCGTTCCGGGTGCGACACGATCGCGACCAGCAGCCGAGACATGGCCCGGGCGATCGAATCCGCCTGTGCCGCATCGAAATAGCGCGGCGAGCGCGTCAGTTCGAGCCGGAGACCGGTGTCGGCGTAGGCGGCCAGGGACAGTGGGTAGTGGGTGCCGTCGTGGCCGACGATGCCGGTGACCGCGAGTTGGGCCTGGCGGGTGGCGGCGGTGAGGGAGGCCGCGTCGACCGGGTAGGACTCGAAGACGGTGGCGGTGTCGAACAGCGGGCCGAGGCCGGTGCGGGCATGGATTTCGTCGAGGCCGAGGAATTGGTGCTCGGCCAGGGCGGCCTGTTCACGCTGGACGCGCGCCAGCAGGCCGGTGATCGGCTCGGCGGGGTTCAGGTGGATGCGGACCGGCACGGTGTTCACCAGCATGCCGACCATGCGTTCGGGCCCGGGAAGCTCGGGCGGACGACCGGAAACCGTTGCGCCGAAGACGATATCGGCGGATCCGGTGAGTCCTGCCAGGGTCATGGCCCAGGCCACCTGCACGATGGTGTTCACGGTGACCTGGGACTCGGCGGCGGTGGCGCGCAGTCGTTCGACCAGCCCGTCGGGCAGGGGGACATCGTGGGCGACCGGAGCCGCGGCGGCGTCAGCGCGGGGTGCGCCCGGGGCCACCAGTGTCGGCCCGTCGAGTCCGTCCAATGCCTGCGACCAGGCCGCGCGCGCCCGTTCCGCATCGCGCTCGGAGATCCACTCGAGGTAGCGCCGGAACGGCACCGGGGTGTCGAATCCAGCCGTGTCCCCGGCCTTTTCGTAGAGCGCGATCAGTTCCGCGAACAGCAGCGGCATGGACCAGCCGTCGAGAATCAGGTGGTGATTGGTGATGACCAGCCGGATTCGCCTGTCCCCCATGCCGATACACAGCACGCGGAGCAGTGGTGGGGTGTCCACGGCGAAGGGGATGCGCAATTGCGCGGCGGCCAGCTCGTCGAGCGCGGCCGGGGTGGCGTCGGGCGCGTCGTGATAGACACACGACACGTCGGCGTGCGCGGCGATCACCTGGACCGCCCCGTCGCCGGACTGGACGAAGCCCGTGCGCAGCACATCGTGGCGCTGGACCAGGGCCTCGACCGCGGCGGTCAGACGCGGGAAGTCCAGGTCGGCCTCCACATCGATGACGGCCTGCACCGAGTACCCGTCCGCGCCACCCGCGGCCAGCTGGGACTGGAAGAGCAGACCGCGCTGCAACGGGGTCAGCGGCAAGACATCGTCGAGGCGGCCGTACCGCCGCTCCCAGCCGTCGATATCGGCCTGGCCGACCGACAGCAGATCCAGATCGCTGGGCGTGAACCCACCCGCCGCCGGATCATCGGCCAAGGCCGCGATCGCGGACACCGCCGAAACCCATTCCCGCGCCAGCGCTTCCACCGCGACGCCATCGATCGCGCCGGGCGCGAACTGCCAGATCGCCCGAATCCGTTGCCCATCGGCGGATTCCAAGGTCACCGCGTCCACGGCGAGCACGGCGGCCAGCGGCATGTCCGGATGGGCGTGGCCGCCCAGCCGATCCGCCATCGACTCCGGCAGCCAATCGGCCTCACCGACACCGTCGGGAATCTGCCCGAGATAGTTGAATCCCACCTGCGGCTCGGGCAGCCCGGCCAGTTCGCGCGCGGTGGCGGGATTCGAGTGGCGCAGCAGGCCGAAGCCGATGCCGCCGCGCGGCACCGCCCGCAGCTGCTCCTTCACTGTCTTCAGCGCGACCGCGGCGGCCCGCGTGTCCGACGGATCCGCCTGCGGTGCAACCGGTCCGATCCGTACCGGCACCTGCGCGGTGAACCAGCCGACCGTGCGGGACAGGTCCGCTCCGGGCACGGCCGCCTCCTCGCGGCCGTGCCGCTCGACCGCCACCACCGTGGCCGTCTCCCGATCCCCGCGCCACCGCGCCAGGGCCAGGGCCAGGGCCAGCGCGGCCAGCAGGGCGTCCTCGACCCCGCAGCGATAGGCCGCCGTGATCCGCCCGACCAGCGCCGCGGAGACCTCGCCGGGCACCTCGACCTCGAGCCGCCCGGCCGTCCCGTGCGTATCCGGCACCGGATCGAGCCGACGCGCACCCACCAACGGATCGGGTGCCAAGGTGTGCTGCCAGTATCCGAGTTCGCTGACCGGCCACCGGTCCGCGTCCGATTCGGCGAGCCCGCTCAGCGCGTGCGCCCAGGTGCGCATGGACGTGCCGGTCTCCCGGAGTTCCGGGTCCGTCCCGGCCGCCACCTGCGTCCACGCCGACAGCAGATCGGGCAGCAGAATTCGCCACGACACCGCGTCACACGCGAGATGGTGGACCGCGATGAGCAATCGCCCCTGCGTCACAGGTCCGGCGTCCAGCCAGGTGAACGCGATCATGACCCCGGCGCGCGGGCGCAACCGGCCGACCGCCGCGTCGAGCTCGCGAGCGATCAGGGCATCGCCGATTCCGCCTGCCGGGCAATCGATTCGGGTCAGCAGCGCGCCCGCGTCGGCGTGCTCGCCGACCTCCAGCACCGGTCCGGTCTCGATCACGCGGGCACGCAGCATGTCGTGGCGGTCCACCAGGGCCTGCACGCTGCGGGTGAGCGCCCCGGCCTCGACTCCCCCGGGCAGCCGAACCACCATGGACTGCGCGAACCGTTCCCAGCCCGGCCGTTCCAGCAGCCACGCCGCGACCGGCGTCAACGGCATGCTCCCGATGCCGCCGCCGGGCAGTTCGGCCAGCCGGGCCGGGCGATCCGCCACCCGGCTCGCCACCACGGCCAGCGCCGCCGGCGTGCGGTGCTCGAAAACCTCTCGGGCGGAGAACACCAGCCCGCTCTCGCGGGCGCGCGAGACCAGGGTGATGGCCATGATCGAATCGCCGCCGAGCGCGAAGAACGAGGTCTCGGGGCCGACCTGCGCGCCGCCCAGAATCTCGGCGTAGAGGTCGCAGAGCAGGCGTTCGGCGGCACCGGCCGCGGCCCGGTGGACCGGCTGCGCGAGTACGGGTTCGGGCAGGGCGCGCCGGTCGACCTTGCCATTGGCGGTCAGCGGGAGCGCGCCCAGCACCGTGACGGTCGCGGGCACCATGTAGGGCGGCAGCCGGTGCGAGGCGTGTTCCAGGAGTTCGGATTCGGTCAGGCTGGCCTCGGCCCGGGGCACCACGTAGGCCGCGAGCACGGAGTTGCCGCCCGAGGTCTGACGCGCGACCGTCACCGCGATCTCCACCGCCGGATGCGCGTTCAGGGCGGAGTCGATCTCGCCCAGCTCGATCCGCATCCCGCGCAGCTTCACCTGGAAATCGCTGCGCCCCACATATTCGAGCACGTGCGAGGATCCCGAAGCGCCGGGAGCCCTCGTCCACCGGACCAGATCTCCGGTCCGATACATGCGGCTCCCGGCCGGTCCCGACAGCGCGGGCACGAACCGTTCGGCGGTCAGCGCGGCGCGGCCCACATACCCGCGCGCCACCCCCGGCCCGGTCACGTACAGCTCCCCCGCGACCCCGACGGGCACCGGGCGCAGCCAGCGATCCAGCACCAGCATGCCCGCGCCACGGATGGGTTCACCGAGTCCGGCGTTCTCCCCCGGCACCAGCCCCTTGGTGTAGGTGACGGCCACCGTGGTCTCGCTCGGACCGTACGAATTCAGCAGGTCGCGCCCGATTCCGAAGCGCGCCACGATATCCGGCGGCGTCGGCTCGCCGCCCGAGGACACCGCCCGCACCCCGTCCAGCGCGTGCGCGTCCAGGGTCGACAGCACCGCGGGCGTCGAGCACACCTGGGTGATCCGGTGCTCGCGCACCAGCGCGGCCAGCTCCGCGCCCAGCACCGGATCCGGCTCGGCGACCACCAGCGTGGTGCCCGAGGCGAAGGCCATCAGCCATTCCAGGACGGCCGCGTCGAAACTCGGATTCAGGCATTGCAGCACCCGTGCGCCGGGGGCCACCCGATACGCGTCCACGATGGCGGCGGCCAGACCCGCGAGCCCGGCATGGGTGACCACCACGCCCTTCGGGACGCCGGTGGAGCCGGAGGTGAACACGATGTAGGCCGGATTCTCCAGCCGCGGACGGCCCGGCAGCTCGCCGGGCGTGAGCTGGGCCGTCGACCATGACTCGCCGTCGCTCCCGGCCGCTCGGTCCAGGAGATCGTCCAGCGCGATCCACCGCACCGTATCGGGCAGTTCGCCGCCGGTTCGGCGCAGCGTGAGCCCGATACCGGCATCGCATTCGGCGGCGATCCGGGCCATTCTGTCGGCGGGCATGGCGGTGCCGAGCGGCACGAACGCGGCACCGGTCTTGGCGACCGCCCACAGCGCCACCATTGCCTCGATCGAGCGTGGAAGATGCAGCAGCACAGCCGATTCCGGACCGACCGGCTTGTCGTCGGCGGCGGCTATGATCCGGCGCGCCAGCCGATTCGACAGCGCATCGAGTTCACGGTAGGTCAGCTCCCGATCACCGGCGACGATCGCCACGGCGTCGGGACCCGCACTGCGCAAACCGGATTCGAGGATCTCCGGCAGCAGCCGGGGTTCGGGCGCGGGCGCGCCGTGCGCGCCGCCGAGCACGCTGCCGTCCTCGGCCGTAGCGTATCGCAGTGCGGTGACCGGGGTTTCGGCGTCGGCGTCCAGTAGCGAATCCAGCAGGGCGAGGAACCGGCGGTGATGACTGCGCAGCGAATCCTCGTCGTAGAGCCGGGGATTCGCGGCGAAGTCCACGTGGATCGGTGCGTCCGCGCCGTGCTGGTAGAAGTTGACGAACAGGTCCTCGATGGGCCCGGAGGTGACCACGTTCAGGCCGCACTCGAGACCGGCGAAGTCGATTCCGGCCGAGAACATCATGATGTTGATGACCGGCCCGACGATCCCGCGGGTCAGCTCCCCCGCGCCGTCGCCCTGCTCGTCGCGCATGTCCTCGTGCCGGAAACGCTGGTGCCGCAATGCACCCGAGGCCGCGACCCGGATCGCCGCCAGCACGACGCCGACCCGTCCGGTCCGCGGCACCGGCACCCGCAGCGGCACCACATTGGCGATCATGCCGCCCGAGCGCCGCAGCACGGCCGTGGTCCGGCCGGAGACCGGCAGGCTCAGCACCACGTCCTCGGTGGCGGTGATGCGCCCGTAGTAGAGCGCCACGGCCGCCATCACCACCCCGGCCACGCTGCTGTCGAGCCGCCGCGCGGCGCTCTCCAGGAGCGCCGAGGTCGCCTCGGGCAGTTGCTCCCAGGCTTCGCGGGCCAGCGCGGCGGCGGGCGCGGTGGCCGCCACCAGACTGCACCGCTCGGGCATGTCGGCGGTCACCTCGCGCCAGTACGCGGCGTCGGCGGCGAACCGGGACGATTCCCGGTACGCCATCTCCGCCTCGTGCACCTCCGCGAGGGAGGCCGCGGTGCCGGGAGGCGCCGTTTGCCCGTGCACCGCGGCGTTGTACAGCTCGGCGACCCGGTACAGCATGGTCATCGAGCCGAATCCATCGATGAGGATGTGGTGTGCTCTGGTGTACCACAGGTGATGGGACTCCCCGACCCGGATCACCGTTGTTACTCCGGCGTTCTCGCCCAGCAGGTCGATGGGCGCGGCCACCTCCGCCCGCATCCACGCCAGCGCCTCGGCCATCGGATCGGGCCGGTCCGCGAAGTCCAGGAACCCCAGGGTGGGCGCCTTCCCCGGATCGATCAGCTGATACGGCCTGCCGTCGATCTCGACGAGTCGCAGGACGCCGGAACCGAATTCGCGCGCCGCGGTGGTGGCGGCACCGCGCAGCGCCTCCAGGTCGAGAGGCCCGCGCATCTCGATGTACTGGGCCTCCGACAACGGCACGGTCGGATCCAGTTGCTGCGCATACCAAAACCCCTGTTGCGCCGGGGAGAGCGGAAAGACGATGGCCGTTCGAGAAAGGGTGGTGGCGGTCCGATCCGCCGCGAGTTCACGCGTCACGATTGCCTACCTGCTGGTCACGGAACATGATTCGTCGTCGAGCTGTGCTTCGTGGTAGGCCGGGACGCATTCGGCGGTCCCGGATGTCAAGCGCCCCACCATGACCGAGCGCACGTGGGCGGGCAGCGACGGCGCGAACTTGCGCACGTACGCGTCGGCCCACTCCGGCCGATCCACCAGGAAGGCGAAATCCGTGGTCATCATCGGCCGAACCACCAGCATCGGCAGCGGCGCGTCCAATGGCCGAAAATCCTTGTTCCACAATCCCGGTTGATCGCAGCCCGGATAAAACTGACCCAGCATGATGCCGCGTTCCACGAACTTGCTCTTGAATTCGGAGTGCACCTCGTCGATCAGCGTATAATCGTGCAAATTCGGAAAAACGGTGATCAAAGCCCGCAGCACGGAATCGGAACCGCCGTTCCCCGTGGGCAGTTGGGGATAGACCTCGAGGGCGTCGGCGATGATCGCGCGCACCCACATCGGCCGTGGCTCGGCCGCCGGTACCTGCGCCAACCACATCAGATCCCGCCGCAGCGACGGCTTGACGTACGGGCACACCGCACCGTCGCGCCCCAGTTCGTCGCTGGGCCTGGTCCGAAAGGAATCGGCCCAAGATCGAAAAGCCGCGACCGTGGGCCGGGCGGCCGAACAGGTTGATCCGATGTCCCCCAATGACACCCATTGCAGCCCCGAGCGGGGGCCGATAACACGCTCGCTCATGACTCACCTCGGATGATCGAGATACGGCAGAGAATGCGCCGTTCTCACACACCTAAATAGTGCGCCGGTCATGGGCCGTTAACACGAGTAGTCGCATACCCAATTTCGCTACGGTGCCTCGAATTTCGGGGGCGAAGGAAAAGAATAGACCGGTCAGACTTTGATCAGCTTTTCCCGCGAAACCAAGGTCACCAGCACCTCGTACCTACCCCCGAGTAGCCCGCTACTCAGCCGCGATCACGGCAGCACCCGGATCTGCTGCATCATGTCGTGGTCGGCGTGGTCGAGGTTGTGGCAGTGCCAGACGTACCCGCGAATCTCCTCGTGACCGGCCATCATGTCCCCGGACATCGCCCCGCTCGGCGACATCGCCTCGGCATCGGGCGGGACCGCGACGGGCGCGTCCGGGTCGAAACCGAGCTCCTCGACCGAGGGCCAACGCACCAGGACCCGGGTGATGGCGTCGGTCGGACATTCGACGGTGTCCTTCCACCCGGTCTCCCAGAGCGGCGGCAGCGTCTGCGGACCCAGGGCGAAGCCGTCGGCCGAGGGGGCCCAGCGGATACCGAAGGCGGGCGGCGGGTCGGCCATCCAGTAGTCGTAGGCATTGATCGACTGCCGGCCCAGCACGCGCATGCGGGCCAGATGAATATGGACCGGATGGTCGAACGAGGTGGTGTTGACGATGTTCCACTGCTCGACCGCCCCCGCCCGCGCGGTATCGATGTCCGTGCCCAGGAACGGCAGATTGTCGAGCACCCCCATGCCCGGGAAGACGGCCGCCTGCCGGGCGTCTTCGTTGTATCCCATCAGGGTCACGGTGCGCACCGAGTCCGGCTCGGGCAGCGGCCCCAGCGGGTCGGGCAGTCCGGGACCGCCGCGCAGCACCGAGGGGATCTCGGCGGGCGGCCCGTCCCCGGCCACCGTGAAGCGCATGATGTTGCGCAGCTCCGGGACCATGAAGAAGGTATTGCCGATGTCGTTGAGCGCGACATTGACCAGATCCACCACCTCCCCGTCGCGCAGCTCGCTGAAATCCACCAGCACATCGATGCGTTCGCCGGGGCTCACCCGAACGCTCGGCGTGACGATCGGCTCATCCAGCAGGCCGAGATCGCCGCCGATCACCCACAGCCGGGCGTTGGTGAGCGCAAAAACATAAGCCCGCGAATTGGATCCGTTCAGCAGCCGGAAGCGATACACCGTGCGGCGCACCTCGAAGCGCGGCCACACCACCCCGTTGACGCACGCCACGTCACCCAATTGCCCGGACTGGTTGTAGCCCTGCGGAAGATAGAGCCCCACCATGGGCTGCACGGTGCCGTCCGCGTTGAAGGTGCGGTCCTGCACGATCAGCGGCACCTCGAACTCGCCACTGGGCAGCCCGAGCGGGTTGTCCGCCCGGCCGGTGTCGAATTCGTCTCGCAGGTAGTACATCCCGGCCAGACCGGCCTGAATATTGAGGCGGGAGATGCCCATGGCGTGGTCGTGATACCAGAGTGTCGCCGCCTCTTGCCGATTCGTGTACGTGAAGCTCGGCCGTCCGCCATTGCGCCAGCCGACCAGCGGATGCCCGTCCGAACTCGGCGCGTTCACCCCGCCGTGCAGGTGGACGGTGAAGCGCGGATCGGTGCGGTCCAGCTCGGTCACGCCGTGCATGGTGAGATCCACGTGCTGGGCCAGCACGTGGGTGCCCAGGTCGTTGCGAAAACCGACGTGCGCCTGCCGATCCCGGCGCGCCTCCAGGCACGGGCCCAGCACCGGCCGGGAGAAGCCCCAGGCGCGGGTCTCCGGCAGCTCCCGGTGATAGCGGTGCATCCCCGAGGTCGCCGCCAATTCCCCTGCGGCCGGTATGGTTTCGGGGACCGGAAGCTCGTCGACGAAGGGCTGCAACGGCGGGGAGTGGTAGTTCAGCGGGGTGTACGGCGAGGACGGAAGGTAGGGCATGGGCAGCGGTGGCGGCGGCACCGCGACGGGATCGGCTCGCCCGATCCCGGTGACGCCGAGCCCGAGGAGACCGAGGGTTCCCGTGAGGAACCCCCGTCGCGGCAGGTTCTCGGCCATGCTCCGATTCTGTACCCGCGATTCCCATTAGTTGCGGATCCTCACGGTTTTCGTTATCCGATTGCTTCCCAAACCGACGATGCGGTGTGTTCCGGCCCTGCCGGTGATGGGACACCCCGACCCTGATCACCGTCGCGACCGCGACACACCTAGCTGCCGGTCGAGCAGGACTCGTCCTCCGGCCGCTCCTCGTAGGCGGGCACCAGGGCAGCCGACCGAGAAGTCAACCGCCCCACCATGACCGCCCGCACGTGCGCCGGCAGCATCGGCGCGAACTTGCGCACGTACGCGTCGGCCCACTCCGGCCGGTCCACCAGGAAGGCGAAATCCGTGGTCATCATCGGCCGGACCACCAGCATCGGCAGCGGCGCGTCCAATGGCCGAAAATCCTTGTTCCACAGGCCCGGTTGGTCACAGCCCGGATAAAACTGCCCGAGCATGATCCCGCGTTCGACGAATTTGCTCTTGAATTCGGAGTGTATTTCATCGATCAGCGTATAATCCTTCAAATTGGGAAATACGGTGATCAACGAACGCAACACGGAGGTGGAACTGCCGTTCCCCGTGGGTAGTTCGGGATAAACCTCCAATGCGTCGGAGATGATCGCACGTACCCACATCGGCCGCGGTTCCACCGCCGGCACCTGCGCCAACCAGAGCAGATCCCGCCGCATGGACGGCCGGACATACGGACAGACCGGCCCGTCCCGCCCCAGTTCGTCATTGGGTCGGGTCAAAAAGGAATCCGCCCAAGATCGAAATGCCGCCACCGTGGATCGGGCGGCAGGACACGATGATCCGGTGTCCCCCAATGAGACCCATTGCAGCCCCGAGCGGGGGCCGATAACACGCTCGCTCATGACTCACCTCGGATGATCGAGATACGGCAGTAGAAGGCGCCGATATCCGTACACCCTAAATAGTGCCTCGGTCATGGGCTGTTAACACGGGTAGTGCACTACCCAATTCCGGTACAGCGCCCCGAATTTCGGGGGCAATCAAATAAAGAAAAGACCGGTCAGGCATTGACCGGTCTTTCCAGTGAGCGACGAATCAGGCGCCGATGAGGCGCGCCGCCAGGTAGCCCTCCACCTGATCCAGCGCCACCCGCTGCTGCGCCATCGAGTCCCGTTCGCGCACGGTAACGGCCTGGTCCTCCAGCGTGTCGAAGTCGACCGTGATGCAGAACGGGGTGCCGATCTCGTCCTGGCGACGGTAGCGACGGCCGATCGCGCCGGCGTCGTCGAAGTCCACGTTCCAGTTCCGGCGCAGGGTCGCGGCCAGGTCCTTGGCCTTGGGCGAAAGGTCCGCATTGCGCGACAACGGCAGGACAGCCGCCTTGACGGGCGCCAGCCGCGGATCCAGGCGCAGCGTGGTGCGAGTCTCCATGGTGCCCTTGGCCGTCGGCGCCTCCTCCTCGTGGTACGCGTCCACCAGGAAGGCCATGAGCGAACGGGTCAGACCGGCCGCCGGCTCGATCACGTACGGGGTGTAGCGCTCGCCCGTCTGCTGATCGAAGTAGATCAGGTCCTTGCCCGAGTGCTCGGAGTGCGTCTTGAGGTCGAAGTCGGTGCGGTTGGCCACGCCTTCGAGCTCACCCCACTCGCTGCCCGCGAAGCGGAAGCGGTACTCGATGTCCACCGTGCGGGTGGAGTAGTGCGAGAGCTTCTCCTTCGGGTGCTCGTACAGGCGCAGGTTCTCCGGATCGATGCCCAGGTCGGTGTACCAGGCCATGCGGGTGTCGATCCAGTACTGGTGCCACTGCTCGTCCTCGCCCGGCTTGACGAAGAACTCCATCTCCATCTGCTCGAACTCGCGGGTGCGGAAGATGAAGTTGCCCGGGGTGATCTCGTTGCGGAACGACTTGCCGATCTGCGCGATACCGAACGGCGGCTTCTTGCGCGCGGTGGTGGCGACATTGTCGTAGTTGACGAAGATGCCCTGCGCGGTCTCCGGGCGCAGGTAGTGCATGCCCTCTTCGGACTCGACCGGGCCCAGGTAGGTCTTCAGCATCATGTTGAAGTCCTTGGGCTCGGTCCACTGGCCGACCGTGCCGCAGTCCGGGCACACGATCTTGTCCATCGGGACCGAGTCCGGGTCGTCGATCTTGTTCTTCTCGGCGTAGGCCTCCTGCAGGTGGTCCTGCCGGTGCCGCTTGTGGCAGTTGAGGCATTCCACCAGCGGGTCGTTGAACACCGCGACGTGGCCCGAGGCCACCCACACCTGGCGCGGCAGAATGATCGACGAGTCCAGGCCGACCACGTCGTCGCGGCTGGTCACCATGGACCGCCACCACTGCCGCTTGATGTTCTCCTTGAGCTCGACGCCCAGCGGACCGTAATCCCAGGCCGACCTCGTTCCGCCGTAAATCTCACCGCTCGGGTACACGAGACCCCGACGCTTGGCGAGATTGGCGACGGTGTCCACCTTCGACTTGGGTGCCACTGAACAGTTCTCCATCCGTGTCCGGAAGATTGCAAAGGATTAGGTCCAGACTATCTGCCGGGTGCCAGTGCTTTAACACCGTGTCGCGTTTGACATGCGCAACCCTGCATATAAGAATGGCATCGGTTTCCAATAAGGAGTTGGTTCGATGACCACGGACAGCGGCGCGCCCATCCGGCGCTCGCATGTCGCGACCGAGACCCCGGCCGCGATCCCGCACGACCCGTACCCCTACCGGTCGCCCCAGCCACCGGCGGTTCCCGCACGCACCGTTCTGGACTCGGCCGGAGAACTATTGCGCGCCCTGGCCGCCCCCGTGCGCATCGCCATCGTGCTGCAGCTGCGCGAATCGCCGCGCTGCGTGCACGAACTGGTCGACACGCTCGGGGTGACCCAGCCGCTGATCAGCCAGCACCTGCGGATCCTCAAGTCCGCGGGCGTGGTGCGCGGCGAGCGCACCGGGCGCGAGGTCATCTACGAGCTGGTCGACGAGCATCTCGCGCACATCGTCATCGACGCCGTCGCGCACGCCGAGGAGGGGTGAACCGTGGGAACCACAGAGAAGACCGTCGGGGTCCGCAGCACCCGCCAGCGCAGCGCCATCGCCGCCCTGCTGGCCGACATCGACGAATTCCGCTCCGCGCAGGAGCTGCACGACGAACTGCGCAAGCGCGGTGAGGGCATCGGCCTGACCACCGTCTACCGCACCCTGCAATCCCTCGCCGACGCCGGGCTGGTCGACGTATTGCGCACCGACACCGGCGAATCGGTGTACCGCCAGTGCTCCAGCGGCCATCACCACCACCTGGTCTGCCGCCGCTGCGGCCGCACCGTCGAGGTGGAGGGGCCGACGGTGGAGGCCTGGGCGGATTCGATCGCCACCGAGCACGGATTCACCGACATCAGCCACACCATGGAGATCTTCGGCACCTGCCAGAGCTGCTCCGAAGCCAAGAGCTGAGCACGACGACCGCGTGCCCCGGTGAAATTCACCGGGGCACGCGGCTTTTCGGCGAGCCGTCAGACGGCGGGAACCGGCTCGACGATCGGTTCGGCGACGGTCGCGCCCGAGGTGCGCGCGATGCCGATGCCGAGCAGGATGACAGCGACCGCGGCCCAGCCCAGCAGGACCGCCAGCGGACCGGCGATCGAGGCGTCACCGAAGAAGGCGACCGAGCGCAGCAGGGTCGCGGCCGCACCGGGCGGGAGCAGCTGCCCGATCGTGCCCCACGGCTTGGGCAGCAGTTGCGGGGCGGAAGTGGCTCCAGAGAAGGGGTTTCCGACCAGCAGCATGGTGAGGGCGGCGATCCCGATGCCCGGCTGGCCGATGGCGGCCGCCAACCCGGCCACGGTCCCAGCGACCGCGAAAGAGACCAGGCCGCTGATCGAGGCCATCGTCAGGTACCCGCCGGGCAGCAGGTGCAGCCAGCCCTGCACGATCGACATGCTCAGCAGCCCACCGGCGATCGCGAAGGTGGCCAGGCCGAGGGCGCGTGCCCGCAGCGACGGGACCAGTAGTGTCAGCAGCACTCCCCCGGCCAGACCGGACATGACCAGCGGGAGAACCATTGCGCCGAAACCGGTTCCGCGCGGATCGTGCGGATCGGCGGCGATCACGTCCTGCACGGGTGCGTCCTGCGCGCCGTTCAACTGTTGCGCGAAACCCGTGAGCTGCTGGGCCACAATCGGACTCGCGGCCGAGGCGATCAGCACGCGGGGACTTCCCTCGGTGAGTATGGCCCCGTATACATCCCGGTGCGCGATGGCGTCACGGGCGGCGGATTCGTCTGCGACGGTGCGGATGTCGAAGCCGCCGGGCTCCCGGGCGTTCAACTGCTGGGCGACCGCGGTGGCCTGCGGGCCGGTAATCGCGATGGGGAGATCACGGGGCGCGATGCGGGTGGCGGGCCACGCGAAGGCGATGAGCATGAGGGCCTGGATGGCCGCCGCGGCGAACCCTATCGCGAGGGCGATCCGGAAGGCCTTGGGGATTTGGGGGCCGGTGACGGGACGAGTAGTGCCGGAGGGGGCAAGCGTGGCGTTCATAGCACTCTTCCAAAGAAAGCGAAGGTTCGTTCTTTTTTGTTGGGACAAGGCTGACATCCGGCTGTCACCTTGTCAAGAACGGATATTCGTTTTACTTTGGGCGCATGCCCAGAGTCAGCGAGGAACACCTGGAACGCCGCAGGCAGCAGATCCTCGACGCCGCCCAGACCTGCTTCGCCCGCAAGGGCCTGCACGCCACCACCATGCAGGACGTCTTCGCCGAATCCGGCCTCTCGGCGGGCGCGGTCTACCGGTATTTCAAGTCCAAGAACGACATCATCGCGGCCCTCACCACCGAGGCCACCGTCGACCTGCGCGCCACCCTCAGCGAGGCCGTCTACAGTGACCCGCTGCCCACTCCCCCGGACCTGGTCCGCATCATGAGCGAGGCCATCATGCGCCTCAGCGCCCCCGGCGGCCCGGTCCGCATCATCCCGCAGGCGTGGGCCCTGGCCCTCACCGACGCCAATATCGCCGACTACGTCCGCACCAATATCCTCGGCATCCGCCGCCTCTGGTTCGACTACGCCAACCGCATGCGCGACGCCGGCTGGCTCCCCCCGGACGCCGACACCGACGCCGTGGCCAAGATCTTCCTCGGCCTACTCCCCGGCTTCATCCTCCAGCACCTCATCCTCGGCGACGCCGACCCCGAAACCTTCGCCCGCGGCATCACCCAGATCCTCCCCGACTACCGCCGCGCCGCCACCACCGAATCCACCCGCGCCTGAACACAATTCGGCGAACGCAGTGCCCCGGGACACCGGCCACGGCCCCTCGTCATTCCCCGGCATGCTCGTGGCCGGAATCCGCCCTCGTGGCCGGATCCCGGCCGAGAACACGCCGGGATTGCGGGTGAGACCCGGGTCCAATCACCTAGGGCAGCAAGCCTTGTCGCGCTCGGCTCGCACCGGAGAGGGTGAGCAGCAGGATGGTGGCCAGAGGTTCGTCCTCGAGGCCCGCGGCGGGGAAGGTGTAGCGGAGGATGACGTCGGCCTGCTTCTCGCGAGAGATGACGGTGAGGGTGCCGAACTGCAGGGCGGCGTTGCGCTCGGCGACGCGCTTGTGGAGTTGGGGTTTGATCGGGCGGTCCCAGGCCAGGATGCACATGAGGGCCAGGACGTCCAGGCCGGGCGACAGGTTGACGCCGCGCAGCGAGCACAGCGCGCCCTCGTATTCGAAGCCGAGTGCACCCTCCTCCTCGCGGACGTCGACGCCGTAGCGCTTGAGCAGGGTCTTGGCGCGGAGCTGGAGCTCCTCGGCGGGGGTGAGCTGGTCGGTCACTTCTTCACACCTCCGAAGCGGCGATCGCGCTTGGCGTACTCCAGGCAGGCGTCCCAGAGGTTGCGGCGATCGAAATCGGGGAAAAGGGTTTCCTGGAAGACGAATTCGGCGTACGCGGCCTGCCAGATCAGGAAGTTGGAGCTGCGCAGTTCGCCGGAGGGACGTAGGAACAGGTCCACGTCCGGCATGTCGGGTTCGTCGAGGTAGCGGGCGACGGTCGCCTCGGTGATCTTCTCCGGGTCGAGTTCCCCGGCGGCCACCCGGCGTCCGATTTCCCGTGCGGCATCGGCGATCTCGGCGCGGCCACCGTAGTTGACGCACATGGTGAGGGTCATCACCGTATTGTCCTGCGTCAGCTCCTCGGCGATCTCCAATTCCTTGATCACGCTGCGCCACAGGCGCGGTCGCCGCCCCGCCCAGCGCACCCGCACCCCCATCTCGTGCATCTCGTCACGGCGGCGGCGGATCACATCGCGGTTGAAGCCCATCAGGAAGCGCACCTCGTCCGGGCTGCGCTTCCAGTTCTCGGTGGAGAAGGCATAGGCCGACAGCCATTTCACGCCCATCTCGATGCAGCCCTCGACGGTATCCATGAGCACCGCCTCGCCACGCTCGTGCCCCGCCGTGCGCGGCAGCCCGCGCTCCTGCGCCCACCGCCCGTTGCCATCCATCACCAGCGCCACGTGCCGGGGCACGAACTCCGCCGGAATCGCGGGCGGCACGGCCCCCGACGGATGCGGCGACGGCGGCCGCACAACACGCTGCCCAGTCGAAGACCCGAGTTGCTCAGTCGATGACTTCCGGTTACCGATCACGCCCACCATCCTGCCCGACGCGCCGAATGCCCGGACGACACCCACACCATTCCCCCGGAACCCCCACATTTCCGCTACGGAGCGACCGACCGGCGCGCGATTCGGTGGCGGCCCGGGTCAGCCGATCGCGGCTTCAGCGCGCTCGATGGCCTCGTGCGGGCGGGTGCGTTCGATGAGTGGGAGGGTGCGCAATTGGCGTTCGAGGTGCCATTGCAGGTGGGCGGCGATGAGGCCGCTGGCCTGGCGGCGCATGGTGTCGGGGATGGCGTCGACGCCGGTCCAGTCGCCGCGGTTGAGGGCGCTGAGGTGGTCGAGGACGCCGAGCATGGGGGTGGCCGCACCGGGTGGGCGGCAGTGGACGCAGACCGCGCCGCCCGCGGCGACGTGGAAGGCGCGGTGCGGGCCGGGGGTGGCGCAGCGGGCGCAGTCGTCGAGGGCCGGGGCCCAGCCCGCGAAACCCATGGCGCGCAACAGGAACGCGTCGAGGATCAGTTCGTGGGGGCGGCGGCCCAGCGCGATGGCGCGCAGCGCGCCCGCGGTGAGGGTGTGCAGCCGGGCGGCCGGTGCGCCCTCCTCGCCCGCCAGCCGCTCGGCGGTCTCGAGCACCGCGCAGGCGGTGGTGTAGCGGCCGTAGTCGGCGACGATATCGGCGGCGAAGGTCTCCACGGTGTGCACCTGGGTGACGGTGTCGAGATTGCGCCCCGGATGCAGCTGCACATCCACATACGCGAAAGGTTCGAGCCGAGCGCCGAATTTGGACCGGGTCCGCCGCACCCCCTTGGCGACCGCGCGAACCAGCCCGTGCTGGCGGGTCAGCAGCGTGACGATGCGGTCCGCCTCGCCCAGCTTGTGCTGGCGCAGCACCACCGCATGATCCCGATACAACCGCACCGCAACAGTCTCGCATGCGGGACCGACCGGGCGGTGACGAGTCGCCGGGCGTGTGCCGATTAGTGGTTCGTTGGCGTGCGGTTGGCCGCGAATTCCATGCTGGCGGCGAATCGGGAAGGCCGGGCACGACTCGGCGGACCCGGACCAACCGCCTCGGAGGAGGACCCATGAGCCGCCAGACGCCCGCCGCCGGTTCACGCTGGGCGGCCGCATCGTCCGGTCCCCGCTCCGCCCGGATCGCCCGCCGACTCGGCAGTCCTTGCGCGACAGTCCCGTCCGGCTCAGCCGATCCGTCAGCCTTTCTCCACGCGAGCCCGATCCCGGCGTGCCGGGCCCGGCGCGCCGGGTAGAGCGTCGTGCGGCCCGGCGTCCGGCCCGGGAGGGGTGGGCCGGGCTCCGGACCTCACGACGGTGATCCATACGACGAACGTTGGACCTGTGACCAGACTCGCGCTACGTTACTCGCGGGTACGGAAGAGACGGGATTCACATGACGATGGCGTCGATTGGCGAGCTCGGCCTGGCGGAACTCGCCGCGGCACTGGCGAACGGCACACTCACCTCGGTCGAAGCGACCACGGCCGTGCTGGATCGGATCGAGGCGAGCCAGGACGCGCTCAATGCCTTCCGAATCGTGCGCCGCACCGAGGCCCTCGCCGAGGCGGCCGCGGCCGACGCGAAACTCGCCGCCGGAGAACGCGCCCCACTGCTCGGAGTGCCCCTGGCCATCAAGGACGACACCGATCTGGCCGGTACCCCTACGGCTTTCGGCTGCGGCGGCGACTTCCCCGCGAAAACCGAGGACGCGGAAGCGGTCCGGCGACTGCGCACAGCCGGTGCCGTGATCGTCGGCAAGACCAATACCTGCGAGCTCGGTCAGCTCCCGTTCACCAGCGGAGACGCCTTCGGCCACACCAGGAATCCGTGGAGCGCCGACCACACCCCCGGCGGCTCCTCGGGCGGCTCGGGTGCGGCCGTCGCGGCCGGATTGGTGCCCGCCGCACTGGGTTCCGACGGCGCGGGCTCGGTGCGCATCCCCGCCGCCTGGAACAACCTGGTCGGCATCAAGCCCCAGCGCGGTCGCATCTCCACCTGGCCCCTGCCGGAAGCGTTCCACGGCTTGACCGTCAACGGCCCGCTGGCCCGCACGGTCGCCGACGCCGCCCTCCTCCTCGACGCCGCCGCCGGCCCCCACCCCGGCGACCGCCACACCCCGCCCGCCCTGCGCGTCTCCGACGCCGTCGGCCGCGATCCCGGCCGCCTGCGCATCGCCCTCTCCCTGCGAATCCCGTTCACCGCCACCAGAACCGAACTCGACCGCGAGGTCGAGGCCCGCGTCCACGCCACCGCCGCCGCCCTCCGCGGCCTCGGCCACGAGGTCGTCATCGCCGACATCCACTACGGCGTCCTGGCCGGCGCGACCTTCCTCCCCAGGTCCCTGACCGGCGTCAACCAGGCCCTGCGACGTCTTCCGGGCGCACAGGTGGACCCTCGGACCACCCACAACGCCACCGTCGGCCGCCTGCTCTCCCCCCTGCTGTTCGCCGCCCGCCGGGCAGAACCGTTGCTGCGCCTGCGAATCGGCCGCATCTTCAACGATTTCGACCTGGTCCTGGCCCCCACCACCGCCACCCCACCGCCCGGCGTCCACGAAATCGACAACATCGGCAACTGGGCCACCGACGAACTGATCACCGCCGCTTGCCCTTACACCTGGCCCTGGAACGTCCTGGGCTGGCCCGCCGTCAACATCCCCTCCGGCTTCACCGATTCCGGCCTCCCCGTCGGCTCCCAACTCATGGGCCCCGCCAACTCCGAACCCCTCCTGGTCTCCGTCGCCACCCAACTGGAATCCGAACTCGCCTGGCACAACTCCCGCCCCACCCCCTACTGGTCGCAGCCCTGAAACGCCGAGTGGCACACCGGCAAGGGGAAAACCCTCGCTGATGTGCCACTCGATGAACCGTGCGGGCTCAGAAGCCCAGTTTGCCCAGTTGCTTGGGATCGCGTTGCCAGTCCTTGGCTACCTTGACGTGGAGGTGGAGGTAGATGCGGGTGCCCAGGATGTGCTCGATTTGCTTGCGGGCGTTGGTGCCCACCTCTTTCAGGCGCGAGCCGCCCTTGCCGATGATGATGGCCTTCTGGCTCGGCCGTTCGACGTAGAGCAGGGCGTGGACGTCCAGCATGCCCTCGTGGGTGCGGCTACCGTCGGATTCGGTGGCGTCGTTCTCCTCGCGTTCGAGGACTTCTTCGATGACGACGGCCAGGGAGTGCGGGAGCTCGTCGCGGACGCCTTCCAGGGCCGCCTCGCGGATGAGCTCGGCCATCAGGACTTCTTCGGGCTCGTCGGTGAGTTCGCCGTCGGGGTAGAAGGCGGGGCCCTCGGGCATCTGGGAGGCGATGACGTCGATGAGGACCTCGACCTGTTCGCCCTTGACCGCGGAGACGGGGACGACCTCGGCTTCGGGGCCGAGCAGCGCGGAGACGGCCATGAGCTGGTGGGCGACCTGGTCGCGGCTCACCTTGTCGATCTTGGTGACCACGCCGAGCAGGGTGGTCTTGGGGGCCATGGTCTTGATCTGCTCGACGATCCAGCGGTCGCCGGGGCCGATCTTCTCGTCGGCGGGGATGCAGACGGCGATCACGTCGACCTCGGAATACGTGTCGCGCACCAGGTCGTTGAGGCGCTGGCCGAGCAGGGTGCGCGGGCGGTGCAGACCGGGGGTGTCGACCAGGATGAGCTGGGCGTGGTCGCGGTGCACGATGCCGCGAATGGTGTGGCGGGTGGTCTGCGGGCGCGAGGAGGTGATGGCGATCTTCTGCCCCACCATGGCATTGGTCAGCGTGGACTTGCCGGTGTTCGGACGGCCCACGAAACAGACGAAGCCGGAACGGAATTCGTCCTCGCTCGCACCACCGCTGTTGCCCTGGCCGCTCATTCGAAAACCTCCGATTCCGTCTCGATGTCCAGCGCCGCGGGGACGGCGCGCTCCCCGGCCGCGTCGCCCGCCGCGGGGCCCTGCGCCGAGATGGGGTTCTCGACGCCGTAATCCCCGCCGGGGTCGAGCACGTCGAATACCGCGCCCTTCACGTCGCTGAAAATGATTCGCGCGGAAGGCGATACCTCCCGCACCGCCGCGATGCCGTAATCCGAGAGCTTGCCCGCGACCACCACAGCCGCCTCGAAACCCTCTGCGCCACTGGAGATCGCGGCCGCCACCGCCGCCTGCAGGGCGGTCAGCCGCAGCGCCGACAGCTCCACCGTTCCGGCCGCGTAGGTGCGCCCGTGGGTATCGCGCACGGCCGCGCCGCCGGTGCCGCCGGTGCGTCCCATGGCGCCACGGGCCAGGACCGCCAGCTTGCTGTCCTCGGCATCCAGTTCAATCATCGGCCTCTCCATCCTCGTGCGCGCCGCCGACCGGCTCGTGTTCCGCGGGTTCGGTTTTCGTCTTCTCGGTGGCCTTGCGCACCACCACCGTGTGGATGCGCATGCGCCCCCGGGCGTCGGCCCCGCCCTCCCCCTTCAGTTGCAGGCCGTGCACGACGGCCTTGGAGCCGGGCAGCGGGACGCGGCCGAGCGCGTGCGCGAGCAGGCCGCCCACGGTGTCGACGTCCTCCTCCTCGATCTCCATGGCGAACAGCTCGCCCAGGTCGTCCACCGGCAGCCGGGCCGAGACCCGGTAGCGGCCGCTGCCGATCTTCTCGATCGGGGCGATCTCGTCCTTGTCGTACTCGTCGGCGATCTCGCCCACGATCTCCTCGAGAATGTCCTCGATGGTGACCAGTCCGGCGATGCCGCCGTATTCGTCGACCAGCAGCGCCATGTGGTTGCGACGGCGCTGCATCTCGTCGAGCAGGGCGTCCAGCGGCTTGGAGTCGGGCATGAACACGGCCGGGCGCATGACCTGCCGCACCTTCACCTTGCGACTCCGATCCGCGTACGGCACCAGGTCTTTCAGATAGACCACGCCGAGAATGTCGTCGACGTTCTCGCCGACCACCGGAATTCGCGAGTGCCCGGACCGCACGGCCAGCGACATGGCTTGCGCGGCGGTCTTTTCCGCCTCGATCCAGACCATCTCGGTGCGCGGGACCATTACCTCGCGCGCGGGGGTGGTGTCGAGTTCGAACACCGACTGGATCATGCGCCGCTCGTCGGCGTCCACGACGCCGCGCTCCCCGGCCAGATCCACCACCTCGCGCAGCTCGATCTCGGAAGCGAAGGGGCCGTTGCGGAATCCCTTACCGGGCGTGATGGCGTTGCCGACCAGGATCAGCAGGCGGCTGATCGGGCCCAGCAGCGAGCCGATGGCCTGCAAGGGCAGCGACGCGCCCAGCGCCAGCGAATACGCGTGCTGGCGGCCCAGGGTGCGCGGCCCGACACCGATCACCAGGTAGTCGATCAGCACCATGACCGCGGCGGTGATCAGCAGCGCCGGGGCTTCCTGCAGCCAGTCCATGAGCACCGCCGCCAGCAGCACCGTGGCGGTGATCTCGCAGGTGAGACGCAGCAGCACCATGAGATTCACATAGCGGGGCCGGTCGGCGATGATGCGCGCCAGCCGCGCGGCCCCGGTGCGCTCGGCGCGCACCAGATCCTCCACGCGCGCCGGCGAAATGGTGTTGAGCGCCGAATCCAGCGCCGCGAACACACCGCCCGCCGGGACCAGGACGATCGCCAGCAGGAGCAGAACGAATGAATTCACGCCGGGCCCAGCGGATCACCGGTGGCATCGGTGAATCCGGTCTTGCCCAGCAGCTGCTGATCGCGGTCGGCCAGTTCGGCGCGGCGCATCTCCTGGCGGACATGCTCGTACCAGCCCTCCAGCAGGGAGGCCTGCAGCGCGAACATCTCCTTCTCCTCCTCCGGCTCGGCGTGGTCGTAGCCGAGGAGGTGCAGGACGCCGTGCACGGTCAGCAGCGCCAGCTCGTGATCCATGGAGTGCCCGGCCTTCTCGGCCTGCTGGGCCGCGAATTCCGGGCAGAGCACGATATCGCCGAGCATGGAAGGGCCGGGCTCGGCGGCGTCGGGCCGCCCGCCCGGCTCCAGCTCGTCCATGGGGAAGCTCATGACGTCGGTGGGACCCGGCAGGTCCATCCACCGCATGTGCAGGTCCGCCATGGTGTCGAGATCGACCAGCACCATCGACAGCTCCGCCGCCGGATGCACGTCCATCTGACCGATGACAAAGCGCGCGACGCTGACCAGTTCTTCTTCGGATACCTCGATACCCGATTCGTTGGCGATCTCGATGCTCACCCGAACAGCCTAGATGGCGAGGTCAGTGTCGCTCTCCCCGGCTCGCGGCACGCCGCTGCGCCCGATTCCCCGGATAGTGCACCGCCGCCGGCGGCCGCGACTCCGACTCGTACCGGTCATAGGCGTCGACAATCGCCCCGACCAGCCGATGCCGCACCACATCCGCACTGGTGAGCTCGGCGATATGGATGTCATCGATCCCGTGCAGGATCTCCGTGGCAGCCCGCAGCCCCGACCGCGCGTTGTTCGGCAGATCGACCTGGGTGATGTCACCGGTCACCACGATCTTCGACCCGAACCCCAACCGCGTGAGGAACATCTTCATCTGCTCGGCCGTGGTGTTCTGCGCCTCGTCGAGAATGATGAACGAATCATTCAGGGTTCTACCACGCATGTACGCCAAGGGCGCGACCTCGATGACACCGGCCTGCATGAGCTTCGGGATCGCCTCGGGATCCATCATGTCGTGCAGGGCGTCGTAGAGCGGGCGTAGGTACGGGTCGATCTTCTCGTTGAGCGTGCCCGGCAGGAAGCCCAGCCGCTCGCCCGCCTCGACCGCGGGCCGGGTCAGGATGATCCGGTTGACCTGCTTGGTCTGTAACGCCTGCACGGCCTTGGCCATGGCCAGATACGTCTTGCCGGTACCGGCCGGGCCGACGCCGAACACGATGGTGTGCTTGTCGATGGCGTCGACATAGCGCTTCTGGTTGAGGGTCTTGGGCCGGATGGTCCTACCGCGCCGGGACAGGATGTCCAGGCTCAGCACTTCCGCCGGGGAATCCGAGGAACCCTCGGTGAGCATGGAGTAGGTGTGCCGCACCGCCTCGGGCGTGACCACCCGATTGCGCGCGGTGAGCGCGACCAGTTGAGCGACCACTCGTTCCGCGAGCGCGACATCGCCGGGCTTGCCGGTCAAGGTCACCGAATTCCCGCGGACATGGATATCGGCATCGAGCAGCCGCTCGAGCTCACGCAGGTTCTCATCAGCCGAACCCAGGAACCCGAACACCGACTCCGGTGCCAATTCGATGCTGGAACGAACGGTCCGCCCCGCCGGTCCGGACCCGTTGACGCCGGCCCCGATGCCGGCAATGGGTGTGCTCTGATCGCCGATTTCGCCTGGAGTTCTCAAAAGTGGCTATGGCCTGCTTCCCGGTCTCGATGCCGTTTTCGTTGACAGAAGTTTACCGCCGCCCACCGACACCGCCCAGTGAATAAGCCGCTACCAGCAGGCACAACACCCCGACGTCACGCAACGGCCGCACCCCCGAATCCATTCCGTGGCGAACCCGGGCGATATCGGAGGGCCCGCGTCGCAACCGGATTCACGATCGGTCCGACCCTAGACTCCCGCTCATGTCCGAATGGTGGATACCGTTGGTCGGCCGCGGGCGACCGGCGGGGTGCGTTCGGGTCGCCGTAGGCGCGGTTCTCCTCATGATCGGCATGTTCGCGCCGCTGTTCACGATCGATGATCGCGACCGCGACACGTTCAACCTGTTCGACCTGGGCCGATTGGGAGCTCCCCTGGTTCCGGTACTGTTCGCCGGGGCCGTCGTCCTGGCGGTCCTGGGGATCGCCCCGGACCGGGCCATACCGAACCTGCTGCTCGAAAAGGGCCGCGCCCGCCCCAAGCTGTTCGGGCATTCACTGCTCGCGCTGGCGCTGGCGGAGACCATCGCGGTGGTGCTCGATATTTCGATCGGGTTCGCCGTAGTGGTGAACATCTACAACCCGCTCAGGTCCTCCTCCACAGCCCTGCGAAGTGTCATCCTGTCGCCGGGACCAGCCGAGATACAGCCGGGATTACTGCTGCTGGTTCTCGGCCCCGTGCTGGTTCTCTCGGGCGCGACCGACCGCTGGCACAGCGGGTCTACCAGCGAGGTGTGAGCGCGCCCAGAGCGCCGAGGGCGACGGCGGCGGCCGTCGAGGTGCGGAGGACGGTGGGGCCCAGCAGGACTGCGTCGGCTCCGGCTTCGGTGAGGGACTTCAGTTCCGAGTCGTCCAGGCCGCCTTCGGGGCCGACGATGAGGATCACCTCGGGGACGCCGTCGAAAGACAGTTCGGTCAAACGGGATTCGCCGGACTCGTGAAGGGCGGCGACGATCGCACCGGAAGACTTGGCGGTGCGGACCAATTCGAGCAGCTCTTTGGTGCTGTGCAGGTCGGCGACGTCGGGGATGTAGGCGCGGCGGGATTGGCGGGCGGCCTGCTTGGCTGCGGCGCGCCACTTCTCGACGCCCTTGCGGGCCTTGGAGTCCCAGTTGGAGACGCAGCGCAACGCCTGCCAAGGGACGATGGCGTCGGCACCTGCCTCCGTCATGAGTTCGACCGCGAGCTCGGAGCGATCGGACTTCGGGAGCGCCTGGACCACCGTCACCTGCGGGGTCCAGGGCTCGGCCACTCGCTTGGACAGGACCTTCAGTTCGAGGCGGTCCTTGGCGGCCGCGACCACTTCCGAGTCGGCGAGGGTTCCGTGCCCGTCGGAGAGGGTGATGGGTTCACCCACTCGGATGCGGCGGACCGTGGCGGCGTGGCGGCCCTCGGGGCCGTCCAGGACCGCGGTCGCCCCGGGCTCGGGGATGTCGTCGAGGTAGAAGACGGTGGCGGCCAAGGGGTCAGCGTCCGCTGAAGGAGGCGCGCAGGCGCGCGAACAGGCCCGAGTTGTGCTCGGACTGGGCGGTCATGACCTCGGTGTGCTCGTTGAGGCGCATGCCCTTGTACTTGCGCAGCAGGTCGGACTGCTTGGCGTCGAGCTTGGTCGGCACCACGATGTCGAGGTGCGCGATCAGGTCGCCGCGGGAGTTGGCGCGCAGTTTGGGCATGCCGTGGCCGCGCAGCACCGACGCCTCGCCGGGCTGGGTGCCCGCAGGGATCGTCAGTTCCACCGGGCCGTCGAGAATCGTGTCGATGACGACGGTGGTGCCCAGCGCCGCGTCGACCATGGGGACGCGAATCGTGCAGTGCAGGTCGTCGCCGTCGCGCACGAAGGTGTCGTGGGGCTGCTCGACGATCTCGACGTACAGGTCACCGGCGGGACCGCCGCCGGGGCCGACCTCACCCTGCGCGGCCAGCCGCACCCGCATGCCGTTGGCGACACCGGCGGGGATGGGCGCGGCGATCTCGCGGCGCGAGCGCACGCGGCCGTCGCCGCCGCACTTGCGGCAGGGGTCGGGAATGGTCTCGCCCGCGCCCCGGCAGGTGGGGCAGGGCCGCGACGTCATGACCTGGCCGAGGAAGGACCGCTGCACGGTCTGCACTTCGCCCGCGCCGCCACAGGTTTCGCAGCGCACCGGCTTGGAGTTGCCGTTGGTGCCCGAGCCCTGGCACAGGTCGCAGAGGATGGCGGTGTCGACGGTCAGATGCTTGGTGACCCCGACCGCGCACTCCTGCAACGAGAGTCGGGTGCGCAGCAGCGAATCCGCGCCCGGCTGCACCCGTCCGCGCGGCTTGCGCGCGCCGCCGCCGGAGGCGTTCATGCCGCCGAAGAACGCCTCGAACACATCGCCCAGGCCGCCGAAGCCCGCGCCGGAGAAGCCGCCGCCCATGCCGCCGCCGGACTCCAGCGGGTCACCGCCGAGGTCGACGATGCGTCGCTTCTCCGGATCCGACAGCACCTCGTAGGCGCTGGAGACCTCGCGGAACTTCTCCTGGGCCTCCGGCTCCGGATTCACGTCGGGATGCAGTTCGCGCGCCAGCTTGCGGTAGGCGCGCTTGATCTCCTGGTCGGTCGCGTTGCGTGCGACGCCGAGCAGTGCGTAATAGTCCCGTGCCACGTGTGCTCTCTAGTCCTGTTTCGTCTGCTTGCTCACCGTTCGGCGAGCACCTCACCGATGTATCGGGCGACTGCCGCCACCGAGGCAATGGTCCCCGGGTAGTCCATGCGGGTCGGCCCCAGTACCCCCATGCCTCCGAGCACCGTACCGGGCATCCCGTATCCGGTGGACACCACGGCCGTCCCGCGCATCTGCTCGACCTTGGTCTCCCCACCGATCTGCACCGTCACCGTACCCGGGACCTGTGCCGCGGCCAGCAACTTCAAGACGATCACCTGCTCCTCGAGGGCCTCGAGAACAGAACGCAGGGAACCGGGGAAACCGTTCCCGGCGAAATCGGAGGCATTGCGGGTGAGGTTGGCGGTGCCGCCGAGGACCAGCCGTTCCTCGGGATGCTCGACCAGGGTCTCCACCATCACGGTGGAGACCCGAATCAGCACGTCGCGCAGCCGGTTCGGGGAGTGCTCGGGTAGCTCGGCGACCGAGGCGGAGGCGGCGGCCAGGCGCTTGCCCTCCATGGCCTTGCCGAGCATGCCGCGCAGCGCGGCCAGATCGTCCTCGCTGATCAGATTGCCCAGATCGACCAGGCGCTGATCGACGCGACCGGTGTCGGTGATCACGACCAGCAGCAGGCGAGCCGGATTCAACGCGACGACCTCGATGTGGCGCACGGTCGACGCCGACACCGTCGGGTACTGGACCATGGCGACCTGCCGGGTCAGCTGGGCCAGCAGCCGCACGCCGCGGCGCAGCACATCGTCGAGATCGACGCCGCTCTCCAGGAATTCCATGATCGCCCGGCGTTCCGCGTTGGACAGTGGCTTGACCTCGGAGATGTGGTCGACGAACTGCCGGTAGCCCTTGTCGGTGGGGATGCGCCCGGACGAGGTGTGCGGCTGGGCGATATAGCCCTCGGCCTCCAGCACCGCCATGTCATTGCGGACCGTCGCGCTGGAGACACCCAGGTTGTGCCGCTCCACCAGGGTCTTCGACCCGATCGGCTCCTTGGTCGCGATGTAGTCCGCGACGATGGCCCGCAGGACCTCGAGCCGTCGCTGCTCGGTGCTCGACATGGCCCCACCTCCTCGCTCGCCTTCGGGTGCGCAACCGCCCTCGGATGCACAACGGGTTCCCCGCGGCGACACCGATCACTCGGCACGGGCCACGCGGATTTCCCGGATTATCCACCCCAGTTTAGTTGCCCCTTGGCAAGTTGCTGTGCGACCGCCCGTCAGCCGCGCGGATGCACCCAGCCGCCCGGGGTTCCGGCCTGCTTCCACTTGATGCCGCATCCGACGCTCGGAGTGTGCGGCTCGGGCACCGATTGCCCGGCAAGCACCAGCTCGACCGCGGCCCGCAGCGACGAGCCATCGACCGGCTCCCGATTGCCGGGCGTGGCCGCGTCGAACCGGCCCCGATAGGCCAGCCGCCGCTCGGCGTCGTACAGGAACAGGTCCGGTGTGCACGCCGCCCGATAGGCCCGCGCCACCTGCTGCGACTCGTCGATCAGGTACGGGAAGCGAAACCCGGCCCGCCGCACTTGATCTCGCAAATGCGCGGCGTCGTCGTCGGGAAAGTTGGCGGTGTCGTTGCTACAGATCGCGACGGTGGCCAGCCCCCGCTCGGCCAGCTCGGCGGCCACGGCCCCCAGGCCGCTCTCGATTCTGCGCACGTAGGGACAGTGATTCGACAGGAACACCACCAGCAATGCGGGCTCCTTGGCGAAACTGTCCAGCGAAACCTCGGAGCCGTCCACGGCGGGCAGCGTGAACTCGGGTGCGGGCGTGCCGATCGGCACCATGAACGATTCGAGCGCCATACCCCATTGTCACCGACCGGCGGCCGCCTCCACCACAGCGGCGACATCGGCGGGATGGGAGACCAGTCCGGCGTGGGAGGCGTCGATCGAGGAGGTCTGCGCGCCCATGCGCTTGGCCATATCCCATTGCGCGGCAGGCGGAATCACGCGGTCCGCGGTCGAGACCAGGTACCCGCTGGGGGTGCCCGCCCAGGAGGGCGCGCCGGAGGGTTCGAGATTGGCGGTGAGTGCCAGGGAGTGCTGGCGGGCGGCCATGGCGGTGGCGGTATCCGGGTCTACGTCCTGAGCGAAGACGTCGTGGAAGCTGGCGGGGTCGACGTAGGCGTCGAGGTTCCTGCCGACGATGCCGTGCGGGTCGTCGACGAGCTTGGGACGCAAGGCCAAGGTCAGCTGGGAGCCCGGGTACTGGATGGGATTCAGTTCCGCCAGTGCGATTTCGCCCCGGACCGGCGCGAAAGCCGCGATGTAGACCAGGGATTCGACCTTCGCGTCGTGCACATTGCTGATCACGGTGCCGCCGTAGGAATGTCCGACCAGCACGATCGGGCCGGAGATCGTGTCGATCGTGCGCTGGATCGCCGCCGCGTCATTGGCGGGCCCCCGCAGCGGATTCTCCGGTGTCACAACGCGATACCCGTCGTCGCGCAGCCGCGCCGCCACCCCGTCCCAGCTGCCGGAATCGGCGAAGGCACCGTGCACCAGCACGATTGTCGGCAATGGCGCGGCACCGGCCGGTGCGGCCACCAGCGGAGTGGCGGCCAGCATCAGCGCGACCGCGCCCCCGGCGGCCCGGACCAGGTCGCGACCTGCACCGCCGCGCAGGCGGTCCGACAACTTACGAGATGGCGTGAGCGGATTCGACATGAGACGTCCTCTGGCCGAGGGATATTCGGTGCGCTGGCGCGCGGGTTCACGACCGACGCTCGGGCCGCGAGTAATAGACCGGCTGCATGAGATCTCCGCCCGCCAATCTAGTCCGCCGGTAACCGTATCAGCGGGCGATCGCCGAATTCGGAACCCCATCACCGACTTCGAATGGAGCGCCACGCGATTCCCGGAGTGTCGCCGGGCATGGCGCGAGCGCCGGTCAGCTCAGGAGGTCGCGGACGACGGCGTCGGCCAGGAGGCGGCCGCGGTCGGTGAGAACGAGATGGTCGTTCGCGCGCTCGGCGAGGCCGTCGGCAATGATGCGGTCGGCGGCGCGGTGGCCCGAGGAGTCGAGGTCGGCGAGGGGGAGGCCGGTGCGGAGGCGGACGGTGAGCATGACGCGTTCGGTGTAGCGCTCCTCATCGGTGAGGGACTCCCAGCCCGCGGCGGGGAGACCACCGGCGAGCACGCGATCCGCGTAGCGGGCAGGGTGTTTCACGTTCCACCAGCGGACGCCGCCGAGGTGGCTGTGGGCGCCCGGGCCCGCACCGAGCCAGTCGCCGCCGTCCCAGTAGCCGAGGTTGTGGCGGCAAAGTCCGGCGCCGGAGGCGGCCCAATTGGAGACCTCGTACCAGTCGAGACCGGCGGCGCGCAGCCGGGAGTCGATGCGTTCGTAGCGGTCGGCGAGCACATCCCCGTCGGGCGCGGGCAGTTCGCCGCGCCGCACCCGACGGGCCAGCGCGGTGCCGTCCTCGACAATCAGCGAGTACGCGGAGACATGGTCGACACCCGCGGACAGCACCGCGTCGAGGCTGGCATCCAGGTCGGCGTCCGTCTCCCCCGGCGTGCCGTAGATCAGATCCAGATTCACATGCTCGAACCCCGCCGCCCGCGCCTCCCGCGCGGCGGCGACCGCCCGCCCCGGAGTGTGGGTGCGATCCAAGATCTTCAGCACATGCTGAGCGGCCGACTGCATGCCCAGGGACACGCGGGTGTACCCCGCCGCGCGAATGCGCTCGAAGAACTCGGGCGAGGTGGACTCCGGGTTCGACTCGGTCGTCACCTCCGCGCCGGGTGCCAGCGTGAAGTTGTCGCGGATCGCGTCGAGCACCCGGGCCAGCCCGTCCCCGCCGAGCAGCGAGGGCGTGCCGCCACCCACGAAGATCGTCTCCACCGGGGGCGTCGCCGACGGCAGCGCATCGAATTCCTGTGCCGCCGCGGCCAGTTCACCCCGCAGCGCCTCGAACCAGGACTGCGGCGAGGACGAGGTGCCCAGTTCCCCCGCCGTGTAGGTGTTGAAGTCGCAGTACCCGCACCGCGTCGCGCAGAACGGCACATGGACGTAGATCCCGAACGCTCCGCCGCCGAAATCGCGCAGCACGGGCGCGTCAGCACTGTCCGCCGCAGCGGTGCCGGAGGTCCGTTCGGGAGCAGTCGAGGTCACCTACCCAGTGTGACCGGTTGCCCCCGTCACAGCTCACCCGCATGCGCGGCCCCCGCGCTCGGACCGCGCGATGGCGTGAATCCGGGTACATTCCAAGGGATTTCGGTGGGCCGGGTGGAGGCTCCGGAAGCGGATGGGGATCCGATGATCGAAGTGCCGCGGCATGCGATCGACGCCAGGTCGATCAGGGAAGTGGATGCGGGGTCGGTGGCGGCCGTGGTCGGGCGGTCGCGACGACCCGCACGGGCGGCGGGGCCGAATTTCTCGCGGTCGATGGACGGGATACTGCTGGCGCGGATGCTGGTGGCGGATCCGGGCGGGTTGCGGTCGCGGACCTGGTATTTCGCGCGGGCTACCGAGCGGACGGTGACGCGGCGGTTACGGGCGAGCGGGATCGAGTACGGGTTCGATCGGCACGACAAGGTGGCGGGGTGGCGGGCCGGGTTCTGGTGGGCGCTCATCGCGCGGGACTTCGAGGCGATGGGCGAGTTGGTGGACTATCCGGTGGAGCGGCTGCGTGAGCTCGGGGACGGGACGTTCGACGAGTTCCACTACGAGTGGGCGCGGTTGTTGCAGTCGGCCTGGCGGCACGGGCCCAAGGGCGCGTACGCGGCGGCCCGGGCGCTGGACACCACCAGCCGGGTGGGTGCGCAGCAGGTCACCGATCTGCTGGTGCGCCCGGCCATCGAGGTCTTCGCGCGGCTGGCCGACGGGGATTCCGAGGGCTTCGATCGGCAGCTGACGCACGCGCTGCGCCTGCATCGCGGCTTCTTCGACACCGATGTCTGGGGCCACGATCCGGAAGGCGTCTTCTCGCTGCCGCTGCTGGCGCTGGTCTGCTGGGCGCGGGATCTCGGGTACCGGACGCCGATCAAATCCGAGTACCTACCGGCCGGATTCATCGATCGTCCGGACTGGCTGCACTCCCCCGAGCTGGCCGGTGAACTCCAGCGGATCGAGGTGGCCAAGGCTGGTCTCACCCCGGCCAAGGCGTTCGGCTGAATCAACAGCGCATAATTTTCCGATCAGGTCAACCGTCCAGAGGTCTGCCGGGCGTTGATCTATGACGGTTGTCACAAATCGCAACATATATCCAGGGGATTTCCCGGAAAACTGCGGAAAATTCGATCCGGCAGTCGGAACGACCCGTCTGACGTGGCACAATAAGCCACATGACTGGACTTGGAGTACGACTCGTGGCGCGTCGCCATGTCGATTTCAAGCGTGTCTGCAGCGCGAGCTGTCTGCCGGAGAGCCTCCGGTAGATCGGCCCCATTCTCCCGGGACCGGCGTCCATCTGACGCCGTACAAGCCGGTTCTCTGATATCGGAGGCGTGAGCCAGCCCCTCCCGCCTGCCCGCAAGACCTTCAGGAGCGACCCCCATGACGTCGAGCACCGACGCCACCAGTTCCGATAACGCTGTCACCGCCCGGCCCGAACGGCCGGCGTCGGAGCGACGCGTGCGTGCGGACCGCCCGCGCTCGGACGCGCCTGTCGCGCCGCGCGAGCGCACGGCCCGGCCGGTCAAGCGAAAGTCGGAGGGACAGTGGGCGCTCGGCTACCGCGAGCCGCTCAACCCGAACGAGCAGAGCAAGAAGGACGACAACCCGCTCAATGTGCGGGCGCGCATCGAGAACATCTACTCGAAGCAGGGTTTCGACTCCATCGACAAGAGCGATCTGCGCGGCCGCATGCGCTGGTGGGGTCTCTACACCCAGCGCGAGCAGGGCTACGACGGCACCTGGACCGGCGACGAGAACATCGACATCCTCGAGGCCCGCTACTTCATGATGCGGGTGCGGTGTGACGCCGGCGCGCTGAACGTGAACCAGCTGCGCACCCTGGGCGGGATCTCCACCGAGTTCGGCCGCGACACCGCGGATCTGTCCGATCGCGAGAACGTCCAGTACCACTGGATCGAGATCGAGAACGTGCCGGAGATCTGGCGGCGGCTGGAATCGGTCGGTCTGCAGACCACCGAGGCGTGCGGTGATTGCCCGCGCGTGGTGCTGGGTTCCCCGCTCGCCGGTGAGTCCTTCGGCGAGGTGCTGGACCCGACTCCGGCCATCGAGGAGATCGTCAAGCGCTACATCGGCAAGAAGGAATACTCCAACCTGCCGCGCAAGTTCAAGACCGCCATCTCGGGCCAGCAGGACGTGGTGCACGAGATCAACGATGTCGCGTTCATCGGCGTCGAGCATCCGGAACACGGTCCGGGCCTTGATGTCTGGGTCGGCGGCGGCCTGTCGACCAACCCGATGCTGGCGCAGCGCCTGGGCGCGTTCGTGCCCCTCGACGAGGTGCCGGACGTGTGGGAAGCCATCGTCTCGCTCTACCGCGACTACGGCTACCGTCGCCTGCGGACCAAGGCGCGCATCAAGTTCCTGGTCAAGGACTGGGGCATCGAGAAGTTCCGCGAGGTGCTCGAGACCGAGTACCTGAAGCGCAAGCTGATCGACGGTCCCGCGCCGGAGAAGCCCGCGCGCCCGATCGACCACATCGGCGTGCAGAAGCTGCGCAACGGCCTCAACGCCATCGGCTTCTCCTCCATCGCGGGCCGCGTCTCGGGCACCATCCTGAGCAAGGTCGCCGATCTGGTGGAAGCCGTTGGCTCCGACCGGATCCGGTTCACGCCGTACCAGAAGCTGATCGTGCTCGACGTGCCCGACGACAAGGTCGAGTGGCTGATCGAGCAGATGCAGCCGCTGGGCCTGCACGGCCGTCCGTCGCACTGGCGGCGAAACCTGCTGGCGTGCAGTGGTATCGAGTTCTGCAAGCTGTCGTTCACCGAGACCCGCACGCGCTCCCAGGTGCTCGCGCCCGAGCTGGAGAAGCGGCTCGCGGACATCAATGCCGACCTGGACGTGCCGATCACGGTGAACATCAACGGCTGTCCCAACTCCTGCGGCCGGTCCCAGATCGCCGACATCGGCTTCAAGGGCCAGCTCGTGGACGACGGCGAGGGGAATCAGATCGAGGGTTTCCAGGTTCACCTCGGTGGCAGCCTGGGACTCGACTCGGCCTTCGGCCGGAAGTTGCGTCAGCACAAGGTCACCAGCGATGAGCTGGGCGACTACATCGAGCGCGTCGTGCGCCACTTCATCAAGAACCGTGATGAGGGTGAGCGTTTCGCGCAGTGGGCTGTTCGTGCCGATGAAGCAGACCTGCGGTAGTTAGGGGAATCAGCAATGACTACAACGAAACTCGCGGAAGACGAGCTGCGCGCCCTGGTCGAGAAGGGCAATGCCGAGCTCGGCCCGAACGCGTCCGCGCAGGAACTGCTGCAGTGGACCGAGGACACCTTCGGCTCCAATTACATTGTGGCGTCCAACATGCAGGACGCGGTGCTGGTGCAGCTGGCCTCGCAGGTCCGGCCCGGCGTCGACGTGCTGTTCCTCGACACCGGCTACCACTTCGCCGAGACCATCGGCACCCGTGACGCGGTCGAGCTGGTGTACGGCGTGAACATCGTGAATGTGACGCCGGAAAACTCTGTGGCCGAACAGGATCAGCTGCTGGGCAAGGATCTGTTCGCCCGCGACGCCGCCGAATGCTGCCGCCTGCGCAAGGTGGTTCCCCTGAAGAAGTCCCTCGTCGGATACAACGCCTGGGTGACCGGCATCCGTCGAGTGGAGGCGCCGACTCGCGCCAACGCACCCCTCATCTCCTATGACGAGGGCTTCGGCCTGGTGAAGATCAATCCGATCGCCGCCTGGTCGGATGACGAGATGGCCGCCTACATCGAGGCCAATGGCATTCTCGTCAATCCCCTTGTGGAAGAGGGCGACCCCTCCATCGGTTGCGCTCCGTGCACGCGGAAGCCGGAACCGGGATCCGATCCGCGATCCGGCCGCTGGGCCGGGCTCGCCAAGACCGAATGCGGGTTGCACGCGTCATGACCTCTCTCGAGACAGAATTCGACACTCTCGCGGCTCTCGACACTGATTTCGATACGCTCGCTGCGCTCGAGTCGGAGTCCATCCACATCTTCCGCGAGGTGGCGGGCGAGTTCGAGCGGCCGGTGATCCTCTTCTCCGGCGGCAAGGACTCCACCGTCCTGCTGCACCTGGCGATCAAGGCCTTCTGGCCCGCGCCGCTGCCGTTCGCGCTGCTGCACGTGGACACCGGGCACAACCTGCCCGAGGTTCTCGAGTTCCGCGACAAGGTGGTCGAGAAGTACGGGCTGCGACTGCATGTCGCCTCCGTCGAGGACTACCTGGCCGACGGCCGGTTGCAGGAGCGCCCGGACGGGATCCGCAATCCGTTGCAGACCGTGCCGCTGCTGGACGCCATCAACGAGAACCGCTTCGACGCGGTCTTCGGTGGCGGCCGCCGCGACGAGGAGCGTTCGCGCGCCAAGGAGCGCATCTTCTCGCTGCGTGACGCGTTCGGCCGTTGGGACCCGAAGCGGCAGCGTCCGGAGCTGTGGAACCTCTACAACGGCCGCCACGCTCCGGGCGAGCACGTGCGCGTGTTCCCCATCTCCAACTGGACCGAGCTGGACATCTGGCGCTACATCGCCCGCGAGGACGTGGAGCTGGCCAGCATCTACTACGCCCACGAGCGCCCGGTCTACCTGCGCGACGGCATGTGGATGACCCCCGGCACCTGGGGCGGCCCGGCCGAGGGCGAGGAGCTGCTGACCAAGTCGGTGCGCTACCGCACCGTCGGCGACGGATCCACCACCGGCGCAATCATTTCCGACGCCGCCGACAATGACGCGATCCTCGCCGAGGTCGCCGCGTCCCGGCTCACCGAACGTGGCGCGACCCGCGGCGACGACCGTGTGTCGGAAGCGGCGATGGAAGACCGCAAACGAGAAGGGTACTTCTGATGAGGGCACCGAACGTGGCGCACAGCGTCCAATCCTGGGCGAGCGAGGACCGCGTCTCCGAAGCCGCCATGGAAGACCGCAAGCGAGAGGGTTACTTCTGATGTCCGACCTCCTGAGACGGGCCACCGCCGGATCGGTCGACGACGGCAAGTCCACCCTGGTCGGGCGGCTGCTCTACGACACGAAATCGGTTCTCGCGGACCAGATCGACGCCGTCACGCGCGCGTCGGTCGACAAGGGTCTGTCCACGCCGGACCTGTCGCTGCTGGTGGACGGCCTGCGCGCCGAGCGCGAGCAGGGCATCACCATCGACGTGGCCTACCGCTACTTCGCCACGCCCAAGCGGTCTTTCGTGCTCGCCGACACCCCGGGGCACGTGCAGTACACCCGCAACACGGTGTCCGGCGCGTCGACCGCGCAGCTGGTGATCCTGCTGGTGGACGCCCGCAAGGGCGTCATCGAGCAGACCCGCCGCCACGCCGCGGTGATGGCGCTGCTGGGTGTGCCGAAGCTGGTGCTGGCCGTCAACAAGATCGACCTGGTGGACGATCCGGCGGGCGTCTTCGACAAGATCAAGTCCGAATTCGCCGAGCTGACCACCAAACTCGGCTGGTCGGGCGAGGATGTGCAGGAGATCCCGGTCTCCGCGCTGCACGGCGACAATGTGGCCTCGCGCTCGGAGAACACCCCGTACTACGACGGGCCCTCGCTCATCGAGCACCTGGAGTCGGTGCCGGTGGACGCGGACGCGCACGGCCGCCACGAGGTCGGGCTGCGCTTCCCGGTTCAGTATGTGATCCGGCCGCGCACCGCCGAGTACCCGGACTACCGCGGTTACGCGGGTCAGGTTGCGGCGGGCGTGGTTTCGAAGGGCGACGAGGTCGTGGTGCTGCCCTCCGGCACCCGCACCACCGTCGAGCGCATCGACACCCCGAACGGTGAACTGGCCTCGGCCCAGCCGGGCCGCAGCGTCACCCTCATCCTCGCCGACGACGTGGACGTCTCGCGCGGTGACGTGATCGCCGCCGCCACCGGCGCACCCGAGCCGATCGACTCGTTCGACGCCACCGTGTGCTGGCTCGGCGACAAGCCGCTGCGCCCGGGCGCGCGCCTGCTGCTCAAGCACGGCACCCGCACCACCCAGGCCATCGTGGGCGCGCTCATCGAGCGCTTCGACGAGCAGCACCTGTCCGCGGACCCGAACCCGGAGTCGCTCTCGCTCAACGACATCGGCCGCATCTCGGTGCGCGTCGCCGACCCGATCGTGGCCGACGACTACAGCGTCAATCGCCACACGGGCTCGTTCCTGCTGATCGACCCCGCGGGTGGCAACACCCTCGCCGCCGGTCTGGTGGGCGACGCCCTCACCGCGGTCGAGGTCGGCTCCGACGCCGAATTCGGCTCCGAAGTCGGGGTCTGAGGTGAATCCGCCCGGCAACGGCGCAGTTCCGGCCGTCCTGCCGGGCGGCGCGGCCGCGGCTCGCCGGTACCCCCGCGAGAACGCGCCCGCGCTCATCGCGGTGGCGCACGGCAGCCGCGATCCGCGCTCGGCCGCCACCATGCGCGCCGTGGTCGAGCTGATCGCGGCCCAGCGCCCGGATCTCGATGTGCGCCTGGCCTTCCTGGACCTGAGCACCCCCTCGGTGGATCAGGTCGTGGATGCCGTTGCCGCCGACGGTCATTCGCACGCGGTGGTGGTTCCGCTCCTGCTGGGCAGCGCCTTCCACGCCCGGGTGGACCTGCCGGGACTGCTGGACGCCGCCCGTGCGCGTCACCCCCGCCTCCGTGTGACCCAGGCCGACGTCCTCGGCCCGGACCCGCACCTGATCATTGCCTTGCGCGACCGCATCGTGGCGGCCCTGCACGCCGATTTTGCGCCCGGCCCGACCGGAATCCACACTGCGCCTGTGGATCCCCGCGACAGGCACGCCGGGATGACGGGAGACGCTGCCGCCCGGATGATCGGAGACGCCGCCGCGTGCACGCCCCGGCTGGGTGTGGCCGTGGCGGCCGTCGGCTCCTCATCGGCCGCCGCCAATGCCCGCACCGGGGATGTCGCCCGCCTGCTCACCGCACTGACCGGGTGGGACACCGAAATCTGTTTCGCCACCACCGATCCCACCCTCGACAAGGCCTTCGCCCGCCTGCGCGCCCGCGGCGCGCAGCGCATCCTGGTCGCACCCTGGTTCCTGGCCCCGGGCCTGCTCACCGACCGCCTGCGCGGCGTGCTCCCACAGGTCCCGCACGCCGAAACCCTCGGCGCGCACCCGCTGCTGGCCGAGGTGGCACTGGACCGCTACGCCACCGCCGCGCTCCCGCTGGAACTCTCGGCCTGACGACCTGGCCGGGGTCTGCGGTTTCGGCGGGGATCTAGCGGAGGGAGCGGCCGGTGAGGACTCGGGCCACGACGCCGAGGAGGCGGCGGTAACCCGGGAAGGAGTCGGGGGAAAGGGCCAGGGACCAAACGGTTCTGGGGCCCGCCGGGTCGAGGGGTCGATCGTCGAAGCGGGCGGCCAGCCAGTCGACGACCAGCGGCGTGGCGATGAGGGCCAGGGAGACGTGGCCGCTGAGGCGGTCGCGGATGTACTGGACGGGAGTGCCGACTTGTCGGTATCGCCAGACCTGTTCGTCCATGTCCTCGACCGCCACCACCGAGTCGTTGGTGGCCTGGACGACCAGCATCGGGAAGGTGGGCGCGGTGGTGACCGGGCGCAGTTCTTCGAAGATCGCGCTGAATTGGGGGTCCCGCAGGAGCTCGGCGACACCGACCTCGCTGTGGTCGTCGACATTGCGGCCGATGCTGCGGAACAGAATGGGGAAGATGGTGCTGGATTCGGCATGCGCCATCAGGTCCAGGAACGGTCGGTCGAAGTTCGCGCGGACCGCCTTGTCGAGGTCCGGATAGGCGCGGCAGAGGGCGGAGAGGACCAGCGGGATCAGCCCCGAGTACACCGATCCGTTCAGGCGCGCGAAGACGCTCTGCGGGTTGCCGACGGGCGAGCCGGCCGAGGCGCCGACGATTTCGAGTTCGGGGGCATAGTCGGCCGCCATCTCACAGGCCCAGGTGGTGGCCAGGCCGCCGCCGGAGTAACCCCACAGGGCGACCGGCGTTTCCGCGCCCAGGTGCAGCGGGTCGAAGGACCGGGCGGCCCGGATGCCGTCCAGGATGCGGTATCCGGGTTCGCGGGGCACGCCGAAATGGCCGTCGCTGCCGACGTGGTCCGGAATCGAGAGCGTCCAGCCGCAGGCCAGCGCATTGGCGAAGATCACCATCTCGAACTGCGGGAACGAGCCGAACGCGTTGGAACCCTGCCGCAGACAGTAGGACGGCAGACCGCGCGCGACGACCACGTCGATCGCGCACTGATAGGACACCAGCCGCTTCGGGGCCGAGGGATCGGCATCCGCGGGCTGCACCACGGTCGTCACCACCGCTTCGGGCTCGCCGTGCACATCATTGGTGCGATAGAGCAACTGCCAGGCCGAGACCCGCTGCGGAATCAGGCCGAGCAACCCGAGCTCGACGCGGCGGGCCCGGATGATGGTGCCGGGGGCGAGCTCGGCCAGGTCATGCGGCGGCTGGTAGAACGGGTCGGCGTCGGGCAGCACCGGGCCTCCGTTCGACGGTTCGATGCGGATTGCCGGGCGAAGCGGCACCACCCCTGCGGAATCCCTGATGTCGACACTCATGAACACCCCTCCTGACGTCGAGCGGATCGAGTGGTTCCAGACGGTAACAACGTCGCCTGAGCGGACCGGCCGCATCGATCGCCCACAGCCCCGAGATGATCGATCACAGCAACTGGGCCGGAGTGACGGATGGAATCGAAGGACATTGGGTGACATCGAGTCAGTGAATCGGAAGCAGTCCATATAAAATAGGGGGTAATAGGGGTCTCAACGCACCGTAATTCCTTGTGCGCCTTCATACTTCAAGTGAAATACCCCTGGACGACGCCCCGGCGGGGCTCATATCTTCCTAGATATCAAGTGACACAGCGAAAACGGAGGTATGCGTTGCCATGGCCGATCCGATACCCCCGCTGGAATCCCTGCCACCCGATGCCCGTTTCGATATCGGACCCGAGCTGTACCGGCACACACATCGGTTGTCCGACATCCCGATTCGCATGCGCGACGGCGTCGTGCTCTCGGCCGATCTGACCCGCCCGGGTGATCGGACCGGTCCCGAATCGGAAGCGCTCCCGGTCGTCGTCAACTTCATGCCGTACAACAAGATCTTCTTTCGGGGCAGCGGCGGCCCGCTGCCCCGGGCCATCGGCCGCTGGGTCGGGCCGTCGGAGCGCCGCCGCTTCGCCGGTCGCGATCTGTTGCACACCCCGGCGGGCGGCCTCTTCGATGTGCTCGCGGCGAACCGGACCCTGGTCAAACGCGGCTACGCCTACCTGATGGTGGACGTCCGCGGGACCGGCAGCTCGACGGGCCGCTGGGACTTCTTCAGCGCGAACGAGCAGCACGACTACCTCGAAGTACTGCGCTGGGCGCGCGAACAACCCTGGTGCAATGGACAACTCGCATTGACCGGCATCTCCTACAACGCCATCGCCGCACTGGTGGCCGCGGGCCTGCGACCCGAGGGCCTGGAAGCCGTCTTCGCGGTGGAGGCGGGCGAGAATCCCATTCGCGAGCTGGGGCTGACCGGCGGCGTGCCGTCACCCGGGATGGCCGCGTGGATCGCGGCGGTGAACGGCTTCAAATGGGTGCCGGCGGTCGGCGGCCTGCTCGCCGGCGGCACGCTGTGGCAGTACCTGCGTGATCGGCTCACCGAACCGGTCAGCTGGCTGGGCCGGGCGCTCACCATCGCGCTCACTGAACACCCGGACGGTTACCTCAATCCCACGTATGCGGCGAAACTGCCGCGCCTGGAACGGATTCAGGTGCCGACCTGGCTGCACGGCGGCTGGCACGACGTCTACAACCGATCCAATTTCCGCATGTACGAACGCCTTTCACTGCCCGAGGGCCACAAACAGGTGGTGGTCGACGAGAGCTATCACGTCACGCCCGGCCGCGGGCACGGTGCGGCCGGTGCTCCGCAGCGTCTCGACGAGTTGCAGTGCGCCTGGTTCGATCGCTGGCTCAAGGGCATCGACAACGGCATCGACCGTTACGGCCCGATCACCGTGCGCCAGCTCGGCGGCGAGTGGGTCAGCCGCGACCGGTTCCCCATCCGGCCGCGAAATTACACCGGCTCTATCTGACCAACGCGAAATCCTATGCCACACTGGCCTTTTCACGAACCCTCGAGCGGGCGCGGATACCCCTTCCCCAACAGCGGCCCAGCCTGGCGTCCAATAACACCGCCGTCATCTCCATGGGCATCTCCACCCTGTTCGGCACCCGCTACGGCGCCGATGACCGCGACGCCGAAACGACCGCCGTCACCTTCACCACCGCGTCGTTCGCCTCGGATGTCATTCTGTCCGGTCCGATGAACCTGCGCCTGCGGGTCGAAGCCGACGGCACCGACGCCTTCTGGTCGGTCACGGTGACCGATGTCGGACCCGACGACGCCTCGGCGGCCATCACCCGGGGCGCCCTGCTGTCGTCGTTACGCGCCATCGACGAGGCCGAAAGCGGTTATTTCGATGGCGAACTGGTGGCTCCCGAGCATCCTCTCACCGCCGAATCCGTGCTCCCGGTGACGCCGGGCGAGCCCTTCGACGTCGACATCGAGATCAATCCGACGGAGGCGGTGGTGCGCGCCGGGCACCGGCTCCGGATCGCCGTCGGGGCCTCCGGCTTTCCCCGGCACGCACTGAGCCTGCCGCAACGCCGGAAGGTCAAGGGCCAATACATCATCCTCGACCCCTGGCATCCGAGCTACCTCGCCTTCACCGCCGTCGGACTGCGGGTCCCCGAATCCGGGACGTCCGAGGTCAGTCCTCCCGGCGCGCCCGGAAGCTGAGATAGCTCGGGTACTCGGTATCGAGAACGACCGTCTGACCGGTGATCCGACGGCTGCGCCACGGCGGGATGAGGTGTCGCGGGAAGCTGGTGCGGCTCACCGCGATTCGCAGCCGGTGCCCGGCGCGCACCAGCGCTTCGGTCGGGCTGATCTCGATGTCGATGTCGAACGGCTCACCGGGCACCACCGGCCGGGCGGAGCCGGCGGTCAGCGGGTGCACCGGGAACAGCAGTTCGCCGTCGGTGTAGTCGCTGGCGTCGGTATCGGTGTACCGCAGCGACGACAGCAGCGCGCCGCGGGTGATCGGCACCGACCTGCCGTCGGGATGGACATCGCAGACCGTGACCGACCAGAAGGCGTCGGTACCGGCCGCCTCCGCCCGCAGGTGCAGATTCATCGGCCCGGACAGCACCAGGTCGGCCGGTAACGGTGGGCCGGTGAAGGTTACGGCGGTGGCCTCGTTGCGGCGATCGTCGTTGCCGTGCTCCGGGCCGAACAACACGCTGATGCCCATGGTCATGACCGCGGTGTTGCCGGAGGCGGCGCTGACCCGGCCGCCGGGCAGCGGCAGCCGGGTGTCGACCTCGGAGGGTTCCGCGGACAGCCCGGCGTCGGTGCCCGCGTGGATCGCGGTTCCGGTGCGCTCACCCGTCAGATAGAGCCGGTGGACCCGCGCGTCGGGAGCCGGGTAGCGATCGCGGCTGAGCCAGTTGCCGTCACCCTGGCGGCGCAGGGTGATCGGACCGTAGCGATCGATGCCGTTGTCGATGCCCTTGACCCAGCGATCGAAGAAGGCCGTCTGCAGTTCGTCGAGCGCCTGCGGGCTGCCCGAATCCCCGAAACCGGAACCGGGGGTCAGATGGTAGGAATCGTCGACCAGCACCTGTTTCGCGCCCTCGGGCACCGGAATCCGGTCGTACATGCGGAAATTGGATCGGTTGTAGACGTCGTGCCAGCCCCCGTGGATCCAGGTGGGCACCTCGATCTGCTCGAGGCGCGGTAGTTTGCTCGCCCACATGGCGTTGAGGTATCCGTCGGGGTGATCGGCGTCGAGAGCGATGCGCAGGGCGTGCGCGGTCCAGCCGGAGCGCTGAGTGAGGCGCTCGCGCAGGAACTTTCCGGCCAGGCCCTCCCGCAGCAGGCCGGGCAGCGCCGGAATCCACTTGGCGCCGTTGACCCCCAGAATCCACACCAGCATGCCCGGGGTGAGCGCACCGCCGGTCAGGCCGAGTTCGCGCGGCGGATTCTCCCCGGCCTCGATGGCGAAGACGACCTTGAGGCCCTCCGGCCGCTGCGCCGCGGTGTGCAAGGCCGAGATCGCGCCGTAGGACAGGCCCATGACGGCGATGTCGCCGTTGCACCAGGGCTGCTCGCGCACCCAGTCCAGCACCTCGACATAGTCCAGCTGCTCCCGTGGGCTGAAGAAATCCCAAGCGCCGGTGGATGTTCCGGTGCCGCGCACATCGACCATGAGACCTACGTACCCGCGTGCCACCGCGGTGCGATTGATCGCGAACGGCTCGAGCACCCCGCCCGCGGGGGTGCGCACCACGTCCCGCGCGGTCATCCGGGTCCGATCCGAGGCGCGGACCCGCCCCGCGAGCCGGCGCGCCGCCTTGTGCAGCCGCATGCCGTGGCGGTTGAACATCTTGTTGTAGGGCGTGAAATTGATGATCGCCGGCAGCGGTTCGGCGGTCGGCCCGCCGACATCCCCCGGCCGCAGGATATCGGCGGAGAGGATCGCACCGTCCGACAGCGTGATGGGAATCGTATTGCGCGCGAACAACTTCGGATATCGAACCGGTCCGATTTCGAAGCGGGCGTCCGGTCGGGCCGGAATCTCGGCGGGCAGGGCGGTGGTCAACGGTTCGACCATCGTGTTCCTTCGGCGACGTCGATGTCGGTGCCGCACCAATTGTACCCTGTCTGGGACACTTTGCGCACGTTGGGCCTCGTGGCTGCTCACAGCCCGATCCATGCCGTCCGTGAGGAGTTCGTTGCCGACTTGCCACCGTGGCCGCCTTCTTAGTAATTTAGGCTTTGCTTACCTAACAGAAGGCTCGCCATGATTCAGGCCAGCAGTGCCCGGTACCGCATCGGGACAGCGGGAATCCCGCACCATTCCTGGGGAATCGTGTCCGCCTGCGCACTGCTGGCCACCGGCACCCTCGCCGCGGCCGTCTGGATCGCCGCCCACGTCTCCGCCAGTCCGGCCGTGCACACCGGCGGGCTGTTCATCCACCTCGTCTCGCTGGTGATCGGATTCGGCGGCGTGCTCATGGCCGATTCCTACGTCTTACGCTGGGCCGCAGGACGTCTCACGCTGACCGAGACACTGCGCACGGTGAGCACGCTGCACGTGCCGATCTGGCTCGGACTGGCCGGGCTGGTGGCCAGCGGCTGCGTGCTGGAACCGAATCTGGCCTCGACCATGACGCGCACCAAGCTGGCGCTGGTTCTCGTGCTGACCCTCAACGGCATTCAGGCGGGCGCGCTCAACCGCCGCCTGCGGGCCTGCGGCGACACCGCACTGACGCCGCGTCTACTGGCCTGGGGCGCGGCCACCGGCCTGGTGTCGCAGATCTGCTGGTGGGGCGCGACCGTCATCGGGTTCATCAATGCACAGCCCTGAGCCTTCCTCACCGCACGGCGCTGACCGCGCGCCCGATACGCTGGGCGAATGATCAAGGCTGCGGTTTTCGATGTGGGCGAGACGCTGATCGACGAGACGCGCATCTGGTGCCGCTGGGCCGACCGGCTCGGCATCCCGCGCTTCGCCTTCCTGGGCGTGATCGGCGGCATGGCGGCCACCGGACGCCCCCTCGTCGACGCGTTCGAGCTGGTGCGGCCGGGCATCGATATCGAGGCCGAGCAGATCGCCTGGGCCGCCGAGGAACCCGGCAGCCTGCGCGTCAACTTCGACGCCGACGACCTCTACCCCGATGTCCGGCGGGCCCTGGGCGAACTCCGGCGCCGCGGCATCACCGTGATCATCGCCGGGAATCAACCGCCACAGGCGAAATCGGCCCTGGAGCGCATGACCCTGCCGGTGGACGGCATCTTCACCTCGGCCGAGTGGGATCTGGAGAAGCCGGATCCGGAATTCTTCACCAAGGTCGCCGAGGTGGCCGCCGTCACCCCGGCCGAGATCTGCTACGTCGGCGATCGCGTCGACAATGACGTCCTGCCCGTCCTGGCGGCGGGCATGATGCCGGCACTGATCCGCCGCGGCCCCTGGGGCTACCTCACCGCGGAACTACCCGACGCCACCCGCGCCACCGTCATCAACGGTCTCGACGAGCTCCCGGATCTGCTGGCTCCCAGCTGATCCGGAGATCCCCGAGGTCGTTGATACGTCAAGTGCGACGGCCGTTTCCCGCCAGTGACCACTTCCCCCGCGAGGTTGACTATGACATGTCAACGAAATTGGGCGTCTGGACGCGGCTTTCAACAACGTGGGCGCGGTCAGGGCCTTCGGTGCGGTGCAGGATATCGACGAGGGCGGCTGGCGCGCCGATCTGGAGCTCAATCTGACGGCGGTCTATTACGTTCTGCGCCACCAGGTTCCGGCGCTGGCCATCGACGGCGGCTTCACCCCTCGCTGAATCGCTTTGTGTCCATCGAGGATTCGCGACAGGCCCACCACGCGTCCGGGCACTGGAAACGCGGGGTGGGCCGGTCACTTTCGACAACAAGCCGAGGGGGTGCAGGTCCCCTGCCGTCCTGTCGCCGGTCCATGGGAGCGGGCCGCTGCCGGCCTCGCTCGAGTTCGGGGACGAGGTGGGGCGGGTTGGTCAGTCCCGCCGTCCACCTGCGTCGCCGTGGGGAGAGGGCGAATGGTGGGACGCCACCGCCCCGTCTCCCCCGCCACCCGCGCCGGCGTGTGGGACATCACGCCCGCCGCGGGTCAAGCCGAAAAGCCGACCCCCGCAATCCCTCCGCCCAACCGCAGCACAATGCAGCCGACCGCCGAGAACCAGCGCCGCCAGGCTCGCGGAGCGCGGATCGCCCGCCCCGCGAGCCGGCCACCGCACCGGCGATCGGCGGAAATCAGCCGGTGCGAAGCGATCGCGTGAGGAACACGAGGGTCGCGGGGATACGCAGTGCCGCACGAGATCGACACCCGTCGCCGTCCCGTCGGCCGCCGACTCGGACCCGTTCACATCGGCTGTGGCCGCCAAGTCTGGAAGGCCTTCGGGCAGAGCAGGGCTCGAGATCGGCGGGTGAGATTTCACCGATCCGAGGTGACCGCTCCGGGACCGCAAGGGCCGCCGAGAAGTGCAGCGTCGTAGGTGATCAGCGGTGGCCACCGGAACCACCTCCGTTGCCGCCGCCACCCGCACCGCCGCCACCGCCCATACCGCCACCGCCCATTCCGCCGCCGCCCATTCCGCCGCCGCTCATGCCGCCGCCGCCCACTCCGCCGCCGCTCATGCCGCCACCGCCCATTCCGCCGGGTGCGGAGCCGCCGCCCCTGGAGCCGCCACCGTTGGTACCGCCGGTCGCGCCGCCCGGGGAGCTTGCGCCCGAGCCGCCGGGAGAGGCTGCGCCGGAACCGATTCCGCCGCCGGGGTTGGAACCACCCGGCTTCGAACCACCGGGGCTGGAACCACCTGGGCTCGAGCCGCCGGGGTTGGAACCAGCCGGGCTGGAACCACCCGGGTTCGAACCACCCGGGCTGGAACCAGCCGGGCTGGAACCAGCCGGGCTGGAACCAGCCGGGGTTCGAACCACCGGGGCTGGAACCACCGACGTTGGATCCACCCGGGTTCGAGCCGCCGGGGTTGGCTCCGCCGGGGTTGGAAGCGCCTGGGGAGCCGCCGGTATTGGATCCGGCCGGGTTGCCGGTGGTGCCGCCGGGGGTGGAGCCCGCGCCTCCGGCCGGGGAGCCGGTGCCGGGGGTGCCTGCCGAAGGCGTTCCGCCCGTGGTGGTTCCGCCGGTTGTGCTGCCCGGGGTGGAGATTCCGGGGGTGGCACCTGTCGGGGTTCCGTCGGCCGGGGTGGACCCGGGCTGGCCGCCGCCCGCCGTTCCGCCCGGATCGGTGCTGCCGGGCTGAGCCGCGCCGGGTTGGCCGGTGCCCGGGTCGCCGGTGCCCGTGCCGGGCTGACCCGCCCCCGGTTGTGCACCGCCGGGCTGGCCCGCGTCGGGCTGACCCATGCCGGGTTGTCCTGCGGCGGGTTGGCCCGCACCCGGCAGACCGGAACCGGGTTGTGTTGTGCCGGGCAAGGTTCCGGGCAGGGTCGTGCCGGGCGAGGTCCCGGGCAGGGGCGTGCCGGGGAGGGTGCCGGAGATCGGCTGGGCGGTGTTACCGGGAATGCTGACGGCCGGGAGGGTGCCGCCGGTGATGGGGCCGACGGTCCAGCCGTTGAGGGCGGGGTTCTGGAATGGCAGGGGGTTGGTGAACTGGGCCGGGTTGGCGTAGGTGACGGCCCCGTCGGTGAAGGCGCGGGTTTCGCAGTGGGTGCCCGCGTTGGTGGTGTCGACGGGGCGGCCCTTGACCCAGGTCTGGGTGACGGTGGGGGCGATGGGCGCGTAGGCGCGGACGGCGGCCACCGTGGCGATGGCGTGGGATCCCCGGCCGGGCGGCGCGGCCGCGTCCTCCAGGACTATGACATCGCCGGTGCCGAGCGCGGTCGCACCCGCCGGCGGGTCGGCCGGTTCGGGGGCGGCCTTCAGATTGGGCGGTCCGGCGACCAGCCCGCCGAGCACGGTGGCCGCCGACATGGCCAGCGCGGAAGCCACTGCCGCACCGGAGATCACGGCCGCACGGGGCGCGTAGCGAGCGATGGCCGAGCCGTTGTCGATGCTGCGGAAGGCGGCGATGGCCGCGCCCACGGCCACGGTGTGCGCCGGATCGGGCGACATGATCACCGGGCGGCCCAGGTCGGCCAGCACCCGCGCGACCTCGGCGGGCCGCGCCGCGCCGCCGATGAGCAGCACCCGATCGATCTCCTCCATGTGCAGCCCGGCGCGGTGCACGCAGGAGCGCACCTGCCGTAGTGAATTGCGAATGTGCCAGCTGCGCAACCGATTCGTATCGGCGGCGGGCACCACGGCCGACACCGGTTGCGTCGCGCCGGGCGCGATGCTGCGGGCGTAGCGCGCCAGCAGGGTCCCGAGCGGGCGGCCGCCGTATTCGTGTGAGCGTTCGGCGCGGCCGAGGATGCCCCGCTCCTGGCGGTCGGCCTCGGTGCGCACCACCGCGAGGTCGAGGCTGTTCCCGCCGAGGTCGTAGACCAGCGTCAGTCCGGCCTCGGAGATGCCGTATTCATTGTCGAGCCATTCCACCGCGGCGACCGGCTCGGGCATGAGGGTGACGTCGGCCGCCCCGGACCAGTCCAGCGCCCGCCGCAACCGCGTGACGTGTTTGTCCGAATAGCAAGCGGGGTAGGTGGTTACGGCGGGAGCCTCGGGGGCGTTCGACTCGATGAGCCCGTTCACCACGGCCGCCACCAGGTCCGCCGGGGACCAGATGCGGCCGCCGATGACCACGGGGTCCGGCTCGGTCGTGAGATCGGCGAAGTCGGTGACGACCGGCGCAAACCGGGGAATCCCCCCGATTCGTGGCCCGCCGGCGCTGTCGAAGGTGACCGCCGTGCGGCGAACGCGCACCGAGGGCCGGATCCGATCACCGGCCGAGGTCGCCCATACGGAGTTCACTGTACCGATGCTCATGCCAAAGCCAACTGTCATCGCTATCCCGTCAACGCACCGAGACCACGGCCCCACAGGCGTACCAACCATGTGGTCGCGGTCGTTTTCCAAACAGCGCGTTCAGGTTAGCTGGCGTTTGCGGGACTTGAATATCGAATCGGGAGAAAAGATTTCGCGTCCAGTAGCGAAGATGGCGAATCTACTGGTCAGGCAACCGCCCGAGCAAGATCGAATCCGACTGCCAGACAAAAACAACCGAACAGTCTTTCCCGATGGCTACAGCTCAGCGAACGAAAAATACATACCAACCGGTAGGCGAATAGTGTCCGGAAAACAAAACCGCAACGTCAGTTCGGAGCGGGGAATTACCGATCACTGGTCGGTAGCTACCCCGGAATACCCCACGCGGGCCGCTTCACCGTCCGTGATTCGCGATGAAATCTTCTGTACTACCGGTGATGTCGCTCCGAGCAAACGCGGCATTACAACTCGCACAACATCATCGGTACGGCGCGCACGCCGGGCCCCGAAGATTCGCAGCCGAAGCCCGGCCGGATACGTTGCCAGGCACAAAAAGTCAGCGGATCCGGCACAAGAGTGCGATCCCGCCGCCCCCGTCATCCCGGAAATGGCGAAGGCCGTCGCACGCCCGGGAATCGGCGTGCGACGGCCTCGGGTGGACATCGCCGAAAGGGGTTGGATCAGCGACGCACCAGCAGTGGGAGCCTGCGGCGGGGCCGGTTGACCGCGCCACCGCGAATGGCGTGCGGCTGCCGCTCACCGACCAGTCGGTCGAAATCGCCTGCGCCACGGGCAGGCTGGGCCAACCGGCCGGCATTGAAGTCATCCACCAGCTGCCGCACGGTCTGCTGCGCACACGACTTGTTGGTCCCGATGAATCCGGTCGGCCCGCGCTTGATCCATCCGGTGACATAGGCACCCGACACCACCGCGCCGCCGGACTCCTCGGTCACCCGGCCGTCGGCATTCGGAATGATCCCGGCCCGCTCGTCGAACGGCAGCCCCGGCAGCGCCACGCCCCGGTATCCGACCGAGGTCAGCACCAGCCCGGCGTCGAAAGTCTCGACATCCTCGGTCGGCACCGCGTGCACGGCCCCGTTGTCGCCGGTGACGAGCTCGTTGCGCACCACCTCGACCCCGGTCACCCGATCCACCCCGGCAATGGCCACCGGCGCGGACAGGTACCGCAACACGATGCGCTTGCGCCCGCCGACCGGCCGTTGTGCCAAGCCGCGCAACAGCTTCAGCTTGTGCTCGACCTTCTGCGACATGCCCTCGACCGGTTCGGGAATCTCACCCTCCACCACGATGTCGACATCAGCGCCCAGCAGGTCCACGAATTCCGGCACGGTGAAGGCGGATTCGGCCGGCCCACGCCGCCCCAGGATCACGACTTCCTCGATATTGCTGCGCCGCAGTGCCGTCAGCGCCCGCTGCGAGACCTCGGTCCCGGCCAGTAGTTCCGGATCGATGGTCAGAATGCGCGCCACGTCCAGCGCCACATTGCCGTTGCCCACGATCACCGCGCGCCGCGACGACAGGTCGAAGTGCCGCCCCGCCTGCTCCGGATGCCCGTTGTACCAGGCCACGAAGTCGGTGGCGGAGACACTGCCGGGCAGCCCCTCCCCCGGAATCCCGAGCTTGCGGTCCGAGGAGGCGCCCACCGCGTAGATCACCGCGTGGAAGTGCGCCAGCAGCTCATCATGCGAAATATGCTGGCCCACATTCACATTCAGATACGACCCGAATCCCGGCTGCGCGGAGATCACGTCGTAGAGGTTGGCCACCTTGCGGGTCTTGACGTGATCGGGCGCGACACCGAAGCGAGCCAGGCCGTAGGGCTGGGTCAGCTTGTCGAACACGGTCACCGAAACACCGGGCTGGGTGAGCAATTCATCGGCCGCGTACATGGCCGAGGGCCCCGACCCGATGACGGCCACCCGCAACGGTTCCCGCCCCGGCTTGACCGCCGCCGCGGGCACCGGCCGGGCCAGCAGCGGCCGCGGCCGCTCCTGCCGGTAGAAGTCGGCATTGATCTCGATGAACGGAAGCTGTTCTGCCGTCAGCTTCTTCGTCGAGGTGATGGCGTCCACCGGGCACGCGGTGGCGCAGGCCCCGCAGTCCACGCAGGCCTGCGGGTCGACGTAGAGCATCTCCGCGGTCAGGAAGTCCGGCTCGTCCGGCGTGGGGTGGATGCAGTTGACCGGGCAGGCGTAGACGCAAGAGGCGTCACTGCAACAGGATTGGGTGACAACGTACGGCACTGGACGTTCCCCTTCCTACGCGACCTTGCCGGAACGGGCGGCCTTGGAGCGGATCGGCTCCGAGCGGTAGCGCGAGGCCCGGCCGTCGATGCCGAAGATCTTCCAGACCTGCTTGGAGATCGGGTTCATCAGGCCGATCTCGGTGGCCAGCGCGCGCACGTCGATGAAGTAGTCGCTGAAGACCTGCTTGGCCTCCTTGGAGCCGTAGAACAGCTCCTTGCGCACCGACTCCGGAATGTCGAACTCGCGGAAGAACTTCTTGGGCGGAGTCGCGATGGAGCGGCCCAGGATGAACATGACGATCGGCATGGCGATCGAGAGCACGAAGCGGTTGGCGACATTGCCCTCGGGCACATGCTGCTTGAGGAACTCGTGCGCGAAGGAGATGTGGCGCGCCTCCTCGGCGACGTGGATCGACATGACGCCGCGCATGATCGGGTGCACCTCCTCACCCGAGCGGAGGATGTCCTTCTGAATGTGGTCGATCGGCTCCTCGCCGGCGAGCACGGCCATGAAGAACAGGTTCGGGAACATGATCGCGACGGGTACCCCGAAGAAGCGCAGCTGCCGCACCAGCGGGCCCATGCCGGGCACGTCCGCGCCGATGCGGTTCACCATCTCCTGGAACATCAGGGTGTGGTTGAGCTCTTCGGACATCTCGTGGGTGCAGTACCGGAATTCCGGGTCACCGTTGGCGAGGCCGAAGGTGTGGTTCACCATGCCGCTGATCAGGATGGACTCGAACTGCAGGCCGACCTTGGCGATATTGGCCTGGCGGTACTTGCCGAGCGCGATCTGCTGCTCGACGGGCAGGGACTGGTACCACTCGTGACGGCCGAGCGGGTCCGCGGACTCCGGCAGGATCCAGCGCTCCGGGCGGGCATTGGAGTCGAAGTCGGGGTTCTCCCAGTCGATGTCTTCGAATGGGTCGAAGTTCTTGTTGACCGACCCTTCCGAAAGCAGCAGCAGCTTGTTGGCATACTCCTGAGCTTCGGCAACCACCGGGTCTTCGACGGGCGTCGTGGTGGGAGACATCGTCGTCACCTCTCCAGTAGAGCGTTTATCTGTGCCCCATGGTTACACCAAACTGGAGAGCCGTCAACAACCGCTCGCAAAGATGCTTGCACGAGCTAGCGCCGATAGACACACGATTCCCGGCAAACCCACCGTTAACAGGTCAAATGATCGATTCAGAGCGCGGCAACCCGCGTGACACGCCGGAACAGGCCCGTGAAGGAATGGTGGCGGTGGCCGCCGGAATCGTGGTCCAGCAGGGCCTGGCGGGCCGCGATGGCCGCGCCGTCGGCGATGGTGCGTTCCGGGTCCGGGCCGACCACCACCGGGCGGGCCAATTCCTTGGCCAGTACCTGTGCCACCTCGGGCGGGCGGGCCGCGCCGCCGACGACCAGGATCCGATCCACATCGGCCATGGTCACGTCCGCGATGCGCAGGCATTTGTAGACCAGACCCAGCGACCGGCGAATGTGCTCACTGCGCAACTCCCCCGAATCCGCGTCCGAGAGTCCGCGCGGCACCACCTGCGATCCGGCCGTGCGGCGCAGCTTGCGCGCCACCATGTCACCGAAGGCGCGCCCGCCGTATTCGACCGAGTGCAGCGGCAGTCCGACCACCGGATTGCTGGGCGCGCCCATGCCCACCCGCAGCAGCGTGATGTCCAGCCCGGACCCGCCGAGGTCGTAGACCAGCGCCAAACCCGGTGTGAGCGGCCCGCGTTCGGCCGCCAGCCAGGTGGCCGCGGCGATCGGCTCGGCCACCAGGGTGACGGCGGTGAGCCCGACCCCGTCCAGCGCGGTGCGCAGATCGGCGACCAGATTCGCGGGGTAACCGGCGGGGTGGGTCACCGCGATGCCCGCGTCCCCGTTCCCCAGGGGCCCGGCCGGGGACTGCCCCAGCACCTCCGAGGACACGCTGAAGGCCACTGTCGCAACGAGATCCGCGGCCGAGAGCGCCCGGTGCCCGACCCGCGCGACCGGCGCTCCGCGCTGGGTGAGGTCGGCGAATTCGGTGATCACCCGCCCGTGCCGGGGAATTCGGCCCACCCGCGCGGTACCGGAACTGTCGAAGGTGAGGGTGGTGCGCCAGGTCGCCGGCGGGCTGTTGGGGCCCTTGCGGCCGGGGGGATATTTTCCCGATCGATCGGCCGCCGTCGAGCAGACCGTATTGACCGTGCCGATTGACAAACCCACACCGAACGCCATCATCCACCTCGATCGACGAGTCCTCATCGGACCTGGCGTTGTCGCCGGCCGTCTGAACCCGACCCGAATTCATGCAACTCCTGCGCCGGATGCTTGCCAACCACCGGACACGAGGTTGTCCGCACGTGCGCCGGTCCGCCGCCAGAACCATGCTGTCCAGGCAGGCGAGAGTGCAAGGGCCCGCGCATGTTCGGGTCGCGCAATGTTTGCCCGGCTCGGTCGGTTCGCCGGATACGGGGCAGAAGGTGCCGAACGGTTCGGATGTGACAGGTGCGGTTCGGATGTGTCGAGTGACGGCGAAAACCCGTCGTCCGATACGGAAAACCCCGTCATCCCGGCGCGCTTTCCGGCCGGAATGACGGGGCGGGGGCGTCGACTCAGTTGGTGGTGGTCGTCTTCAGCATGTTGCTGCTGAGTACCGACACCACGCTGTAGGCCAGGTTGATCAGGTCCGGAGCGACGCCGGTAGTGCCCATGAGCATCTTGGCCAGCGGGCCGAAGAACTTGATGGCCGTCTGCACCAGCGTGCTCATGGTGTCGACATCCAGCCCGTCGGACTTGGCGCCCTTGTCGGCCGACGGTGACTGCGCGCCCGGATTCGCCTGCGCGCCAGGGCTCGCCGGGGACGGGGTCTGCGGGCTGGCCGGTGTGCCGGGTGATTGCGGTTGCGCGCCCGGCGACTGCGGCTGGGCACCCGGTGCGCGCTGCGGCGCCCGCTGATCCGCGATCGGCTTGACCGCCGCGCCGGGCGCACCCGGCTCCTTGCCGTGCTGCGCCGGAACGACCTGCGGCGCAACAGGTTGCGGCTGCGCGGCCGCACCCGGCTGTCCCGCGGGCGCGGGCTGCGCCTGCGGTGCGGGCTGCCCCGCGCGCGGGGCCTGCGGCGCGGTCTGCGGCACGCCCTGCTGTGCCTGCTCCCAGTTCAGGAACTGATCGGCCAGCTGCTGGAAGACCTGCAATCCGCCCTCGACCGGAGACTCACCCGCGCGTTCGGGATTCACCTCCGCCGGAGTCGGGATCTGGGGTGCCTGTGCGGGTTGCGCCGGAGTCTGCCCCGGCTGCGCGGGCGTCTGCGCCTGCTGCGCGGGGACCTGCGCCTGCGGCTGGGCCTGGGGCGCGAGCGGGGCCTGCGCCGGAACCGCGGCCTGCGGCACCTCGCCCTGAGCGGCAGCCGGTCCGGGCTGTGCCTGCGCCTGACCCGGCTGCGCGGGCGTCTGCCCCGGAACCGCGGCCGGCACCTGCACCTGGGCGGGCTGTGCCGGAACCTGTTGTCCGGGTTGCGCACCTGGCTCGGACGCCGGCTCGGCCTCGGCGGGCACGGGCACGCCCAGCAGGTAGGACGCGATCCCGGTGACAATGGTGACCGCGTGCTTGAGCTGGCCTTCCGGGCTCTCCAGTTGCACGGCATCCTCGACATTGGCGCCATTGCCCATCTCGAGGAACACGTCGGGCACCGTGGTCAGCGCGGGCCCGGCGATATCCGAGCGGGTCTGCAATCCCTCGACCGCACCGTTGTAGGTGGCGGGCTGATATCCGCTCTGCACGTAGGCATCTCGCAGCGCCTTGGTCGCGGCCAGCCCGGCGCCGGACTGCACCTCGTTGACCTTGGCGTCGGGCACCGGCAGCTGCGGCACGATGAAGTGGAAGCCGTGCCCGGTGGCCGGGCCGCTGTCGGCGTGGATGCTCAGGGCGATATCGGCGCCCGAGGCGCTGGCGGCCTTGGCCCGGTCGTCGACGCAGCCGCCCCAGCCGGTGTCGTCGGGACGGCTCATCACCACCTTCGCGCCCAGGCCCTCGAGCGAGGTGCGGACCAATTGCGCGACATTCCAGTTGATGGTGTGTTCGGCGACGCCGTGCAGGCTGGTCATGCCGGTGGTCTGGCACGCCTTGGTGCCGCCGCGGCCATCACTGACCTGCTTGTTCACGTCTTGGGTGTGGTTGGGGCCCTGATGGCCCGGGTCCAGGAAGACGGTCTTCCCGGCGAGTTTCTGGGGCAGCTCGGGCAGCGCGGGCGCGGCCAGGGCGGCGACCGGGACGATCCCGGCCACGGTGGTGATGGCCGCCGCGGTGACGGCGGTGCAGATTCCGGCCTTGGTGATGCTCGGTTTCATAAGCGGACGGCGCTCGGGCGGAGCGCCCCTCCCTTCCCACTAGTAACACCAGACTCAGCTCTTAACTCAAACCACAACCAGCACTCTGGCAACATCAGCTACCCGCTGGCAAGCTTCGTAATGGAACCGTTACCCGTGGTCGGACGTCCAAAACCACTGCTCAGGGCGTTGCCGAGGGCAATGGGCAAACGACCACCGCGTCACTATCCCGCACTCGGACGCGCGAATACGGCCGACGCGCCCGAGGAGAACGGCAGCGCGGCGGCCGCGAATCATTCGACCCCGGATCAGGCCGAAACGATCTTGTCGCCCTCCACCTTGATGGCCTTGGCATCCAGCGCGCGCGGTGCGGGCCCACCCGCCACCGACCCGTCCAAGTGGTAGCTGCTGCCGTGGCACGGGCACTTGATCAGCCCGTCGGTCACCTCGTTCACCTTGCAGCCCAGATGCGTACAGGTCGACGAGAAGCCCTGGTAGGTGCCCGCGGCCGGCTGGGTGATGACGGTGTCGCCCTTGATGATGCCGCCACCGACCGGCACATCCTTCGTGTAGGCCAGTTCGTCGTCGTCCTGCTGCTTGGCCGGGGCCTTGGCCTGGGTGGTGTTGGACGCGGCCGCGGCGGGCTCGCTCGTGCCGTCGTTGCAGGCCGCCACCGTCATCGCGGTGACGGCAATCGCCGTGGCGGCCAGGGCGGTGCGGCGGTCCAGGGCGAATCCGCCGGGGCCCGGATTGGTTTCGGTCATCGATAACTCCTCGCTCGGGGGCCGTCCGGTCGGTCTCGGGCCGGCCACTCTTGTGTGACGTGCGGGAAGCTCCGCCGGTTCACGCGCTGAGGGGCAAACGGCGCAGCGAACGCAGCGCGTAGTGCACGCGGGTCTTCACGGTGCCGACCGGTATCCCCAGATCCGCGGCGACGTCCTGGTAGGCGCGATCGCGCAGGATGACCTGCACGACCGCGTCGCGCTGGGCCGCCGGAAGCTGGGCCAGCAGGTCGGCGACCAACAGCCCGTCGGTCAGATCTTCCACGAAATCGGGGCGGGCACTGTGATTTTCGGCCTGTTCCCCGATCTCGTCCCAGTTGGTGTCGCCGGGGCGGGCGGCCCGGAAGCGGGCGGTGTCGGTGAGGACGTTGCGTTCGATGGTGAGCAGCCAGGTGCGCACGCTGCCCCGGCCGGGGTCGTAGCTGGCGCAGGCGCGCCAGCCGCGCAGCAGGGTCTCCTGTACCGCGTGCTCGGCCAGGCCCGGATCACCGAGGCGGCTCATGGCCCGCCAGTGCAGCAGTCCACGGTCGGCGGCCAGCACGGCCGCCAGGCCCGCGTCGGTGCACAGCCGGGCGCAGTGCGCGGCGCATTCGGTCACGATGACCGGGCAAGGACTTCCCATGTCCTGAATATCGTCGGGAAGCCCGCAAGGGCATCGCTCGCGATTGTGTAATTACCCGAATCCGGCCGATTTCCCGAAAACAGACCGGATTTTCTGATAGACCCCTCCCCGGGAGACGCGGGGGTCACCCGACGCCGCACGCCGGGAACCGTGCGGCGCAAGTGAGCTGCTCAGGGAGGCAAACTGTGCGTGCAGGCGCGCTCGTGGCCGCGGGAGCCTTCGCTTCCGCGCTGACAATGACGGCATCGGGAATCGCGGCCGCCGAACTGGCCACCGATATCACGGTCGACGGCACCTACTTGGTCAATGTGGATATCGAGCCGGGCACCTATATCGGCGACGGGACGCCCGACCCGGCCACCGGCGGCTGCTTCTGGCGGCGGCTGTGGAAGGTCCAGACCCCCACCGACTATCCGGACCCGAACTACTACATCATCGCCAGTGACTTCGTCCGCACCAAGCCGGTCACCGTGGAGATCAAGGCGACCGACGTGGCGTTCTCCACCCAGAACTGCGGTGCCTGGCACCTGGCGCCCGCCCGACCGAACACCGGGTCATTCGGATAACCCTGCTCGCGCGAAGGAATTCCGCCGACGCGGCTAGGGTGACGGCATGACCAGGCGCAAGATTCTCATCACCGGTGCCAGCTCGGGCTTGGGCGCGGGCATGGCCCGCGAATTCGCCCGGCGCGGCCGCGATCTCGCCCTGTGCGCGCGGCGCGTGGCGAACCTCGAGGAACTGCGCGACGAACTGCTCGCCGCGCACCCGGAAATTACGATCGCGGTCCGCGGCCTGGACGTGGACGACCACGCGGCCGTCCCGAAGGTCTTCGAGAAACTGCGCGCCGAGCTCGGCGGCCTGGACCGGGTCATCGTCAATGCCGGGATCGGGAAGGGCGCCCGCATCGGCACCGGGCGGGCGGATGCGAATCTGGCCACGGCCACCACGAATTTCGTGAGCGCGCTGGCCCAGGCCGAGGCGGCGATGAGCATCTTCCGGCAGCAGCAGGCGGGACACCTGGTGCTCATCTCCTCCATGAGCGCCGTGCGCGGGCTGCCCGGGAAGAAGACGGCCTATGCCGCCAGCAAGGCGGGCGTGACGGCGCTGGGCGAGGGGCTGGCCATCGAGCTGCGCGGCACCCCGATCAAGGTGACCACGGTGCAGCCGGGCTTCATCGCCACCGATATGGCCGCCAAGGCCGGGGACGCCAAGCTCGTCGTGCCGCTGGACAAGGGCGTCGGCTCCATGGTGGCCGCCATCGAACGCGAGGCCGTGCGCGCGTCGGTGCCCGAATGGCCCTGGCGCGTACTGGGTCTGGTGATGCCGCTGCTCCCCCGCGCCGTCATGGCCCGGATGGGCTGACCTGCCGTCGCCCGGCGAAGTCGGCGGGGCCGGGTTCCCCGGCGATCGTGGCCCGGAAGGGGGCCGGGCCGCTAGGGTCGGGTGTATGGCGAAGTTCACCACCTGGGACGGGCTGGAGCTCAACTACACCGTCTGGGAGGGCGAGGGCGTGCCGGTGGTCCTCCAGCACGGGATTGTGGCCGATACCAATGCCAATTGGATGAGCGTCGGCGTGGTCGCCGCGCTGCGCCGGGCGGGGCACCACGTCATCTCGCTGGATGCGCGCGGGCACGGGCGGTCGGAGAAGCCGCACGACCGGAGCCGCTATTCGTGGCAGTTCATGGCCGACGATCTGCGTGCGCTGTTCGATGAGCTCGGGCTGGATCGGGTTGCGCTGGTCGGCTATTCGATGGGCGGGATCATCTCGCTGCTGGTCGCCTCGGCCGACGAGCGGGTGGAGCGGCTGGCCATCGGCGGCATCGGGTGCGGGGTGGTGGACTGCGGCGGAATCGACTGGCGCGTCATCGATGCCGAGGACATCGTGACCGCCATGACCGGCAACCTCAGCGACGCCGTTCCGCAGGCCCGCATGTTCCGGATCCTGGCCGACGCGCTGGGCGCGGACCGCGAGGCCATCGCCACCGTCGCCCAGGGCATCAGCGAGGCCCCGATCGAAAACCTCGGCGGCATCACGATTCCGGCCCTGGTGCTAGCCGGCGACGCCGACCCGTTCGCGGCCGAACCCGAACGTCTCGCCGCCGCCCTGCCCGATGCGCGGTGCGTGGTGGTCCCCGGCGATCACCTCGCCGCCGTCGCCGAACCCGGCTTCTCAGCCGCCCTGGTCGACTTCTTGAAGTGAAAGACTCAGTACTGCTCGAAGTGAAAGACTCAGTACTGCTTGCGATGCGGGACGAATTCCAGGGTGAGCAGTGCGAGCGCCACGATCACTACCTCGCGCCACCGCAGCAGGACGTACCGCTGATCGCCGAAGGCGTTGAACTTCCGTAGGAATCGATACAGCGATTCCAGCCGGATCAGCGAATCGCCCAGCCGCACGGCCCGATACGCGAGCTGCATCGGCCGCGACCGCTGCTTGTCGGCGAAGATCTCCGGAAAAGCCGCGAAGGCCAGTGAGATTCGCTTGATGCCGCGCCCACGGGAGTAATCCACCAGGTCGACGATCATGCGCTCGTCGAGGCCGTTGGGCGCGTCGTGCCGCCGCCACGGCACGTCCAGGCTCAGTTCCCGGCCGTTGTCGGAGACGCCGTAGCGCTGGAATCCCACGACCCGCCCGTCGGCGTCGCGCGCCATGACCACCAGCATGCCGGGATGCCGCCCGTCGAGCAGGTGGTCGAGGATCATGGAGAAGCCGCGGGTCTGCCGCCCCTGCCCCCACTCGTCCACGATGCCCAGCAGGGTCTCGCGCTGGGGTTCGGTGAGCGCGACCTCGGGCACGATCTCGGTGGTCACGCCGAAGTTCTTGGTGCGGCTCACCGCCTGGCGCAGGTTGCGGAATTTGCGGCCCACCAGATCGAATCCGCCCACGTCGATGACGACGTCGCGGCCGATGGCGATGGCCCGCAGCCCGCGGTGATCCACGGCCCGGCGCTGCCAGGTCCGGGTGACCTGGGGGCTCGCGCCCAGGATCGCGATCTTCCAGCCGTGGCTGCCCGCGAAAAGCGAGAAATCGGTGAGCAATTCGGGGAAGCGCCCCGCGTCGCCGATGGGATCGCCCGCGACGACGGCGATTCCGAGCCGGGCCCGGTAGGCGATGGCCGCGGAGCCGTCGTCATTGAAGAAGTAGCTCTTGGACGAGTGGAGTGCGAAGGGGGCCAAGGGATCCCCATGGCTGCGCCGCACCAGCTCGGCTACCCGGGGTAGCTGTTCGGGCTGGGGCTTGCTGCCCTGCGGCAGCACCAGGATAGCGCCGCTGGCGGCCAGGAAGACGAAGCCGGCGACCGGGTGCTCGGTCCGGTAGGAGAAGTTGGAGACCACCAGGGTCATGGCCGCGAAGGTCAGGTGCGGCAGGGTGATGGGCCGGCGCAGGTACAGGCCACGCGCCACGAACAGTCCGGCGACCGACACCGCCACGAACCAGCCGTGGTCGTCGCCCTCGCGGGAGGCGCGTTCGGCCGCCCACACCAGGATGACGCTGCCCAGGACCAGCGCCCCCATCAGCCCGACGCGGGTGTTCGGACCGGCGGTGAAGGTGGTTTCCCGATACGCCGTCAGCGTCGGATTCGGTATGCGTTCCTCACGCATCTGGACCCCTCTTCTCCACACGCGAAAGCCTTGCGGGCCCTCTCCCCATGGTGATCATCCCATGTCTCCTCTACGACACACTATGCCGGAGAGACGATTCGGGGCATGCGGTTATTCCGGCCACCCCAGGCGCGGTGAGGTCAACACGGGATCGGTAATGCCATTGTGGCAGGCCAGACCGACAGCGTCCCAGCCCGCGAGCCGCGAGCCCGCCTCGTACTGGGATTGGAAGAAATCCAGCGCGGTGCCGACCGGGTCGGCGGTGGCGCGCACGTCGTCATAGGCCAGGTAGGCATTGTGGCCCGCGCCCGAGACCGCCCATTTCGCCGACCCGGGCCGCAGCGGTTGATCGGCGAGTCCGGCGGGTTCGGGCGCGGTGTAGGAGTAGAAGGTCGGCGCGGGGACCTTGTCGTCGCCGAACCAGAACCCGGCGCTGATCACCTCGCGGGAATACGCCTCGCGGGTCACGAGATCCACGCTGTCGGGCATGTCGATCTTTCGGTCGGAGAAGCGCTGGACCGCGACATCGAAGGTGTGCCAGAAGAGTTGGACCGGCGAGGTCTTGCCCGAGTAGGTGGCGCTGAACTGCTCCAGGATGCGGCCGACCTGGCTCTGCACCCGGAAGGCGCGCTGGGCGGCGGCCGGATCGTAGGTGCGGTGTTCCTCGTCCTCGTCGAAGGGGCGACCGTGGTCGGGCAGGTCGAAGGGGGTGGGGTGGGCCAGGACGACGTCGATGCCCAGATTGCGCAGCCCGTTCATGACCTCGACGTAGAAGACGGCCACCGACTGCCCGAGCGGTATCTCCTCCTGGGTGCCGCGGTCGTTCGAGATCCGCAGCACGTGGTCGAAGAAGTCGAATTCGCAGGTGAAGACCGGGCCGTCGGTGGCACTGCCCAGGGGGACCGTGGTCCAGCCCCGGGCGGTGAGCCGATAGGTCATGTGCCACCAGTGGTTGCGCCTGATCCCCTTGGCCAGCGCGACCTTGCCGATGATCTGGGCGTAGCGGTGCAGGGTTTCCTTGGTGGGCCGCCAGGAGTCGAGCGGGATGGCGGGCAGAATTTCCTCGGCCATTCGATCATCCTATCCAGCTACCGAATAGCTACAGCTGTTCGGCTACCGGCCGTCGCCGGTGTGCCCGGCGAGCAGTTCGCTGAACGGCCGGACCGCGCCGACGCCATTGCCGGAACTGCGGTGGCGGACCGGCTCGTCCTGCAGGAAGCCCTGCACGCCGGTGGCTTCGGCGACCATCAGCTGGGCCAGTTCCGCGGCCGCGCGATGCACGCGCTCGGTCAGGCCGGTGGAGCCGAAGTCCTCGGTGGCCGCGAAGACACCCGTAGGGACCACGACCGCCCGCAGGTAGGCGAACAGCGGGCGCATGGCGAAGTCGAGCACCATGGAATGCCGGGCCGTGCCCGCGGTCGCGGCGATGAGGACCGGCATACCGTTGAGCGCATCGGTGTCCAGGATGTCGACGAACATCTTGAACAGGCCGCTGTAGCTCGCGGTGAAAACCGGTGTCACCGCGATGATGCCGTCGGCGTCGGAAACCCGCTGCCGGGCCGCGGCCACGGCGGGGGTGGGCAGCCCGGTGGTCATGGTGGTGGCGAGATCGCTTGCCAGTTCCCGCAGTTCGATCACCTCGACCTCGAGGCTCTCCCCGCGCCCGCCCACCGCCGCGGTGACCGCGGCGGCGAGCTGGTCGGCGAGCAGCCGGGTGGACGAGGGCTGCGAGAGCCCGGCGGTCAGCACGACGAGTTTGCGACTCATGGCCGTCCTCAATTCTCTTCGGCGAGCACGCGCTCGCGGGCGGGCTCGACCAGGTGGTGCGGGGCGTCGGGACCGGCGGCGACCAGCGACGCGTGGGTCGGCAGGTCACTGGGCACCCCGGCGGGGCGGCGGGCCTCGAATTCCTTGCGCAGCACCGGGACAACCTCGCGGCCGAGGATCTCGACCTGCTCGAGCACCAGCTCCAGCGGCAGGCCCGCGTGGTCCATGAGGAACAGCTGGCGCTGGTAGTCACCGACATTGTCGGCGAATCCCAGGGTGCGTTCGATGACCTGCTCGGGCGTGCCCACGGTGAGCGGGGTCATTTCGCTGAAGTCCTCCAGCGACGGGCCGTGACCGTAGACGGGCGCATTGTCGAAGTAGGGCCGGAAGATTCGCTTGGCCTCGGCCTCGGTCCCGGCCATGAAGACCTGCCCGCCGAGTCCGACGATGGCCTGTTCGGCCGCGCCGTGCCCGTAGTGCTCGAAGCGGCGGCGGTACAGGGTCACCATCTGCCTGGTGTGCTCCGGGTTCCAGAAAATATTGTTGTGGAAGAACCCGTCGCCGTAATAGGCGGCCTGCTCGGCGATCTCGGGCGAGCGGATGGAACCGTGCCACACGAACGGCGGGGTGCCGTCCAGCGGTGCGGGTGTCGAGGTGTAGCCCTGCAGCGGGGTGCGGAACTTGCCCTCCCAGTTCACATTCCGTTCGCGCCACAGCCGCCGCAGCAGGTGGTAGTTCTCCACCGCGAGCGGGATGCCGTCACGAATGTCCTTGCCGAACCACGGATAGACGGGTCCGGTATTGCCGCGGCCCATCATGAGGTCCACCCGGCCGCCGGACAGGTGCTGCAGCATGGCGAAGTCCTCGGCGATCTTCACCGGGTCGTTGGTGGTGATGAGCGTGGTCGCGGTGGACAGTGCCAGCCGGTCGGTCTTGGCCGCGATATAGCCGAGCATGGTGGTCGGCGAGGACGGCACGAACGGCGGATTGTGGTGCTCACCGGTGGCGAAGACGTCGAGGCCGACCTCCTCGGCCTTGCGGGCGATGGCGACCATGGCCTGGATGCGTTCGGCCTCGGTCGGGGTCCGGCCGGTGGTGGGGTCCATGGTGACGTCGCCGACGCTGAATAGTCCGAACTGCACGGGTCCTCCTGTGGTCGCTTCCACCTTTGGTGGATATGGCAACCACCTGAACATACGGGGTCGCGGGCGTATTCCGGGGCCCGGCGAGCGGGTGATTCGTGCCACTTCCAGCCCGCTGGACAACCCCCGCGCCCGGGCCGGAATTCCGCTCACACCTGCCCGGTTCGGCCCGAGAGGACTGCGGAGTACCCGCAAACTACCTGCGGGTACAGCGAAAGACTCAGTAGTGCAAGATCTTTCGACGTATCCTGAACATTCCCCGCGCAACGCCGGAGATCTCGAGCATGGACAGGGGGTAGATCCAATGGCGGACAACACCGTCGGTACGGCATATGCCGTTGTCGTGACCGCGGTCGCCGATCCTATGCAGGTGGAGGGCCTGGAATGGGATCGTGCGGTGGAATACCTGCCCAGTATCGATTCCCGCAGCATGCAGAAGTGGGTGCGCGCGCAGGAGGCCGGTGCGCGGCGCGGCGTCGTCATTCCCGGCCCGCACCGCCGGGCCGCCCCGCGCCACCCGTACCGCGAAATCTGTGTCCCCTCGGCCGAGTATCAGCTCTTCAGCGCGGCCGTCCGCACCAATCGCCGCCGGGCGCTGGCCACCACCTGCCCGGAAGACGAGGCCCGTCAGCGAGCCCGCCTGCTGTCCACCGCGCATTGATCGCGTCGGTCGCGCGCCGACCGGCGCACCGGTACCCGGCCCGCGCGGTCTGGCAACTGCGCGAGGGACTTTCCCTGTGGCGCGGCCCGGCCCTCGCGGATGTGGCCGAACTGCCGTTCGCGGCGGCGACCACCACCCGACTCACCGAACTGCGCACCACCGCGACCGAGGCACTTCTCACCACCGAATTGACCACGCGCCCCGGCGATTCCCTACTGATCGCCGAACTCGAGGACCTGATCGCGGCCACCCCTCTCCGCGAGCCCCTGCGACTGCTGCACCTTCGCGGCCTCCACGACGCGGGCCGGACCACGGCGGCCCTCGCCACCTTCGACCACTACCGAACCCTGCTGGCCACCGAGATCGGCACCGACCCCGGCCCCGAACTCCTCGACCTGCACCTCAAACTCCTCCGCGGCGAGATCCCCGCACGGCCCAATGAGCAGCGTGCCGCCGAGCAGACTCTGCCTGCACCGCATCCGCAGGCCGGACACGACAGCCACCCGGGAGCGCGTCCGCACCCGGGCGGGGACGGCAATCCGGTGGCGGCCCAACTGGATTCGCACGCAGAACGCGGCCGGATGCCGCCGGGGGCGCGACGGGAGCGAGATTCGACGGGCGGCGAGGTGGGGGCGAGGGGGCGGTTGCGGGCTCCGTTGACGAGTTTTGTCGGGCGGGAGATGGACCGGGGGGAGGTGGCGGGTCGGCTGGGGCGGGCTCGGCTGGTGACCCTGGTGGGGCCGGGCGGGGCAGGAAGACGCGGCTGGCCGTCACGCTCGGGGGCGAGTTGGGTGGGCGGTTTCCGGGTGGCGTGGGGGTGGCGGAATTGGCCGCGATGACCGACGTCTCGGATCTGCCGCAGGCGGTGGCCGCCGGGCTCGGTGTGGCGATGTCGCGTGCGCATGAGCCGTCCGGGGCGGATCCGGTGGCGTCGCTGGCGGAGGCGTTGCCGACCGCGCCCGCCCTGCTGATCCTCGACAATTGCGAGCACCTCGTCGACGGGGTGGCGCGGTTCGCCGAGGATCTCCTCGGGCGGGTGCCGGAGCCCCTGGCACCCGCCTTCGCCCTGCATTCCCTACTCGCGAAAGCGGCGGCGAGCCCAGCCGCGTGGGCGCGGCTGACGCTACTGGGGCGGGCCTGGATGGGGCAGCCGAATTGGCCTGGGCGCTGATGGAATTGGCGGCAGAGCGGGTCGAAGCCGGGCTCGAAGTGGTGCGACCGCGGTTGGGGCACAGGGACGCTTGGACTCGGGGGATGTTCTGGCTGGTGAGGTCGTTCCTGCGCGCCAACGATTCCGGGGTGGCCGGGCTGGACGGGGATTTGCGGGCGGCCGCGGGATGTTTCGAGGAGGCCGGGGAGCGGTGGGGGTGGTCTACGGCGTTGACTTATCTGGCGTTCGCCCAGGCCACGCTCGGGGATTTCGCCGGGGCTTCGGAGTCGGTGTTCGCGGCGCTGGTACCGGCACAGGAGTTGGGTAATGCGGTCACGCTGCGGGTTTGGCTGGTCATGATCCGGCTGCATTCCGGTGCGGTGGGGGCGGCGCGTACGGAGCTGGAGACCTTGCCGAGGGAGCAGTTGGCGACCGGGGATGCGGTGCTGGCGCGGTTGCTGGCAGCGGATATCGCTCGATTCGAGGGAGAGCTGGGCGAATCGGCGCGGGTGCTGGCTGCGGTGGAGCGCGATCTGAATCGGGTAGTGAACGAGGATCGTTCGTATCGGGCCATGTTCGGGCTGCGGATGGGGTTGTTACGAGCCACGGAGGGACGGGTCGGGGCGGCCGTGGTGCATTGCTCCGACACGTGGGCGACCGCGGTGGCGATCAGGGACATGCCGATGGCCGCCGAGGTGAGTGTCGGGGTGGCTCGGACCTGTCTGGCGGCCGGGCTGCCCGGCGCGGCGGCGGAGGCGCTGGGGCGGGGCACGCACTGCGGGGTGCGGCCGACGCCCGGTATCCCGACATCGTGGCGCTGCGAGCGGAATTGGCGGCGGCGATCGGAGACGACGCCGTTGTCGCTCACGAACGTGGCCGAGTTCTCACCCGTAGCGAGGCGGTGGCCGCGATCGAGGCGTGCCTGGCGGCAGTCCGTATGAGCGGGATGTGAGCCCGGTGTGAGTGCCGGCCCGCAGTGTGGGCCGCATGCGAAATGAATCCGACCTGTACGAGTATCTGACCGTCTATCCACACGAAATGGCCTTCGGTGCCGACGATCCGGGTGTCGTGGTGGACCGCTGGTTCACCCCCGATATCGCTTTCCGCAATGACGGCCTGAGCTCGACGCGCGAAGCGCTGGTCACCCACGCGCGCCCGGCACGCAAGAATGCCGAGGCGGTGCGGGTGAAGGTGCATCGCGCCCTGCTGTCGGGCGACGCCATAGCGGCGCACTACACGCTGTACGCCACGCTTCGCTCCACCGGGCCGACCGCCACCGAGATCTGCATGGTGGGCCGCCTGGCCGCCGACGAGCGGATCGCCGAGATCGATCAGCTGACCCGTGCCGTGCCGGTGGAGGGCGAGTAGTCGTGGGGTCCATCTTGCTGGCCGGGCAGGTGACGCTGGCCCTCGGGTTGACGGTGCTGCTGGGTGTGGAATGCGCGGAATTGGCTCGGCTGCGGCGGTTTTCGACGGCCGCCGAGTTGCCGCACGTGTCGCGGCGGGTGATCGCGGTGGTGCCGCCGATGTGCGGTGCCGTCGGGATGACGGGTGGGCTGCTGCTGCGCCGGGGGTTCGAGGGTGGCCCGTGGGTGGCGGCGGGCGTGGTCTCGGTGATCATCATCTCGGTGTCGGCCGCGGTCACGCTTCGACTGCTGCGCAATGGAAATCGACCGCAGGGGCGCGCGATATAGGCATTGGCGGCGGTGCAGTGGGGTGCGCCCGCCTTCACGCTGGCGGGGGCGTTTCTGATGGCGGCGCGGCCGCATCAGGTGGTCGGCGCGCTGACGCCGATCGCGGTGGCCGCGGCCGTCGCGGTGGCGGCCTTCACCGCCGCGCGGGTACCGGAACCGGAGGTTGTGCGATGAAGCTCTTGCGCCGAATCGCCTGGGCCGCCATCGCCTTCTGGGTGGTGGCCATCGTCGTGCTCATCCTGCTGGTCACCTACCGCAGTCCGGTGTTGTGGCTGCTGCCGCTGCTGTGCGTGGGCGTCGCGCTGACCGTCGCGCAGGCCCTGATATACGTGCTGGCCGCGCACGCAGGCCTCACGGTGAACAGCGATACCGAATTCCTGCTCACCGTCCTGGTTTTCGGTGCGGGCACCGATTACGCCCTGCTGCTCACAGCCCGCTATCGGGAGGAGCTGCGCCGCGCGGAGGATCGCTACGCGGCCATGGCCACCGCGATCCGCCGGGCCGGACCGGCGATCGCCGCCAGCGCGGTGACGGTCGCGGTGAGCCCAGCACAGGACCAGCAGGGCCGGATACAGGGTGATGAGCACCGCGAAGCTGACCAGCACGCCGGTCGCCATCACCGAGCCCAGGCTCTTGGTCGAGTTCAGGTCGGCGACGACCAGGCACAGCTAGTGTCG
>NZ_BJWY01000009.1 GCF_007990715.1 Nocardia seriolae NBRC 15557 | reverse complement strand
AGTACTAACCCTCATCACCGGACAGCCGCGGGCCGCCGAACCATGCGAGCCCGTACCGCGACGAGAAGACCGGCGCGAGCCACAAATTAGCACCGGTTGGGTGCTATGTCATGTGCGGGTGAGGGGACTGAACTCGATGCCGCCGAACCGATTCAATTCAGCCGCGATAACGGCGGTGGTCGGCGGAGAAATCGTCGGCGACCGTCGCCGCCAATTCCACATAGGCGCGCTTGGTCGGCTTGCTCAGGCGGTGCAGGTCGATTTCGGCGCCCTCACCCAGGTGAGCGTCGTAGGGGATGATGTGGACCGCGCGGCAACGGGACAGGAAATAGTCGCGCAGCTGGTTGATTCCGACATTCGGGGCACCGGGGCGCGGGAGGTTGATGACCACCACGGCATTGCGGACCAGGTGGTCGTGGCCGTGCAGGGAGAGCCAGTCCAGGGTGGCGGCGGCGCTGCGGGCGCCGTCGATGGCCGAGGAGGAGATCAGGACCAGGGAGTGGGCCAGGTCCAGGACGCCCGCCATGGCCGAATGCATCAGGCCGGTACCGCAGTCGGTGAGGATGATGTTGTAGAAGCGCTGGAGGATGCGGGCCACGGCGCGGTACTCGTCCTCGCTGAAGGCTTCCGAGGCGGCCGGATCGCGTTCACTTGCGAGCACTTCCAGTCGGCTGCTGCCCTGCGAGGTGTGGCGGCGGACATCGGAATACCGCTGAATGTGCTCGTCCAGCAATAGATCCCGCACGGTGGAGCGGGTCTGCAACGGGACGCGCTGCGACAGGGTTCCGAAGTCCGGATTCGCATCGACGGCGATAACGCGGTCACCGCGAATCGACGAGAAGATCGAGCCCAGCCCCATGGTGGTCGTCGTCTTGCCGACGCCACCCTTCAACGAGAGCACCGCGATCCGGTAATCCCCGCGCACGGGTTGGCGAATGCGAGCCACCAACTCCTGTAGCCGCCGTTCCTCCGCGGACATCCCGGGATTGATCGCACCACCGGACATGTGGTGCACGGCCCGACGCCACCCCGAACCGGGGGCCTTCGTGGCCCGCCGCACATGCACATCGTCGAGCGAAGGCGCGGGCCTGCCAGGACCGTTCGCTCCCCACGTCTGCCCCGGCGCACCATACTGCCCGGCCGCGGGACCGTACTGCGCCGGACCCGCCCCGGGCGCGAAGTTCGAATTCTGCACCGGCCCACCGGGATACCCCGAGGGCTGTTCCGGACCGCCCCACGGGGCCTGTCCGGCTTCGCCCGGTCCGTACGCGGCCGGAGCCGTCGACTGCTGCCCCGGCGCGGCCCAGTGCGACTGCCCGGGCGCGCCGACTCCGGGCTGCCCCGGAACCCCGCCCTGCCCCGGCCCGCCCGGATGGGCCTGCTCGTAACCCGGTGCGTTCCACGGCATGGGTGCGTCCATGCCCGGTACCGGACCGCCTTGCTGTCCCGGTGCGCCCCAAGGCATCTGCCCCGGTACGGAACCATCGGCCTGCTGCCCGGCACCACCCGGACCCCAATGCGGTTGTCCCGGCGGGCCCGCCGGAGCGGGCGCGCTCGGATGCGGCCCGGTGAGACCGGCGGCCGCCGCCTCCGAAAGCGGCGCGCTCGCCCAAGGATTCTCGTCCGGGTCCGCAACATCGGCTGCCCCGCCCATGGACCGGGGGCCCGGCATGCTGCCCTGACCCGGTACCGGCGCAGCCCCGGGTATCCCTTCCGGAACTGCCCCGACCTGGGTCGAGCCCTGCGACCATGGGTTCAGCTGCGGCGGAACGGTTCCCGGCGGGAACCCGGCCCCGGAGCCCAATGGCGGAACATTCGAGTCAGCGCCGGACTGCCGACCCGCTGCGCCCGGAACCTGACCCGGTACGGGCGGAGCCGGCGGCATCCATTGGCCACCACCCTGCGCCCCGTCCTCGGGGACCTGCGGCATCGCTCCCGAGCCCCGCGGGCCGGGCGCGTGCGAATTCGGATCGGAGTCTTGCGGAACAGAGCTGGGAACCTGCTGGACAGGGCCGGAGCCGTGTGGACCGGGGCCGGGCGCCTGCGGAATCTGGTTGGGTGCCTGCGGCATCGGGGCGGAACCCTGCGGGCCCGGGCCGGGGATCTGGGGTAGCGGGCCGGAACCGTGCTGGGTGGACAGGGGAAGCGGGACGTCCATGGCGCGGTGGCGGCCCGGGGTCATCGGCTCATCGAAGTCGGTGCCGGGTTCGGGCTGCTCGGTGTCGTTGCCGGTGGGGTCGGTGCTGTGCCGGTGTGCGGCCGAGGGGAAGCCGGTCGGCTGGTTCCGGGACGTGTCCGCGGCCCCGTTGGGGGACAGCGGGTTCGGGCCGGCGAGGGTGCCGCCGAGGGTGGCCAGTTGCGCGTCCAGCAGACCGTGGGCGGCGGCGGTCGTGTTCGGTACCGGATCGGGGTCGGCAGCGGAGGCCGGTACGCCGGTGACCGGGCTTGCGACGCCGGTGGTCGAGCCGGGGATGCCGGTGGCTGGATCGATGGCGGGGGTCTCGCCGGTCGCACCCTGTGCGGTGGTTGGGACGTCGTCCGATTGGGCTGTGCCCGAGGCGGTTTCGGGGGCCGGGGGAAGCGGCTGACGGGTCGCCGGCGCGGAGGGGGCGATGAGGTCGGGGCCGGGCGCGTCGAGTTCGCCCGGTGCCGGGGGCAGGGGCGGCTGCGAGATCTTGGTCGTCACACCGGCGGGATCGTCGACGCCGGGAGTCACGGAGTCGGCCTCGCCGGGGGCGGGCGGCAGCGGTGGGCGCACAGCGTTGGGCGCGGAATCGGCTGCCGCCGAACCGGATTCACCCGGGGCGGGCGGCAGCGGACGGCGACTGGCCGGATCGGCGGGGGTGTGGGCCGGGGACGCCGAGTCCGGCGTGCCCGCGAGAGACGCGCCGAAGTGCGCCGGTCCGGGGCCCGCCTGGGCGGGCTCCGGGGCTGTCGAACCGTGGCGCGTGGCGGGTGACGGCGGCAGCGGCGGCGGGGTGAAACCGGGCTTGCTGTGCTGCGGCCGTGCATGCGCGGACTGGTCGGCCGCAGCATCCGGCGCGGGCGGAGCCGAGAACTGCGGACCCGTCGTCGGTGCGACGGGGCCCGAATCCGGGCCCGGGCGAGGCGGTTCCGGGGCGGTCCGCGGCTGCGGGAATTGGCCGCCGGAGGTGGGCGGGGCGTCGAAGCGCGGGCCCGGCGCCTGCGGCGGCATCGACGGTTGACCTGGAAGCGGCTGTCCGCCTTGGCCGCTCGGCTGCCCGGGGCCGAAACCTTGACCGTTGGGCTGCGCACCGCCTTGGCCGGCAGGCCAAAAGCCATGGCCATCTGGCTGGGCGGGGGCTGTGCCCTTGCCGTTCGGTTGTTGTGGAACGAAGCCTCGGCCGTCTGGTTGTGCGGGCGTGGGGCGCTGGCCGTTGGGGGTGGCCGGGCCGTCCGGCTGCGGAACCGGCGGGGTCGGTTGGGTGCCGCGGGAGGGGAGGTTGAAATGGGTGCCCGGGTCGCGTTGGGGGATGGGGGTGCCCGGGGGCGTCGTGGTCGGGTCGGCCGCGGGGGAGTGGGGAGCCGGGGCGGCGGGTTGCTTGCGGTCCGAGGCGGTTGGGCGCTGTCGGTCCGGAGCAGGTGCGGAGGCCTGGGGTGCGGGGTCGGCTTTGCAGGAGGGGCGTTTGCCGAAGAGGCCGCGGCTGCCCTTGGCCTTCGGGATGACCTCGTCCTGCGGGAGGTTCTGGACCGGGGGAGCCTCGTAGGCGGTGTCGGTGACGTCGCTCTCGGACAGCCAGGGCGGGAGCATGGGGAGGCCGTCGTTCTCGCGACTCACATCTACCCCCGGGTGCTCGACCGATCTTGCTGGACAGGCCGTAGTTTAGCGATCTCCGGCGCGGCTGTGCCCGGCATGTCGGTGCGGGCAGCCGACTTCGCGCATGATCGAGCGAGTCTTCGCGCGTGACAGAGCACGTCACAGTGCCCCGTATTTGGCCGGATCTGGGGAAACGGGTAAGCTAGGCGGCTGGTGACTTACATAGTGGCTGTGGCATGTCTTAGTGCCGCCTCCAGTGAGTATGTCACCGGGTTGGCCGTCATGCACCACGAACTTCCGGCCGACCTGCCGTAATGAGCTTGAACCAACCAGGTTCAGCCTAACCGGGATCGCGGAGGATATGGCGAAGAAGGAAGGGGCCATCGAGGTCGAGGGCCGAGTCAGCGAGCCGTTGCCCAATGCGATGTTCCGGATCGAGCTGGAGAACGGGCACAAGGTTCTGGCCCACATCAGCGGCAAGATGCGGCAGCACTACATCCGCATTCTGCCCGAGGACCGCGTCGTCGTTGAGTTGTCGCCTTACGACTTGACTCGCGGGCGCATCGTCTACCGCTACAAGTGAGTCACCCCCGCGGGTGCGCAAAGACTTCCGGGGCCTCGATTCCCGGGTTTTCCCCGGTCAAACCGGCCGGGGAAAAACTGTGTTCACGGCCAGTGAACACCAACCCAGATTGGATCTGACGTGAAGGTTCAGCCGTCCGTCAAGCCGATCTGCGAGAAGTGCAAGGTGATTCGCCGTCACGGGCGAGTCATGGTGATCTGCGAGAACCTGCGCCACAAGCAGCGCCAGGGCTGATTCACCGCCAAGCACCGAATCGCGGTTCGGACTGGCAATGAAGAAGAACTCCCAGCTCCAGTCGCCGTCGGCGAGTCCCTAGCGGGACGGACGGCGGCCTACCCCCGGTACGGAGGCCGGGGCCCCACTTCGCGGGGACGGACAGGGAGCAGACCTCCGCAAAAGTAAGGAATCGCCAAACATGGCACGTCTGATGGGCGTCGACCTCCCGCGCGAAAAGCGCATGGAGATCGCGCTGACCTACATCTTCGGCATCGGCCGTACCCGCGCCAAGGAGATCCTGGACCAGACCGGCGTCAGCCCGGACCTGCGTTCGAAGGACCTCAGCGACGACGACCTGACCAAGCTCCGCGACTTCATCGAAGCCTCGGACATGAAGGTCGAGGGTGACCTGCGCCGCGAGGTGCAGGCCGACATTCGTCGCAAGATCGAGATCGGCTGCTACCAGGGCATCCGCCACCGTCGTGGCCTGCCCGTGCGTGGCCAGCGGACCAAGACCAACGCCCGCACGCGCAAGGGTCCGAAGAAGACCGTCGCCGGCAAGAAGAAGTAGGGATAGCGCATGCCTCCGAAGAGCCGGGCCGCTGGCCCGAAGAAGACTCAGAAGTCGCGTCGCCGGGACAAGAAGAACGTCCCCCACGGCAACGCGCACATCAAGAGCACGTTCAACAACACCATCGTGTCCATCACCGACCCGCAGGGCAACGTCATCTCCTGGGCGTCCTCGGGCCACGTCGGTTTCAAGGGCTCGCGTAAGTCCACCCCGTTCGCCGCGCAGCTCGCTGCCGAGAACGCTGCCCGCAAGGCGCAGGAGCACGGCGTCAAGAAGGTCGACGTGTTCGTGAAGGGCCCGGGTTCGGGCCGTGAGACCGCGATCCGTTCGCTCCAGGCCGCCGGCCTGGAGGTCGGCACGATCTCCGATGTCACTCCGCAGCCGCACAACGGCTGCCGTCCGCCCAAGCGGCGTCGCGTCTAGCGGGAAAGGAAGTAGAACGAAATGGCCCGTTATACCGGACCCCTCACCCGTAAGTCGCGTCGTCTTCGCGTCGACCTCATCGGAGGCGACCAGGCGTTCGAGCGTCGTCCTTACCCGCCGGGCCAGCACGGCCGCGCGCGGATCAAGGAGTCGGAGTACCTGCTCCAGCTGCAGGAGAAGCAGAAGGCCCGCTTCTCCTACGGCGTCATGGAGAAGCAGTTCCGCCGCTACTACGAAGAGGCGAACCGCCAGAAGGGCAAGACCGGCGACAACCTGCTGCGTCTGCTCGAGACCCGGCTGGACAACGTCGTGTACCGCGCCGGTCTGGCCCGTACCCGTCGTGCCGCCCGTCAGCTGGTTTCGCACGGCCACTTCGTCGTCAACGGCGTGAAGGTGGATGTCCCGTCGTTCCAGGTGTCGCAGTACGACATCATCGACGTCAAGCCGAAGTCGGCCGGCATGCTGCCGTTCCAGGTCGCTCGCGAGACCATCGGCGACCGCACCGCCCCGGGCTGGCTGCAGGTCGTGCCGGGCCGTCTGCGGATCCTGGTGCACCAGCTCCCCGAGCGTGCGCAGATCGATGTTCCGCTCCAGGAACAGCTGATCGTCGAGTACTACTCGAAGTAATCAGGTTGCGCGTCAAGCGCACCGCTGGTTGTGGCCCTGAATCATTCAGGGCCGCAACGGCTCCCAACAGTGGGCGTCAAATAGTGGGCGTCCGAAGGAGGAAGAAATGCTGATTTCACAGCGACCGACGCTGACCGAAGAGGTCGTGTCCGAGAACCGGTCGCGGTTCACCATCGAACCGCTGGAGCCGGGTTTCGGTTACACCCTCGGCAACTCGCTGCGGCGCACGCTGCTGTCGTCGATTCCTGGTGCGGCTGTCACCAGCATTCGCATCGACGGCGTGCTGCACGAGTTCACCACCGTCCCGGGCGTGAAGGAAGACGTCACCGACATCATCCTGAACCTCAAGGGCCTGGTCGTGTCGTCCGAAGAGGACGAGCCGGTCACCATGTACGTGCGCAAGCAGGGCCCGGGCACCGTCACCGCCGGTGACATCGTCCCCCCGGCGGGCGTGACCGTGCACAACCCGGACATGCACATCGCCACCCTGAACGACAAGGGCAAGCTGGAGATCGAGCTCGTGGTCGAGCGCGGTCGCGGCTACGTCCCGGCCGTGCAGAACAAGGCGTCGGGTGCGGAAATCGGCCGGATTCCGGTGGACTCGATCTACTCGCCGGTTCTGAAGGTGACCTACAAGGTCGAGGCCACCCGTGTCGAGCAGCGCACCGACTTCGACCGGCTCATCCTGGATGTCGAGACCAAGAACTCGATCTCCGCGCGGGATGCGCTGGCGTCGGCGGGCAAGACCCTGGTCGAGCTGTTCGGTCTCGCGCGCGAGCTGAACATCGAGGCCGAGGGCATCGAGATCGGCCCGAGCCCGGCCGAGGCGGACCACATCGCCTCGTTCGGCCTGCCGATCGAGGACCTGGATCTCACCGTTCGGTCGTACAACTGCCTCAAGCGTGAGGGCGTGCACACCGTCGGCGAGCTGGTCGCCCGCACCGAGTCGGACCTGCTGGACATCCGCAACTTCGGCCAGAAGTCCATCGACGAGGTCAAGGTCAAGCTGCACTCGCTCGGCCTGTCCCTCAAGGACTCCCCGGCTTCCTTCGATCCGTCCTCCGTCGTCGGCTACGACGCGGCCAGCGGCACCTGGAGCGACAGCGGTTCGTTCAGCGACACCGACAGCGGCGAGCAGGACTACGCCGAAACCGAACAGCTTTAGGTCATTCGGGGTGTAGCGCCCCGAATCGGCCTTCAACACAGGAGATTCAACAATGCCCAAGCCCAAGAAGGGTGCCCGCTTCGGCGGGACGGCGTCGCACCAGAAGGCGATCTTCGCCAACCTGGCGAAGGCGCTCTTCGAGCACGGTCGCATCACGACCACCGAGGCCAAGGCCAAGGCGCTGCGCCCCTACGCCGAGAAGCTTGTCACCAAGGCGAAGGGCGGCACCCTTGCCGACCGTCGCGAGGTGATGAAGGTGATCCGTAGCAAGGACATCGTCCACGCCCTGTTCGCGGAGATCGGCCCCTCGTTCGAGGGTCGTGACGGCGGCTACACCCGGATCATCAAGACGATCCCGCGCAAGGGCGACAACGCCCCGATGGCGATCATCGAGCTGGTCCGCGAGAAGACCGTGACCAACGAGGCCGATCGTGCCCGTCGCGTCGCGGCTTCGCAGAAGGCCGTCGAGGCCCCCGCCGCCGAAGAGGCCAAGGTCGAGGATGCCGCCGAGGAGACCGTGGCCGACGCCCCGGCCGCCGAGGCCAAGGACGCGGAGTAATCCCGCCCTTTCGGATTCCATGAGTGAGCCCGCCGTCCCCTCCGGGTCGGCGGGCTTTCTCCATGTTAACCAGGAGATCGCTGTGACGGTTGAGGTTCCGACGCCCGAACCGGTTTCGATTCGGGTACGGCTGGACATCAGCTACGACGGCACCGATTTCACCGGCTGGGCCCGCCAGCCCGGCCTGCGCACCGTGCAGGGCGTGCTGGAGGAGGCGCTGAGCAAGGTGCAGCGCGAGCCCATCCAACTCACCGTGGCCGGGCGCACCGACGCGGGGGTGCACGCGGAAGGGCAAGTCGCGCACTTCGATACGCATACCGAAGTGGACGGCCCGAAGCTGGTGCACCGACTGGCCCGTTTCCTTCCCAAGGATGTCCGGGTCAAGGACGTCCGCCTCGCGCCGCCGGAATTCGACGCGCGCTTCTCGGCCGTCCGCCGCCACTACGCCTACCGGCTCGCCACCGCCCCCTACGGCGCGGAACCCCTCCAGGCCCGCGGCGTCGTGCCCGTGCGGCCCGGCCTCGATGTCGAGGCCATGCGCGCGGCGTCGCGAAATCTGCTGGGCCTGCACGACTTCGCCGCATTCTGCCGCCGCCGCGAGGGCGCGACCACCATTCGCGAACTCCAGCGCTTCGACTGGGTCCAGGACGGCGATCTGCTCACCGCCTACGTCAGCGCCGACGCCTTCTGCTGGTCCATGGTCCGCAGCCTGGTCGGCGGTGTGCTGGCGGTCGGCGAGGGTCGCCGGACCCCGGACTGGATAGCCGGTTTGCTCGACGAGCGCCAGCGCGCCAGTTCGGTGACCGTCGCTCCCGCCCACGGCCTCAGCCTCATCGCCGTCGACTATCCCGCCGACTCGGACCTGGCGGCCCGCAATCTCCAGACCCGCGAGGTACGCAGCGTGCCTGGCGGGGGAGATTGCTGTGGCGAATAGGTGAACCCCCACCTGTGCTCCGGCCGGACACAGCTCCGAGGGCAGCTGTGGCGCAGTGTCTTTCATCGGTACCGCCACATTCGCGGCAGCCGTGCCCGGGTCCGAAGGCGGCTGTGGCGCGGCGTCGGCTGTGCGCGGCTCCGTATCGGTCGCGGGCGTGCGCAAGACCGAGGACTCCTGTGGCGCATAGGGTTTCAGCGGGGGGGGGGCGAGTGCCGGCTCTAACGCGCCTTCGGCAATGGCATGGGCATGACGCCCGCGAAATTACGCGCCCAGATCCCGAAATAGCCGGCCCCGACCCCGGAATCCTCTGCGCCGGACCACTTTCGACCACCAGGAGAACCCAGTGCACGCATTCCTCTACGCCGTCCCGGTAATTCTCTATCTCGTCCTGGGCGCCGTGGTCGTCTACGTAACCCTCCGTCGCACGACCGACGCCGACCCCCGTACCCGCCGTGCCGAAATCTGGCGCGCCTACGGCGTCCTACTGGTCCCCGTCCTGGTCGGACCCATCCTCATCGGAGGCATCACCGGCCACCACTTCCTCCAATTCCTCATCTCGGAATTCGTCTTGGCCGCCCTGGTCCTGGCCGCCGCGGCCCTGACCGTCCGCCGTGCCGTCCGCCCCGCGACCGAACGCTGAATCCAGCGGTCGCCCGGCCTTTTCGCGGGGCGCGAAGTTTTCCTTGTCGGCACCGCGGCGCGATTCTCCCGATCCGGTCGGCGCTGCCGCTGCCGCCCTGGTCACGGGCGTGAAGACGCGCATTCGGCGATATCACCCGAATGCGCTTCGGGGGTGCGAAGTTTCATTGTCCGTTGGTTCGAGTCACATGGCGGCGGATCGTTCGTGTCATGAGCACATCGAAGCGCGCCCGGGGGCGCGGTAAGCGGAAGGCCGGACGTGGTGGCGGGTGCCCTTCCACGGGGCAAGCGGCACGGCATCGGGAGGACTGCCCGGGATGTCGGGGTGAGGAGTTCGATCCGCACGGGCCGGTCGACACCGCCCTCGCGGTGGCGTCGGAATTCGGTGACGACGTGGACATTTTCCGAGTCGAATTGCTCATCGCCGAGCTGCTCACGCCCAGCCGCAACGAAGATTTGGGCCTCACGGCCTTGTTCGGGGCCTGGGCGGTGCTGGTGCTGGAAGCCCGGGCGACCGAGGCGTCGGTGGGCCTGCTGCGCGGCATCGCCCGGCTCAGCTCCGGTGAGCTGTCCCGGGCTGCCGGGGCGGCGGCGGATCGGCTGGAGGCCAACGGGGTAGCGGCGCCGCGCTGGTGCGATCGGCTCCTCGCACCGATCCGGGCGATCGAATTCACCCGCTCCGCCGCGGCACACCTCGCCGTGCTCCTGGGCAGCTTCGAGCGTGGCGGTGACATCCATGGATTCCTGGTTCTGGTGGATCTCCGGGACGGGGGCGTCGCCGCTCGCATACTTCCGCTCGAGGGTGATGAATCGGACGTGGAGCGGCAATTGGCCGGGGTTGGTCTGCCCGGTGTCACACAGCGATTGACACCGGACGAGTTTCGCCGCGAACTCGAGTCGGCGCTCGGTCGCCGGGTGCGGCGGGATCGCGCGGATCTGCACCGGGGTGTGTCCCCGATCGAGGACGAAGAAGGCGACGAACCGCCCTATGCGCAAGTGGCGGCGGTGCTGCGGGCTCATATGCGGGCAATCGAGTTCGCAGTCGCGATTGCGGACGGTGGGTGCGAGTCAAAGAGCATGCCCGCTATGGAGATTCGTGGTGCGGGTTGCGGGGAACGGGGTAATTCGGGCGGCGGGTGAAAGATGGAGTTTGTTAAGGGAATTGGGGGGTTGGGGTGGGGCCGGGGTGCGAGAATCGGGCGATGAGGGGCGGCGTTGAGCCTGCGGTGGTGGAGGTTCGATCCATGCCGGAGGTCTCCCAGCAACAGACGTTCGAGGAGTGGGAGGCCGCGGTCGCGGCGGCTTACGTTCCGCTGGTGGTTACGCCGGTGCGGGCGGGGGAGTTCCGGGCGCGGATCGTGCAATCGCGATTCGATGGGATCGATGTGTCGATGGTGACCGCGAGCGGGCAGCACCTGAGCCGGATCCCGCGGTTGATACACGAGCCCGAGGAAGCAATCCTGTTCGCCAGTGTGACCACGCACGGGCACGGGTGGCTGGAGCAGGACGGCAGGGTGGGGGAGCTGGCGGACGGGGGACTCACGCTGCACGTGAGCTCGCGGCCGTTCAGCGCGCACTTCGAGCAGTCCTGGGGCGTGGTGGCGGTGCAGGTGCCACTGGCCGAGGTGGTGGGCGCCTCAGGGGTGCCCGCGGACCGGATGCCGACGGCGGTGCGGTTCCCGCCCGAGGGCGCCGCGGGCATCGTCGGCCGCTTCTTCTGCGGGCTGGCCCAATTGCAGTACACCGCACCGGATCAGGCGGCGGAGCTGGCCAAGCACGGCACCGGGCTGCTGGCCTCGGTGGTGCAGCTGGCGGCCGGGGACCTGCCGCGCGACGAGCCGGCGTAGGCGCTGGCCAAACAGCGGGCCCTGATGTACATCCAAAGTAACTACGCCGACCCGGAACTCACCATCGATCAGGTGGCCGGGGCGTGCAGTGTCTCCCGGCGCACCCTGTACCGCCTGTTCGAGCAGGGCGAGGACGGTGTCGCGGCCATGCTGAGGCGGATGCGGGTGGAGCGCGCGCTCGCATTGATCCGCACCGATCCCACCCGGCCGCTGCTGTCGGTGGCGCGCGCGTCGGGCTTCATTTCCGAGCGGCAGTTCTATCGGGCCTTCAAACGCGAGACCGGCATGACCCCTGGCGAATTCCGCTCACATCGTGGCTGATCAGGGGGTGAATCGGGGCTGACGCCAATTGGCAGTGATCTGGCACGGGCGGGCAGTCACAGCGCGGCGTGAGATCGGAATACTGGACTCGCGCCGCCCGGTCGCCGCCTCGAGCCGCCGGTGACCGGGCAGGCGGCCTCAATTTTTCGGCGGTGCCACTCCGCAATTCCACTGTGCCACTGCACAATCAGGGCCAGTCGGTATGTTTTGCCGCATTGGTCGGCTTCATTCGCAGTTTGCCAGCGGCTCGGTAGTGGAATGATGGCGGTGTGGGTACCGCCTCCACGGCCAGCGCCGAAGTCTCAACGACCTCCGAGGTATCCGCGCGCCAGGCCTTCGAACAGTGGGAGTCGATCGTCGCCGACGCCGTGCTGCCCTCGATCATCGAACCGCTCGGCAAGGGCAGCTGGCACGGCAAGCTGCGCTCGACCCAATTCGACCGCACCAGCCTCACCCTGATGACCTCCAGCGCCCAGCGCGTGGTCCGCACCCGACGCCAGCTCGAACAGGCCGGTGCAGACTTCCTGCTGGTGAACATTGTTGTGGAGGGCGCGAACTGGACCGAGCAGAACGGCCGGCTCACCGAGGGCGGGGCCGGGACCATCGCCTTCTACGACAGCGCCCGGCCGATCGAGAGCCGCACCACCGAGAACGCGGTGTCGACCATCGTGCGCGCGCCCATGTCCGAGGTGCTCGAGCACGCCGGGCTGGCGCGCCACGAGTTGCCGATCGCCAAGGCACTCCCGGCCACCGGCGCGATGGGAGTGGTGGCCGACTTCTTCCGGGGCATGGCGGTGCTGCCCGTCGATGAAACCGACCGGGCCGCAAGCATGCTGGAGTCGCAGGTCACCTCCATGCTCTCCTCGGCGGTGTTGCTCGCGAACGGCCAGAGCGCACCGGCCACGGCCGATTCGGTCTTCACCCGTCAGCAGGTGCTGGCGGTGCTGCGCAAGCGCTATACCGATCCCGATCTCACCGTCGACGAGGTGGCGCACGCCTGCCTGGTGTCGCGGCGCACCCTGTACCGGCTGTGCGAGGACATCGGCGGCCCGGCCGCGCTGGTGCGCCGGATGCGGGTCGAGCATGCGCGCCGGTTGCTGCGCGCCGATCCGAACCGGCCACTCTCGGGGATTGCCGCGGCCTCCGGTTTCGCCACCGATAGGCATTTCTACCGGGCATTTCGGCAGGAAACCGGCGTGACGCCCGGGCAATTCCGGTCCCAACTGGACGCAGGCACGCGCGGTCGGTAGCTCGGCACGGTATGTCGCTGAAAGCGGCACGCGTTCGGCGAAGGGTGATTGCACAGATCATCCGATCCTGTCGAAGGAGCCGAGGTGCCGACGAAGGTGCGAGTCGCAGCCGTGCAGGCCGAGCCGCGATGGCTGGATCTGCGTGCCGGTGTCCAGCAGGCCGTCGAGTTCATCGAGGACGCGGCCGCCGGTGGCGCGCAACTGGTGGCGTTCCCGGAGACCTTCCTGCCCGGCTATCCGTGGTGGTTGTGGCTGGAGTCGGTGAGCTGGGGTCAGGGGTTCTTCGCGCGCTACCGCACGAATTCGATGACGGTGGGCCGCACCGAGTTCCGGCGCATCGCCGACGCCGCGCGCCGGCATCGTATTCACGTGCTGCTCGGTTTCAGTGAACGCTGCGGCACTGCGCTCTACATGTCGCAGTGCCTCATCGACGATCGAGGGGTACTGCTCGGAGTCCGCCGCAAGCCCGAGCTGACGCCGCTGGAGCACAAGATCTTCCGCTGCGGCGAGCCCGGCGAGCCCGAGGTCTTCCAGACCGGCATCGGCCGCATCGCGGTGCAGGGCGGCTCCGAGCAGTTGCATCTCCCGGCGCGGCGCGAGCTGGAACGCACCGGGGCGCAGATCCACGTGGTGTCCTGGCCGGGTTTCATCGTGGCGCGGGACGTGGATTGGGGTGTGCGCGTGAACAATGCGGCCACCCTCTGGTACGCGGTGGTCGGGCAGCTGAACGTGGTCGCGGCGTGCTCGGTGATGGATGTGGCGGGCAGCGAGAGCCGTCGCGGTTCGGAGCCGGCCAAGCAGCTGGTCCGCGGGCCGGGCGGGCACGCGCGCATCTTCGCGCCGGGCGGAGAAGAGCTGGCTTCGCCGTTGAGCGGGCACGAACAGGGTTTGCTGTACGCGGATCTGGAACTGGATCTGAGTTTCGAGTCGGCGGCCTAGTGGTATCGCGCGGACCGATCCGGTGCATTGGCCCGGTCTCTCCCGATCTGACACACTTCCCCCAAGTATTCGGCCGTACATGGGCCGACCATTGTCATCGAGGGACGGGGAGTGGACGGGTCAGAAGCGGTCGATCGGATCGAGGTGCGATCCGGACCGGAACAATCGGCGGGCGAGGCATTCGAGCGCTGGGAAGCGCTGGTGAGTGCGGCGTATGTGCCGTTGGCCGTGGAACCAATACCGACCGGTCGTTTTCGTGGATATATCGAACACGCTCGGCACGGGGATGTGGATCTCTCGGTAATCGGATCGATGCCGCAGGTCATTCGGCGCACCGATGGACTGATCGGCCGCGGCTGCGACGAATATCTGCTCGCCAGCATTCCGACCGCGGGAACGGCGCAGTTGCGCCAAGACGATCGAGTGGCCGATGTGGGACCCGGCGGAATTGTCTTCTACGACAGTACCCGTCCGTATCGGTGGGACGCGGCCGAGGAGTTCGAACAAGTCGTCGTCCAGGTGCCATTGAGTCGGCTGCGTGAGCGCTATGGCGTCGACAAACTCGAATTACCCACGGCGACAGTCTTTTCCGAAAATACCGCCCCCGGCGTCGTGGGCCAATTCTTTCGCGGGCTGGCGGAATTGCAGCGTCACGATCCCGGCGAGGCGGCCCTGCTGGCCGCCCCCGGGATGGATCTGATGGCGGCCGCCGTGGTGGCCGCGTCCGGGCGTATTCCGCGTGATCAGTCGGCCGATGTGCTCAATAGGCAACGGGTATTGAACTTCATGCGCGCCCACTGTTCCGATCCCGAACTCGGGGTGGACCGAATCGCGGAGGGTTGCCGGATGTCGCGGCGTACTCTCTACCGCGTATTCGGTGAGTTCGAGGGCGGTCCGGGAACGGTGTTGCGGCGCATGCGAATCGAACGTGCATGCGATCTGTTGCGTAATGCGCCACAGTTGCCGCTATCCGCGGTGGCGAAAGCGTCCGGATTCCTCACGGAGCGTAGTTTCTACCGCAGCTTCCGGCTGGAAATGGGAACGACGCCGGGCGCTTTTCGCGCTTTGGCATGATCAGTCGGTGATCCGGCACTCATCGCCATTGTTTGACCGGAAACTCTTGGCAAGCATCACGTTCCATGAGGGATAAGCGATGAGGATTACGGTGCGAGTCGCCGCCGTCCAGGCCGAACCCAGCTGGCTGCGGCTCTCCGACGGCGTGGAACAGGTCGTCGAACTGATCGGAGCTGCCGCGATGCGGGGCGCTCGGCTGATCGCATTCCCGGAGGCGTTTCTACCGGGATATCCGTGGTGGCGCTGGATCGATACCAATCAGTGGAATGTCGAATACTCGACTCGCTGCCGCGAGAATTCGATGACCCGGGACGGTGCGGAAATGCGCGCGATCACCGATGCGGCGGCCGCACACGGCATTCACGTCGTGCTCGGATTCGGGGAACGGCAGGATCGGCGAATCTATCTGTCGCAGGCCGTGATCGACGATTCCGGCGAGTTGCTGTCGGTACGCCGGAAAGCCGGGCTGAACAGCGTGGAACGCAAGATATTCGCCTCCGGAACCCCGAATCTGCCCGCGGTGCATCGCACCCCGATCGGGATGTACGGGGCGCTCTCCGGTCAGGAGAACCAGCGCCCGCTGCTCACCCGCGCGCTGCGCGCCGACGAGGAGCAGATCCACGTGGCCGCCTGGCCCGCCGGCCCCGATGGCGATGCGCCCGGCCCGGATTCGGCCGTCACCGTCAGCCGCATGTACGCCCTGGAGGTCGGGGCCTTCGTGCTGGCCCCCGCCGCGGTGGTCACCGCGGCCGCCTGGGGCGGCGCGCCCCAGCCCCGCACCACCGGTCCCACCGGCCGCGCCCGCATCTACGCCCCGGACGGCAGTGAACTGGTGAGCGCCCTCCCCGAGGGCGAACGGGGAATCCTCTACGCCGACCTGGAAATCGGCGCGTCCGCCGCCGACAGCCAGCCCTGCGAGTCCCCCCGAGTCACCCGCGACCGCAAGGAACCGGCCGTCACCCGCCGCAACTCCCGCCGCGCCGCCACCGGCTGGCAGTCCGGGCCCGACCGCTGGGCCCTCCCCATGACCCTCGGCGCCTACCCGGGTGGCATCGCCGCCTGCTAGCTCCGCACCAGCCGCGCGATGGCGTCGGTGGCTTCCTTGATCTTGGCTTCGGCCTCGGGGCCACCGGCGACGGCCGCGTCGACCACGCAGTGGCTGATGTGATCCTCGAGCAGGCCCATGGCGACCGCCTGCAGCGCCTTGGTCATGGCGGAGACCTGGGTCAGGATGTCGATGCAGTACTTCTCTTCCTCGACCATGCGCTGCAGGCCGCGGGCCTGGCCTTCGATGCGGCGCAGGCGCTTGAGGTAGTCGTCCTGGGCGGTGATGTAGCCGTGTGCGGCGTGGTCGTGGCAGGACGGATCGGCGGTGGTCTCTGGCGTGGCGGGCTGGTCGTTGGTCACCTGCGCTGTCCTCACTCCCGGCATTAATACCCCCCTAGGGTACATGGTTCGCCCTGCTACCACCACTCATGCGCGCATGCGCAAGAATCGGGGCATGAGTTCGGATCCACGGGCATCGCTCGCCATTATCGGAGGCAGCGGGTTCTACGACTTCTTCGGCGATGACGCCACCACGGTCGAGGTCGAGACCCCCTTCGGCGCGCCCAGCGCGCCCATCACCATCGGCCAGGTGGAGGGCCGGTCGGTGGCGTTCCTGCCGCGGCACGGCCGCAAGCACGAGTTCTCGCCGCACACCGTGCCGTACCGCGCCAATATGTGGGCGCTGCGCTCGCTGGGCGTGCGCCGCATCTTCGGCCCCTGCGCCGTCGGCAGCCTGCGCGCCGACTGGGGCCCGGGCACCGTGGCCGTGCCGGACCAGCTGGTGGACCGCACGTCGGGCCGCCCCCAGACCTTCTTCGACACCGGCGGCGTGCACGTCTCCTTCGCCGACCCGTACTGCGACGAACTGCGCACGGCCGCAATCGCTTCCCTCGGCGACGAGTTGCCCGCCCACGACTACGGCACCATGGTCGTGGTGGAGGGCCCGCGCTTCTCCACCCGCGCCGAGAGCCGCTGGTTCGCCGGCCAGGGCTGGGAGCTGGTCAATATGACCGGCCACCCGGAGGCCGTGCTCGCCCGCGAACTCGAAATGTGCTACTCCGCAATCGCTCTCGTCACCGACCTGGACGCGGGCCTGGAGTCCGGTGAGGGCGTCAGCGCCGCCGCCGTCTTTGCCGAGTTCGAACGCAACCTGGTCCCGTTCAAGGCCCTGGTGCGCCGCGCCGTAGCCGCCGTCGAGGGCGACGACACCTGCGACAAGTGCCGCGTCCTGACCGGCACCGGCGTGCAACTGCCTTTCCGCCTCCCCGGGACTCAAGCGGAGGGCTGAGAGCCGTCCGCCTTGGCAACCCGTGCCGGCGGTTGGGTGCCGAACCGATTTTGGGGGTGCCCGGGGAGTTACCCCGGTCGGCACGAGATCAGTTGTTGCGTGAGATTCGAAGAGCCCCCGGGCATTGCCACGTTGCCGCCCGAGCAACCGGGGTACGACGTTGTACCCCGATGTGCGCCGTTGCACCTGCTCGCGGCGGCATCCCGGGGCGTTGTTCCGCCCGGAATGTCCATCACCAAATAGGTATTCGGGTTACGGGGACCGCTGGACGTGAGCGGTCCGTGTTCGTCGAATACGCTGAGGGCATGAATGCGGGCGGTCCCGAACCCCTGCGCGTGCTGCTGACCGGCGCGGCAGGTTACCTGGGCTCGCATGTGCACCGGGCGCTGCTGGGGGCCGGGCACGAGGTGATCGCCATCGACGCCCTGCTCGCCACCGTGCACGGCGTCGATCCGGTAGTCCCCGACCATGTTTCCCGCGTCGACATTCGTGATGCCGATGCGCTGGAGCCGCTGCTGGACGGTATCGACGTGGTCTGTCATCTGGCCGCCGCGGTGCCCCTGCCCCAGCTGCGCGACCCGGGTCGCCCGGCGTCCGCGAGCGGCCTGAATCCGGCTCTCCAGCAACACCTTCCCGTGGCTCGACGAGGCCGGGAGGAAGGGGCGAACGCTGCTCGCGGGGTGTCCGATCCCGCTCGCGCGGCCGAGTCCGGCGTGGGCGACGGTCACGGGGCCGGGCCCTGCGTGCGCGGATCCGCGGGTCCACGGCCGGATCCGGAGGCGAGCCGCCGGGCGGCCGAAAGACTGCGCCGGGCCGGCGAGCGCATGCGGTTCGGGGCCGAGGGGATGCGTTCGGCGGCCCTGTATGCCACGCACAATGACGCGGGCACGGCGACGCTGCTGGCCGCGATGGAGCGAGTGTCGGTGCCGCGTCTGGTGCTGGGTTCGTCGGTGGCGGTCTACGGGGAGGGGCGCTATCGCGGTCAGCGCGGCGGGCCGTTCTATCCGGGACTGCGGCGGCGGGCCGACCTGGATCGGGGCCTGTACGACCACCGCGCGCCCCGGTCGGGTGAGGTCTTGACCTGGGAGCCGCTGCTCGAGGACGCGCCCCTGCGGCCCCGGAGCGCCTATGCCGCAAGCAAAGTCGCCCAGGAGCACTATGCGCTGGCGTGGGTGGCCAATACCGGTGGTGACGCCGCGGTGTTGAGGTATCACCATCTCTACGGCGACCCGGTGGCCGATGGGCGGCAGGTGCGGTCGGCGGAATCCGGTGTGGCGGCCCGGTTCCGGGCCGAACTGCGGGCGGGGCGACCGCTGCGCGTCTTCGAAGACGGCGGGCAGGTGCGGGATTTCGTGCATGTCCGCGATGCCGCGGTGGCGACCGTGGCGGCGGTGGAACGGCCGCTGGCCGGATTCCTGCCGTTGAATATCGCCTCGGGGCGCCCGCTCACCCTGTGGGAGGTGGCCTCCACCATGTCCAAGGCCGTGGACGGGCCGAGCCCGCTGGTCACCGGCCAGTGCCGGGTCACCGATATCCGGCATCTGGTCGCGAATCCGGAACGGGCCAGGCACGCGCTCGATTTCACCGCGCCCACCCCGCCCGCCGCGGGCCTGGCCGAGTACGCCGCGCGCGGGGTCGGCCACCGCTGACGGGCGGGCCGATAGGCTCGCGGCATGGCGGAACTTTCGAAGGACACCCCGCTGCGGCTCGAGGTCATCATCGCCAGCGTGCGGCCCAAGCGCTTCGCGCCGGTGGTCGCGGACTGGTTCCTGCGGCGGGCACGGGCGGACGCGGATTTCGAGGTGGGGGTCATCGACCTCATCGATACGCCGCTGCCCACGGACCTGACCGAGGACGAGGAGGTCCGGGCATTTCAGCGGCGCATCGCGGCCGCCGATGCCTTCGTGGCCGTCACCTCCGAGTACAACCACGGCTATCCGGCCTCGCTGAAGACGGCCTTCGACAGCGTCAAGCGGGAATGGCGCGGCAAGCCCATCGGATTCGTCAGCTACGGCGGGCGGTCCGGCGGTCTGCGCGCGGTCGAGCAGCTGCGTCAGGTGGTGGCCGAGATCCACATGGTCTCGATCCGGGAGACCGTCAGCTTCCACGAGGCCAAGCGCAGGTTCGATGCCGACGGCGAGACTCACGACGGCGCTGCGATCGACGCCGCCGACCGCATGCTTCGCCAATTTTCCTGGTGGGGAACGGCCTTGCACACGGCCCGGGCCGCGGAACCGTATCCGGGGAGCTGACCGCTGCCGGGCCGACGAGGTCGGTCAGCGCGCGAAGACGGCCGCCGCCCGGGGTGTTCCGATGTAGGTGGACTCGCGGGGGATGGAGACCAGGGTCAGTGGGACCTCGGTGTTGCCGGTGCGCAGGGTGATGCGGTTTCCGGTGGCACCGGGCTGCTGAATCGACAGGTCCGGTTTGGAGGCCGGCCAGCCGAGCGGGTCGCCGGTCAGGTAGATGGTGGTCAGGCCGGCGTGGGGTGCGGGTGCCAGCACACCGTCGACGACGGTGGCGGTGAAATCCGCGTCGGACTGGTGGGTTTCGACCGCGACGGTGAGCCGGTCCGGATTGCCGATGGTGGTGACCAGCTGCTGCCAGGCGTGGGGCCGGTCGGTTCGGATCAGGACGCGCTCGCCCACGGCCAGGGCGCGGAAGACGAGCTGCTGCGCCAGATAGAGCTCGCCCGCCACGTAGACGCTCGAAATACCCTGTCCGACAAGGCGGATCGCCACGCCATTGCCGTCGTCGTCGGACCCGAGCAGCTGACCGCACCCGGCCGACGGCAGGTGCAGGGCGTCGAGGGCGGCGATCTCGCGGATCTCGGTGGGCACGGTGTCGTCGAGGCCGGGCACCGCGAACGGCAGATGCGCGAGCAGGCCCTCGCGGTGGCGGCCGTTCATGGAGATCATGTGCTGCTGCACCGGCTCCTCGGGCAGCTCCCGGGCGGTGAGCCGCCAGGACGCGCCGATCCGCACGGTGTCGGCGTCGCGGCCCGGGCGCAGCCGGACCGCCACCGTGGTGCCGCGCGAGGCGGGCACCCACAGCTGGGCCAGCAGGTCCGAGGCCAGCCGGTGCGGGTCCACGGCCGCGCCGATGTTCACGCTGTTGCCCAGTTCGGCGTAGCGCCAGTGCTGGCTCAGCTCACCGGGATCCACGCCCGCGGTGACGAGCAGCGCCGCCTGCCGGATCTCGGGCGCGGTGAGCAGCCGGGCCGCGCAGTCGGCGTCCTCGAGGGTGCGCACGATGCGCTGGGTGGCGATGGTGACCGCCCGGCACGCGCCGCTCAGCCCGCCGCCGCGCCGGGCCGCGGCCTCGGGGCAGACGATCGGGTCGAAGGCGATGGCCAGCCAGACCGTGCGATGCGCGGTGGCGGGCAGCGGGCCGAGCAGGGATTCGTAGATCGCGCCCGCCGGGGTGCCGGAGCGGCTGCGGTAGCCGTGCGAGACCACATCGATGCCCGAGAGCAGAATGTCGTGCCGGCTCAGGCTTTTCGCGAGTTCGGGTAGCGGCAGCAGATGGGTGGAAGCCACGGTGGAACGCCCCAGACGGGTCAGTCCGCCCTTGGGGGCGAGCACCTCGACGACGGCGACCACGCGGCTGCCGTCCCAGTAGAGCCCGAGCGAGCGGCCGTCCGGGGCGCGGAAGTCGATGATGTCGGCGGGCGGGTGGCCGCGACGGGCGCGGAAGCGGCCGCGGGTGGCGATCCAGTCGGAAACTGTGCGTTTGCCGAGCGGCAACAAGAGAACCAGACCGACCACTATTCCGAGGGCGAGCGCACCCCACCAGACCAGCCCGCACCGCAGTGCGACAACCATGACGACCAGTCCTGAAACCTGGGCCCAGACCAGGTTCGCGAAGGAGATCCGGCCGAGCAACGGCCGCCCCGCCGTCGCCCCGGAATCGGTCGTCATCGGCTGTCCCCGGCTCCTCGAAATCGGCCGCGCGTGGCGGTCGCGTGCGAACGAAGGTCCTGGTAACTGTACTGTGTTCGGCGAACGCAACGACCTTCCGGGACTTGGATGCCTTCGAAACCCACGACCCGATGGCAGGTGAGCGGCTACCGCTTCCTGGTCCGTCGCATGGAGCACGCCCTGGTCCGCAGGGACGTGCGAATGCTGCACGATCCCATGCGCTCCCAGTCCCGCGCGTTCACCGCCGGACTGATTCTCGCGTGTGTCGCGCTGGCGGGTTGCGCGGTGTTGGCTCTGCTGCGTCCGCAGGGGCAGATCGGGTCCAGCAAGATCCTCATCGGCAAGGACACCGGCGCGGTCTACGTGGTGCTCGACAACGTGGTCCACCCCGCCCTCAATATCGCCTCGGCCCGGCTGGCCGCCGGGGACGCCGCCAAGCCCGCCACCATCAAGGAATCCGAGCTGGCCAAGCGGCCGCGCGGGCAGTTGATCGGCATCCCCGGCGCGCCGACGTCGCTGAACTTCGACGCCGAGAGCCGCACCTGGACGGTGTGCGACGCCCTGTCCAACGACGGCAGCCGCAACCTCACCACTTCGGTGCTGGTCGGCGGTCTGAACTTGGCGGACAAGGCATCCGCGCTGGGCTCCGGCAAGGCGCTGCTGGTGCAGGGCCGCGACCACGCCTATCTGATCTACGACAATGAGCGCGCCCAGGTCGACATGAACGACCGGGCCGTGGTGGATGCCCTCGATATCCGCGGCTTCACCCCGCGCCCGATCAGCGAGGGCCTGCTCAACGCCATTCCCGAGGTGCTGCCGCTGGTGCCGCCGCGCATCGAGAATGCCGGTGCCGCACCGGGTTACCCGCTCGGCGATCACCGCATCGGCGATGTGGTGCAGGTGCGAACCGACAACAGGTATTATGTGGTGCTGCCCGACGGGTTGCAGGCCGTCTCGCCGCTGACCGCCGACATCATCCGCAATACCTACCGGTCCACGGCCGCAGACAACTACATCGCGCAGGCCGACCGGACCGGCGCGCCAGTGTCCTCGGCCTTGCGGGTGGCGAACTATCCGGACAAGGCTCCCGAGATCGTCGACGGCAAGGACCAGCCCATCGACTGCCTGTCCTGGAAGCCGCTGAGCTCGGCCGACACCTCCGACGGCAGCAAGCACGCCGAACTGAGCGTGCTCACCGGGCACGCCATGCCGATTCCTGACGGGGCCAAGCTGGTTCCGCTGGCGCAGGCCGACGGCAGCGGGCCCAACGTGGACAGTTTCTACATGAAACCGGGCGCGGGCGCCTACGTGCAGTCCACCGGTATCGAGCCCGACAGCCAGCGCCACGACAGCCTGTTCTTCGTGTCCGACTACGGAGTTCGCTTCGGCATCAAGAACCTGGACGCAGCCAAGGCGCTGGGCATGGACCCGGAGAAGGTGCGCCCGGAACCCGCGCCCTGGCCCATCCTCGGATTGCTCGCGCCCGGACCGACTTTGAGCCGCGACGCCGCCATGGTCGCGCACGACGGTGTCGCACCGGACCCGCAGCCGGCCAAGGAGCCGGTGAAAACCCAAGCCCCCGGACCGAATTGACGCCGATCAGGCGTCGGTGTCCTGGACGCCGAACCTGCGGCGCAGTGGGAACGAGGCGAGGAAGCCGAGAACCAGCAGTAGCGAGACGATTCCGGCGCCGATCAAGGCCACATTGCGCGCGGTGTTGTCGGGGGCGGGCGGTGGTTTCGGGAGTGTCAGTTGCTGGTCGCGTGGTCCGGCGGGGAGTTTGGGTGGCAGTTCGGTTCGCACCTGGTCGGAGAGGGCCGCGACGGGATCGACTGTGCCGTAACCGATATAGGGATTCCAGCCCTCGCCGGGTGCGTGCGCGGTGGCCTCGATGCGCTTGATGACCTCGCTCGCGCGCATATCCGGGAATCGGGAGCGCACCAGCGCGGCCACGCCCGAGACCTGCGGTGCGGCGAAACTTGTTCCGCTGTAGGGGACGACCTGGCCCTGATTGGTGACCTTGGCGGTGGTGAGCCCGGTATTGCGGGGGTCGAGCGAGATGATGTTCTCGCCCGGCGCGGCCACTCCCACCCACGGGCCGGGCACGGTGAACTTGGAGGGCTGGCCGAACGCGTCCACCGAGCCGACCGACAGCACATAGGCATCCCACCACGCCGGAACCACATAGGACGTGACGTGATTCCACGGATCATCGATGGGGTGCAAGGGAGCCAGGCCCGGATTGCTCGCCTTGCAGGTGTCGGTATTGCCCGCCGAGGCCACGATGACCGCGTCCTTCGCCTCGGCGGCGTACTGCACGGCCGCGCCCAGCGCCCCCATCTCCGCGTTGCCGGGTTCGCTGGTGGGACAGGCGACCAGGGAGATATTGATGACCCGCGCCCCCGCGTCGGCGGCCCGTCGCACGGCCGAGGCCAGCGCGGAGATCTTGCCGTACCCGTCGGGCATATCGTCGGGGCCCTTTTCCTTGCCCGCGCCCTTGGTCTGATACAGCGCACTGGTCTGGCGAATGGTCATGATCCGCGCCTCTGGGGCAACCCCCGCGAAACCCTGACCGTCGACCTGCGTGGCCGCGATCAGTCCCGCGACGATGGTGCCGTGCGCATCGCAATCCTCGGTGCCGTCCCCGCCCGCCGCGACATAGTCGCCACCCGGAATCAGACCTGGGAGCCGGGGGTGCGGTGACACCCCGGTGTCGATGACCGCCACCAATTGCCCTGCGCCCTTGGAGAACTGCCATGCGTCCGGCAGTTCCAGGGTGCGCTGGGTCGGCGGAATGGTCGGCCCGTCCCCGCCCGCCTGCGTGCTGAAGCACGGCGAGTTCGCCGGATGCTCGGTCTCGGTGGGCGGCACGGCCGGACCGCCCGGGGGCAGCAGGCCCGCGTCGATGGGCGGCGGCCGGTCCGCGGACGCCATGCCCGCCCCGGCTCCCGCCGCCAGCGCCGCTGCCGCCGCGAGGACGCGTAATCCCTTGGTGCTCGGTGCCTTAACGCGCATGGTCTCGGTCTCGGTCTCGGTCACAGTCCGCGGACGAGCGTGTAGAGGTCGGTCACCCAGAAGGCCAGGGGCACAACGGCGGCCACGAAGGCGTACTCCAGCAATTCCACCGCCCGGCGCATGGGCGGGGTCGCCTGCTGGCGCGGCACCAGGATGCCCAGTACCAGCGCCGCGGCGAAAAGCAGCAGGGCGACACCGAAAATGGTGAGCGGCTGGCGCTGGGTGAGAGCAGCGCCGATGAGGACCAGGAGCACAATGGCGGTGCCGCCCGCGATGAGTACGACGGCCTGTTCCGCGCCCGCGTAGGTGCGGCTGCGGAACATGAGCACGACCGCGCATACCAGGGCGAATGCCAGGCCGGGCCAGTAGGGACTGTCCGCGGTCGGGTCCACGGCCGCGACCGCACCGGCGATGACGACCACGGTGGTGGCGGTCACCAACCCGGCCCGATATTCGCGTGCCCGTTCGGATTTCGCGCGCAGCACTTTCATGGTGGGCAGGGCGCGATGGTCGTCGGGATCGTCCTCGGTCGGGTCGATCGGGGTGCCCGGGGCCGGGACCGGGGGGAGTGGCAGTTTCGCCAGCAGCATGGAAAGCCTTGGGGCCAGCGACAATCCGGCCAAGCCCAGGGTGGCCACGCCGCCGCCGATGGCGTGGGTGGACACCTCCGTCAGCAGGCCGACCAGCGCGGCCGGGATGGCGTACACGGCCAGTGCGGTCACGCCGATGAAAAGGCCCAGCCCGACGCCGCTCACCCGCCAGGCCAGAATCGCGGTGGCCCCGGCCAATACCGCGCCGAGCAGGACATTGGCCCAGCCGTAGTGGTCCGGCACGTACAGCATGCCCGCGCTGAAGGCGGTGGGCAGCGCGCAGCCGCCCAGCACCAGCGCGCTCGCGTGATCGCGGTACATGCGGCTGAGCACCATGCTCGCGGTGACCAGCAGCAGCGACACGAAGGTGGCCACGATGCCGCTCACCCAGCCCGGAATGGCGGTCGGCGCGGCCAGCAGGCCGAAGCAGCCGGTCAGCATGATGGCCACGGCCAGGATCGATCCGGTGAGCCGGGCGGTGCGCGGGGTCCAGCCGCGGAAGTGGTCGGCGTCGGCAATGGCGACGTTGTACATGATGTCGTCGAACAGCGGCGTCGGCGCGATGTGCTCGGCGCTCTCCAGCATGAGCAGTTCCCCGTCGCGCACGCCCTGTTCGGACAGGCTCAGCGAATTGGAGAAGGGCGGCTGCCCGATGCGGGCCAGCACCCATTCGTGCGGCTCGAACTGTTCGCCGTCGGTGTCGAAGTCATTGACCAGATTGTGGTGATCGACCATGTCGACCACGCTCGGGATGACCAGCGCCACCGGCACGTCCACCGGAATGGCCATGTCGACCTGGGTGTGCTTGGCGAGAATGGTGACTCGCGCCAGGTCGGGCGCGCGGACGGTCCCAGCCCGGTCCGAGCGGAGTTCATCGAGATGATCCGTACGCGAGTGCGTCACGCCCGCACTGTACGGCATGATGGTTGCCGTCCGTACACTGAGACCACATGTGTGCACCCCGGCGCCGCATGTCCGACGGATTCGATGGGTGATTTTCAGCGATGAGCACCGTACGGTTCCAGCGTCGTCCACGTCGGGAGATGCCCCGCTCACCCGGCGGCGAGGTGACCCTCCAGCCGCCGCCGGAGATCCCCCGGGCGGTTCCGGCCAATCTCTTCTCGAAGCTCATGCCCGTGGTGATGGGTGTCGGCATGCTCGGCATGGTCGCGTTGATGATCACCTCCGGCAGCGGCATCGCGACCAATCCGATGAGCCTCATGTTTCCGATGATGATGGTGTTTTCCATGGTCGGGATGTATGCGGGGCAGGGCGGCAAGGGGCAGAAGGCGGCCGAGGCGAACGAGGACCGCAAGGATTATCTGCGCTATCTCGATCAGGTCCGCCGGGATGTGGAGGACACCGCCGGGCAGCAGCGGGCGGCGGTGGAGTGGAGTCATCCCGAGCCCGGGCTGATCTGGATGCTGGCGGGGACCACGCGCATGTGGGAGCGCCGGCCCGGCGACAAGGACTTCTGCCACGCCCGCATCGGGCTCGGTAGCCAGAGGCTTGCTACAAGACTGGTCGCCCCGGAAACCGGTCCCGTCGAGGAGCTCGAACCCATCGCCGCGGTCTCCCTGCGGCGGTTCGTGCGCACCCACTCCACCGTGCCGGATCTGCCCACCGCCATCGCCGTCAAGGGCTTCGCCGCGGTCCAGCTCACCGGCGATCGGGCCCAGGCCCGCGAGATGACCCGGGCCATGCTGCTGCAACTGGCCATGTTCCAGGGGCCCGACCAGGTCCTGATCGCGGTGGTCTGCGGACCCGACACCGCCCGCGAATGGGAGTGGACCAAGTGGCTGCCGCACACCCAGCACCCGGACTCCCAGGACGGGGTGGGCAGCGGGCGCATGGTGTACGGATCCATCCGGGAGGCGCACGCCGACCTGAATCCGTTGCTGTACAACCGGGTTCGCTACTCCCGCACTCAGCCGCCCAATCCGAACCTGACCCAGATCGTGCTGGTGGTGGACGGCGGACTGCTCGAAGCCGACGAAGATCCCCTGCGGGAGACCGGGTTCGAGGGCGTCACCGTCATCGACCTGTGCGGGTACGCGCCGCGGCTGGCCGTCTCCCGGGGCATCGGGTTGGTGGTGGAGAACGGGGAGTGCGCCGGGCGCGGTGCGGCCGGGGTGATGGAACGCTTCGCGGTCATCGACCGTATTACGGCCAAGGAGGCCGAGCAGGCGGCGCGGCGGCTCGCGCCGTACCGGGCCGCCGCCCAGCGGACCGCCGAGACCGGCGGCGATGAGGGCGAGGTCATTTCGAGCTGGTCGCAGCTGCTGAGCCTGGGCGATATCGGGGCCTTCACCCCCGAGACCGCGTGGAAGCCGCGCTACGGCCGGGAGCGGTTGCGGGTGCCCTTCGGGGTCGGGGCCGACGGGCTGCCGGTGGTGCTCGATATCAAGGAGGCGGCCGAGGCCGGTATGGGCCCGCACGGGCTGTGCATCGGCGCGACCGGCTCCGGTAAGTCGGAATTCCTTCGGACGCTGGTGCTTTCGTTTATCGCCACGCACTCGCCGGATCAGCTCAACTTCGTGCTGGTGGACTTCAAGGGCGGTGCCACCTTCCTCGGGCTGGAGGGCGTCGCGCACGTCGCGGCCATCATTACCAACCTGGAGGAAGAGGCCGACCTGGTCGACCGCATGCGCGACGCCCTGGCCGGTGAGATGAACCGCCGTCAGGAACTGCTGCGCGCCGCGGGCAATTTCGCCAATGTCTCCGAATACGAGAAGGCGCGCGCGGCGGGCGCGGACCTGGACCCCATGCCCGCACTGTTCGTGGTGCTCGACGAGTTCTCCGAATTGCTGTCGCAACACCCGGATTTCGCCGAGCTGTTCACCATGATCGGCCGTCTGGGGCGTTCGCTGCACGTGCATCTGCTGCTGGCCTCGCAGCGGCTGGAGGAGGGACGGCTCAAAGGGCTGGAGAGCCACTTGTCCTATCGGATCGGTCTGAAGACGTTCTCCGCCAATGAATCCCGGCAGGTGCTGGGGGTGCCGGACGCCTACAACCTGCCCAACAATCCCGGTGGCGGCTATCTGAAATCGGATTCGAGGGAGATCCAGCGGTTCCAGTCCGCGTACGTCTCCGGAGCCTATGCGGGCGGCGGGTCCTACCGGGAGGTCACGGTCACCTCCCAATCGGTCGAGATCGACTCGAGCGCACGCCCGTTCACGGCCGGGCACGTGGAGTTCCGTGCCGCCGACCGGATTCCGGTGCCCGAGCTGCCCGAACTGATCGAGGAGCCGGTGGACACCGACCAGGTCTCCAATCTCCAGATGCTGGTATCGCGGGTGCGCGGGCACGGCCGTCCCGCCCACGAGATCTGGTTGCCGCCGCTCGGGGAAGCCCCGACCCTGGACGAACTGCTGCCGCGCTCGATCCTGACCGGCGACTGGAATCCCCTTGCGGCGCTGCGGGCTCCGATCGGCATCGTGGACCGGCCCTACGATCAGCGCCGCGATCCCATGGTGGTGGACCTGTCGGGTTCCCGCGGCAATGCGGCCGTGGTCGGTGGTCCGCAGTCGGGCAAGTCGACCGCGCTGCGCTCGCTGGTCATGGCGATGTCGTTGACGCACACCGCCGAACAGGTGCAGTTCTACCTGCTGGACTTCGGTGGCGGCACCATGGTCGGCCTGGAAGGGCTGCCGCACGTGGGGGCGGTCGCCAGCCGCATGGAAGAGGACACCGTGCGCCGCACCGTGGCCGAGATGGTGGGCATCGTGCGCCGCCGCGAGGCCGAGTTCCGAAGGCTCGGTGTGGAATCCATGGCCGAGTTCCGGCGGCTGCGCGCCACTGACGGGGCCGACAGCATCGCCGCGGGTGTGCGCGAGGATCCGTTCGGCGACGTGTTCCTGGTGATCGACGGCTACGGCGCGTTTCGGCAGGAGTTCGAGATCCTGGAACAGACGGTGATGAACCTTGCGGTGCAGGGCCTTTCGTACGGCGTGCACGTGGTCATGTCGCTGAACCGGTGGGCCGAGGCGCGGCCCGCGCTCAAGGACCAGATCGGCACCCGCATCGAACTGCGGCTCGGCGATCCCATGGACTCCGATCTGGGCCGCAAGTTCGCGGCTCTGGTGCCCATGGGCCGCCCCGGTCGCGGCATGACCGCCGACGGGCTGCACATGCTGACCGCGCTGCCCCGGGTGGACGGCAGCTCGGATCCCGCCAGCTTGGGAACCGGTGTGGCGGAGTCGGTTTCGGCCATCGCCCGATTCACCCCCGGACGCCCGGCACCGGCCGTGCGTATGCTGCCCGAGCGGCTGCCGCGAGAAGAACTGCTGCGCATGGCAGGTGACTGGCCGTCGCAGGTGGACCGGTCCCAGGCGTGTCTGCGGTTCCCGCTCGGCATCAACGAATCCCAGCTGGCCCCGGTCACTCTGGACCTGGCCGCCAGCCAGCACTTCGTCATCATCGGCGATTCCGAATGCGGCAAGACCACGGTGCTGCGCTCGCTGGTCCAATCCATCTGCGCGGCCAACACTCCCGACCAGGCCCGTATAATCATGGGCGACTACCGCCGCACCATGCTGGGCACCGTCCCGCAGGGCTACCTCGCCGGCTACGGCACCACCGCGCCCCAGTTCACCCAGCACATGGCAGACCTGGCCGCCTACGTCACCCAGCGCATGCCCGGCCCCGACGTCACCCCGCAGCAGCTCAAGGACCGTTCCTGGTGGCGCGGCCCCGAGCTCTACGTCATCGTCGACGACTACGACCTGGTCGCCAATGCCAGCGGCAACCCGCTGCACGCCCTCGTAGACCATCTGGCCCACGCCCGCGACCTCGGATTCCATGTCATCCTGGCCCGCCGCTCGGGCGGCGCGGGCCGCGCCATGTACGAGGCCACCCTCAACCGCCTCAAGGAACTCAACTCCGCGTCCCTGATCATGAGCTGCAGCCGCGACGAGGGCGTCCTCTTCGGCAACACCCGCCCGTCCCTCATGCCCCCGGGCCGCGGCACCTACGGCACCCGCGCGGGCGAGGAACTCATCCAAACCGGCTGGCTGCCCCCGGCCGAGCTGTAGAAATGCGTTGGGCCCCGGCAACAGTGCCGGGGCCGCTCGCTATGAAGTTCTTCGTATCCCGGCGTGACCACTGATTTCGTGCCGACCGGGGTAACTCACCGGGTACGTCCAAAATAGGTTCGGCACCCAACCGGCGGCACGGATGCGAGACTGTTGGCGGCACTTAGCCGCCCGCTGAAGTCCCGGGGAGGCGGATCAGAACAGGCCCGCGAGAGCCGTGTCCTTGGCCTGGAGTTCGGCATTGCCGGTGTGGACCAGCTTGGCCGCGCCATTGAGGGTGGTGTTGAGCTGGATGACGTGCTGGTTCCACATGCGCTGGAGGTCGGCGAACGCCTCGTTGGCGTCACCCTTCCAGTTGTTCTGGACGAACTCCTCGACGCTGCGGTGGAACGCCTCGAGCTGGTCGCGAATGGTCTCCGCGCGGCGGATGATCGAATTCGCGCCGTCGGCGACGCCTTCGAAATGGGCGGAGATGATCTGGCCGTCTGCTGCTGCCATGGTGAATTCCTTTGCCAAGTGTCCGAAAAAAGGGAGGGCCGGGCCGGTCAGACGGCCGGGAGGTCGAGGCTCGAGATCTGCGCGTTGACCTTGGACTGGTAGTCCTTGTCGTGCTCCTCGTAGTTGGAGCCGACCTTGATCAGGTTCTCGGCGGTGTGCATCAACTTGTCGTTGAGCTTGTCGGCCTGGAAGTAGTAACGCTGCATGAAAGCGTTGAAGGCGTCGGCCGCGCCGCCACGCCACTTGGAACCGGCCACCATGCTGTCCTCATCGCGCTTGAGATCGGCGATGGCGTGCATCAGCATGTCGTGGGTCTTCTGGAACTCCTGGGCCTTGGCCTGGATGAGATCATTACTGGCTTCGAATGCACCGGCCACGGTGCCTCCTTTCGATTCGCGGGCGGACGACCCGTTCGCAAGATTGGACGCAGGTCACGCACCCGCGGTTCCACCCCTGGTTCAGCTATTCGTCAGCACACTATCCAAGGATCGGTACCCCTGACCAGTGCTGACGTCGAACGGGTGACATCCTCCACGCGAGAGGAAGCTCACAAACGCACTACCAGGTGCTATTCGCCAACAATGCGTACTGGGCGGCCGCCCGCTGCTGGGTGTCGAGAATCTGGTCGGACTCCACCACGGCGGCGTAGCCGCGGTAGCTGAGGACACACCGGTAGCGCTTGTTGCCGCCGCCCTGGCTCTGGTTCTGGAGCTCGCCGCAGTTCGCCCCCGGAATTCCGGCCGGTTTGTCCGCGACGGCCGAATAGCCGTGTTCGAGAATCGCGGCGGACAGCCGCCGGGCCGCGTCCGCGTCGCGGGTGCGGAAGAGCATGCTGACACCGGAGAAGGCCATGCCCGAGGTGGAGAAACGTTCGACACCGGCATCGGTGACGAGCCGTCGCCAGAAATTCTGATCGGTCACCCGGTGCAGGAATCCACGCGGGTCCGCGACGGCCTGGGAGGCGAAGTCGGGCTGGAAACTGGTGTCGAAATTCAGAGTCCGCCGCAACATGGCATTCGCGTCGTACGGCAGCCGCAGGACGCCCTCGCGATCCAATGGCGGCAGGGAATCCAGCAGCGGCACTTGGGCTTTGTAGACCGACGCCACCAGCGCCGTCAATTGCGACGGCTCCGGATCCTTTCCGCCCACGAACATATCGACGACATAACTGCCGTGGGCCATGGTCGAACCGATACTGGCCACACCGGGACGCCAATGGGTATGGGCGTCGGGGTAATCCGGCACCGGCACCCGCTGATTCCGGTCCGGGGCCACCGCGAAATCGGCCTCGTCCAATTCCGCGGCCGCCTTCGACGCGGCTGCGGCATCGGGGAACTGCATGACCGTGACCGTCGTGAACGCGCTGTCGGCCGGGGGCTTGCCCGACCTGTCGGGCTGTTTCTCGCTGTGTCCTACCGAGAATCCGAACATCATCCGGTTGGCCTCCAGCACCGGCGCGGTGGCCTTGGCCAGGACGGTGGTGGCCCGGTCGGTATCGAGGAACGGCACCGCGCCGGTCCCGTAGCCGAACTTCGGATCGATATCGGTCCCGTTCACCACGTGATCGCCCAGCCGCTGCAGGGCCAGATTGAAGCCGTTGCCCATGGATGGGGAATAGAGGTAGCGCTCGTCCAGCGGCACGGTCGGATAGTTGCCGATATCCAGTGCGCGGACGTCGATCTCGCCCGGCCGGGCCGAACCTTCGACGCTCGACCCGCAGCCCGCGATGGCCGCGGTTGTGATCGCCAGCAGCGCGGTCGCTCGAATCCGGTGTGACAGTGTCATTGTCGTTCTCTCCCGATCAGTGCGCGTTGACCAGCCGGGCATACTGGGCCGAGATCCGCTGCTGCGCGTCGAGTAGCTGACTGGCCGCCACTTCCGCGGCATAGCGGTCGTGGCGGACGTAGCAGTAGTAGGGCAGTGACATCGGCACCGGCCCGGTGTACTTGCGGCACTGGGCATTCGGCAGATTCGCCGGTGGGTCGACGGCACGGAAGGTGCGCGAGGTCTCGGCGCGGGCGGCGACGATGGCGGCCGCACCAGCGGCGTCGCGGGCGCGGAAAACCGCCCCGCCGTTGTAGCCGACCCGGTCGACCCCGGCCCGCTCGAACAGGGCCGCCATCTCCTCGCCGGGGAAGAGTTGCAGGCCGCCGTGTCCGTCGTAGACGCCGGGCACGCCGCGCTCGGATCGGTCATCCTGCACCGTGGGCAGGGTGCGGCCCAGGACACCGTCCAGATCCACGGGCTGTTCGCTCAGCCGGTCCGGCGCGGTGGCGGGGAACTTGGCGAGGGCGGGCGGTATGACGTCCAGGGCGCGCTTGACGCGGGCGGTGAGCTTGGCGGGATCGCTGACGCCGGTCTCGGCCATCACGTTGTCCCAGACGTAGGTGAGAATGACGAATTTGCCGGTGGCGTACCAGGATCGGACCGAGGCATCGAAGCCGAGCTGAGTATCGAGGTACGCGAAGGCATTCGGATGGCCCTCGATGGTCAGGGGCCGACTGCCGGGAGCCGCGTCGAAATCCGCCTGTCCCAGTGCGGGGGCGGCGGCACCGGCGGCAGCGTCGTCGGTGAAGAGCAACACCAGGTTCTCGAACTCGTAGGACAGGTTCGGTGTCGGATCGGAGGAGCCCGTCGTCACGAACCCCGCGACGAAGCCCGGGGCGGCCGCGGTCAGCGTGTCGGCATCGGCCTTGGTGCGCAATTTCATTGCGCCCGAACCGAAATCGATGAAGGGCCGGATGGCGGCGCTCACTGCCGGAGCCGCATACTTGATCTCCGGGTTCACTTCGGACGGCAGCGGAATGTAATTGGCGAGCCGCTCGGCTTCCACCGCCTTGCCCAGTTCCGGCGATCCGGCCCTGTCGTAGATCTTCGGCTGGGTGGGCAGATTGCCGGTGTCGAGCTTGCCCAGGTCGATGGTCGGTTCCGCGGCCATGGTCGGGCCCGGTGACGAGTCCGAACCGCAGGCGGCGGTCGTCACCACCGCGATCGCCAGCGTGGCCGCCATGGCCGCGCGCCGCACCGTGCGCATGCTTCCCCTCCCGTCAGCAAACAACCGGGCAACACCCTAACGGTTACCAGGTGCTGTTCGCCATGAGCGCGTACTGGGCGGCCGCCCGCTGGTAGACGTCCGCGAGCTGGTCCGAATCCACCGTCGCGACATGGCGGCGATAGACGATCGCGCAGCGGTACCGCTTCTTGTCGTGGAGGCTGTCGGCCGTGCCCTCACCGCATCGGGTGCCGGGCACCCGGCTCGCCGGGGGCTCGACAGGTCCGGGGAAGGCGGGCTCCAGGATCGTCGACCAGAGCTTGCGGGCGGCCTCCGGATCGCCGGCGCGGAACAGCATGGTCGACCCCAGGTAGGCCGGGCCGCTCAGGGCGAAACGATCGACGCCGCTGTCCGACAGCACCTGCCGCCAGTGCTCCTGATCGGTGACCCGGCCCAGGAATCCGCGTGCGCCGGAAGTGAATTCGTTCTGGTAGTCGGGCATCGGAAAGTCCTCGGTGTTCAGCGCCTGGTGCAGCATCCCGTCGGGATCCGATTTCATGCGCAGGATCCCCTCGCGGTCCAGCGGTTTCAGCGCATCCAGCAGCGGCAGCTGGGCGTCGTAGACCTTGCGGGTGAGGTCCGTCAGCTGTGCGAGGTCCGGATCCTTGACCCCGACCAGGGTGTTGACGACATAGCTGCCGTGGGCCAGGAACGGCGGGCTCGATCTCGGGCGGCAGCGGGAGATAGTTGGCCAGCCGCTCGGCCTCCAGGATCCTGGCCTGGTCGAGGTCGACGGCGGTGCCGAACGGTTTGGGCCGGGTTTGCAGATTGCCGGTGTCCAACCGGGACAGATCGATGGCGGGTTCGGTCGGCTGGACCGGACCGGGCGTGTCGGAGCCGCAGGCGGTGCTGCCCGCAATCGCGACCGCGGTTGCCGCGCAGACGGCCGCGCGCACGAGCTTGCTCATGGTTCCCCCCGTCCGGAAAACGAACGATCGTGCGTAACCCTACTTGATCTGCTTCTGGAGGGCCGGGACCAGCTTGGCGACCAGGGTCTGAGTGGAGTCCTGGGTCCAGCTGCGCACGGCGGTCACCGCGGCGGCGTCGTCGACGGGGATGACGATGCCGCGTGAGCTGGAGAGCTCACTCGGCAGGCCGAGCAGGCCGCCGCCGCCGGCCTTCTCATCGCTGCGCACCGCGATGATGTAGGAGCCGTCGGGCACCTTGAGCGAGCCGTAGCCCTCGGCGGGCCGGGGCGAGGTCTCGTCCACGGAGCCCTGGTACTGGGTGTTGTAGACGAATCCGAGGCTCTCCAGGAATTTCGCCTGCGGACTGCCCGCCAGGTAGATGCTGTATTTGGTGTTGAACTGCGCGCCCGTGACATCGACCATGGTGACCGTCTTGCCCTGGAAGGCGGGATTGTCCTTGCGCGCCTTGTCCACCGGGCTCAGGCCGGGGTCGGCCGCCGTGGAAGTCGTTGCGGCGTGGTCGTTCCCGCCGCCGCCGGTGGTCGCGATGCCGATGCCGACCGCCAGCGCCACCGCCACCACGGCCGCGCCGACACCCGCGTAGAGCCGGTTGCGATTGCGTGGCGGCCGGACCTGCTCGGTGAGCTCGGTCGCGGAAACCGGTATCCCGCCCTGGGTTTCGCCGCCGAGCGGACCGGGCCGAGCCACCTGGATCGGATAGGTGGGCGAGGTGCTGGTGACCGGGTGGTATCCGGGCACCAGCGCGGCCGTCGCCGCCTCGGTGAACTCGCGGCACGAGTTGTAGCGCTCCGCCGGGTTCTTCGCCATGACCCGGGCGAACACCTGGTCCAGCGCGGCGGGCAGCTGCGGGTCGACGTCGGTGGCCCGCGGCGGCGGCTCGTGCAGGTGGCCCATCATGACCAGTGCCGGCTGCGTTGCCGGATAAGGGTTCCGGCCGGTCAGCAGCTTGAAGAAGGCGCAGCCGAGGCTGTAGATGTCGGCGCGGTGATCCAGCGGCTGGCCGGACAGCTGCTCCGGCGGCGCGTAGGCGATGGTGGCCACGAAGCTGCCGGTCTGGGTGAGCTCGGTGGTGTCCTCGGTGGACTTGGCGACGCCGAAGTCGGCCAGCAGGGCGCGCTCCTCCTCGCCGTCGGCGCTGGAGAGCAGGAAGTTGGCGGGCTTCACATCGCGGTGCAGCAGGCCCCGGCGGTGCGCGTAGTCCAGGCCGCGCCCGATCTGGGTGACGATCGACAGCGCGCGCAGTGGGGGCACCGCGGCCGGATCGCGCTTGAGCTCGGCCGAGGCGTCGGTGCCCTCGACATACTGCATGGCGATCCACAGCTGCCCGTTCTCCTCGCCGCGATTGTGCACGGCGACGATATTCGGGTGGTCCATGCCCGCAACCACATTCGCCTCGCGCTCGAAGCGACCCCGGAACTCCTCATTGCGGGTCAGATCGACCGAGAGCACCTTGAGCGCGTCCATGCGCGGCAGCTGCGGATGTTTGGCCAGGTACACGGTGCCCATGCCGCCCGAGCCCAGCACGCGCACGATCCGGTATCCACCGACGATGGTGCCGGGACTCATCGGCATAGACAGGACTCCTGGACAGTTCGCTGGGGCAGCCGTGCATGCCGGAGCATACTGGACCGTTTCGGCCTCGGCGGGGCCCGAACTCGGCGGCCACGTAACCTGGTCGGTGTGCTGAACATCCCGAGCCGCGTAGTCCACGGGGGCCGGTTCCTGTGATGGATCGGCAGGTCGAGGTCGTCGCGGGTGACCATGTGCTGAGCCGGGTGGCGGGGGCGGTCATTCTGGTGGCGCATCGGGAGCGGGGGAAGCTCACGCCCGATTCGCGGGCCGTGGTGGCGGCGCGGGCGCTGGGGGAGCTGGTGGCCGATGCCACCGATCTGGCTCCGGAGGGGCCCGGGCGGCTGGTCGCGCGGCAGGCCACCCGGTGGCTGATGAAGGAGGCCGAGCAGATCTCGCCCGGGGAACCCGTCGAGTTCGGGATTCTGTGTGCGGCCGATACCGGTGGTCTGGCCATCTTCCTGCACGGATCGGTGACGGCCGTGCTGGCCGGATCCGTGGTCGAGTACTACCGGGGCAGCGACGCCGCGTTCACCGTGGACCGGGTGGCCGAATCGCCCGCGCGGGCCGCGGCCCTGTTCATCGACGAGAACCGGCGGCGGCCGCCGGAGCTGCCCGCGCGCGGAATCGGCTCCCTCATCGAGGGACTCGCCCCGGCGGCGGGCGCGGTGCTGTGGTTCGAGGGCGAGCCGCCGGTCGCGCGGCGGCCGGTGCGCGCGGTCGTGGCGCGGCGGCGGGTGGAGCCGCCACCGCCGACCGCGGCCTTCGACGCCGAACGCGATCCGGAACCGATGTCCCTGGATCCCAACCTGATTCCGACGCGCACCTCCAATCGGATTCCGGCGAGCCTGGATCCGGACTTCGCGGCCACCGCATCCACCGGCGCGGCCGCCGTCCCGGGTGACCCGGAGCTCACGGCCGACACCGAGGGCCTGAACCTGCATCACGCGCCCACCGAGACCGCCGGGCCGAGCGAGACGAGCGGCACCAACCCCGCCCCCAAGCCCGACCCGGATCTGCAGCGACGGCTGGAGCAGACCGCCAAGGCCAACGCCCTCACCGTGAAGGTGCTCGGATTCAAGTGCGCGCGTGCGCATCCCAGCGACCCGCGCGCCGCGTTCTGCACCGTGTGCGGCATGCCGGTGGATCAGACCCAGCACGTCGCCGAGGTGATCCGCCCGCCGCTGGGCATGCTCGTCCTCGACGACGGCATGACCTACATGGTGGCCGCCGACGCCCTGGTCGGCCGCGACCCCGAACCCGCCGCGGCCGCCACCGAGGGCCTGGTGCCGCTGCGCATCGACGACAACTCCGGCGGCATGTCCCGCGTGCACGCCGAAATCCGCCTGGTCAATTGGGATATCACCCTCATGGACCACGGCTCGACGAACGGCACCCGGGTCCGCCCGCCGGGCTACCGGGATTGGATTCGGCTGCAACCGAATCAGCCTTTCACCCTGGTCACCGGCACCGAGATCATGCTCGGCAACCGGGTTCTGCGCCTCGAGCCGGTCGCCCCGCCGCCGTTCGGCTGAAGGTGGTTCGTACCCGGGGCGACTACGGATTTCGGGCCGTGAGGGTAACTCCCCGGGGACGGCCGGAATCGGTTCGGCACCCAGCCGGTGGCACGGATGCAGTGCTGTTCACGGCACTCGGCTGTCCGCTGAAGGCGCGGAGAGGCGGTCAGGCGTACCTCGAATAGCAGGTGTCGGTGCTGCCGAGGACGCCCGCGCGGAACGCGTCCACGCGGGAGAAGCCGCTGGGGACGGTTTTGCCGTCGGTGTCACTCGCGGCCAGGCCGTCGGAGAGCAGGCCCGAGACGGCCTCGTCGAGATCGCCCGCGGACAGGGAGATGTCGCCCTGGGCCTTGGTGCGGCTGGGGTCGGCCAGCTTCGCGGAGATCACGCCCGACAGGCAGGCGGCGCGCAGTCCGGTCTTCGCGCCCTTCAACGCCTCGCCCGCGGAGTGCTGGACCGCCAGGGTGTAGCGGGAGATGAAGACGATGTAGGCGGTGAAATCGCCGGTCACATTGGCGGGCAGGGCGTCCTGGTCGTCGGCATTGGAGACCCCGCGCTCGTGCAGCGCCGGGACGTCGGTGCCGATCAGGTTGGTGGCGGGGCAGTAGGTGACCGGGGCGGTGTCGGCGCCGTTGCGGCAGTTCAGCTTCGCGGAATCGTAGCTGTACTTGGGCTCGTTCGGGATCGGCATGATCGCGGCCATGGCCTTGGCCAGTTCTTGCAGGGTGGACTGATTCACCTCGGACTGACCCTTCTGCGCGTCGTTGCCGAGGGTCTGCGGCAGATTGCCGCGGCGGTGGTCGATCTCGTTCTGGTCGATGGCCTTGCAGCCCTTGGGGCCGTCGGTGAAACCGATCTGCACCGCGGTCACCCGCTCGAACGCCGAACCGTGCACGTTCTGCGGATCGTCGGGATCGGCGTCGCGGAAGGCGACGGTCGCGGCCAGCACCTGATTCAGGCCGTCGGAGGTGTTGATGGTGAAGTGTTTCGCCTTGCCCTCGGCCACATTCCGGATGAACGCGCCCGCGAAGCAGTCGGCCTGCTGCTCCTTGACGATGGTCGGGGTGCGGCGGCCCACGATCTTGGCCAGCTCCTGGATGGCGTGCCCGTATTCGTGGGCCATCACCATCACCACCGACATCTGCCCGAACTCGTCGGCCACCGCGGGCAGCAGCACGCCGCGATCCCAGCCGATCGAACCGTCCAGGCGGCAGTAGCCCGCATTGACGAGCCGGTAGCTGGACTCCCCGCAGAACTGACCGGCCTGCGAGCGCGGCGTCTTGGCGCTCCAGGAGATGAACTTGTTGCCGGGGGCGAAGGCGCCGCCGAACTCCTTGGGGTACTCGGCCTGCCAATAGGTCTGGATATCGTCCAGCGCGTTCAAAACCAGCCGGTCGATTTTTCCGCCGTCGGTATCCTGCGCCGTCAGCGCCGCATCCGGGACGCCCGCGCGCGGACCGTTGGGCCCGCTGGTGGTGGGCAGACCGGCCACCTTGAACGGGTCGTCATAGATGGAAACGGCATGGCCGTGAACAGTTCGTGTACATCCGGACAAGAGCGCGACCGCGACGGTGAGCACACCGACCACCACGGCCATGCGGCGAATCCTCACGGACGGGCGCGTTCGGACCGCCTCCCCCCGCCATCTCGCCACGTGTACTCCCTCGCCGGCAGATCGATTCTCTACCCCGGTATCGGACGGGTGGCCAAGAAGCGCAACGCCGGACTCCGGGGGCTTCGCTTATCATCCCACCATGTCTTCACCGGGGGCGCAGCAGATCACCGTGCGTCATGATGGAACCGAACGGGTCTTCGACGCGACCCAGCAGATCACCATGGGCCGGGCGCCGGAGGTGACGCTGTTCGTCGACCGTCCGCTGGTCTCACGGGTGCACGCGACCCTCAGCTTCGAGACCGGGTCGTGGATGCTCACCGACAATGGCAGCACCAATGGCGTTTTCGTGGATGCCCGGCGGCTGACCACGCCGCTGGTCATCAGCCGGCCCACCCAGGTGCGCCTGGGCGACGCCATCAGCGGGCCGCTGCTGCACCTGCTGCCGCAGGCCGCCCGCAGCGGTGGCTCCGCGCCACAGTCGCAGCCGCGGCACGGCATGGTGCCGCCGCCGAACCGGCCACAGGGCGGGCAGCCGCAGCCGGTGCAGCAGGCCCAGCAGCCGCCGGTGCAGTCGCCGTTCGCGCAGCAGCGGCCGCCGGTGAATCAGCCGGCGCCGCGGCCGAATCCGCAGCCCGGCTGGCCGCAGCCCAATGCGGCCCAGGCCAATCCGAACCTGGCCCAGCCGAACCCGAACCCGGCGCAGCGGCCGAATCTCAATCGCCCGATCTCGGGTCCGCAACGCCAGCAGCCGAATCCGGCTCACCAGCAGCCGAATCCCTTGCAGCAGCGGCAGGCTCCGCCGGTCGGCACCCCGCCGACCCCGAATGTGCCGCGCCCGCCGGTGAATACGCCGCCGCCCGGCGGTGGCGACGCCATCAACATGACCACCAAGGCCGACACCTCGGCGCTGCCGCCGATCCGGGCCCGCGCTTCCACCGCGGCCATCGCGCGCGCCGACCGGATTCCGCGCGGCGGCCTGCACCTCGGCCGTACCAGCGACAACGAGATCGTGGTCAACGACCCGATGGCCTCGCGCCGGCACGCCCGCCTGGTGCCGGACCGGCAGGGCCTGGCCATCGAGGACCTGAACTCCGCCAACGGCACCTTCGTCAACGGCCGCCGCGAACAGCGGGCGCTGCTGCGCGAACGCGACATCATCACCATCGGTAACGTCGACTTCGTCGTGCAGGAAGGCACGCTGGTGCGCCGCCAGCGGCCGGTCGCCGAACAGGGCCTGCACGTGCACGGCGTCGGATTCACCGTCGAGGGCAACAAGCAGCTGCTGGTCGACGTGAACATGCAGGCCGGGCGCGGCTCGCTGACCGCCATGATCGGCCCGTCCGGCGCGGGCAAGTCCACGCTGTCCAAACTCATTGCCGGAACGACGAATCCGACCGTGGGCGTGGTCACCTTCGAGGGCCGCAACCTGCACGCCGAGTACGACGCGCTGCGCTCCCGCATCGGCATGGTGCCTCAGGACGATGTGCTGCACCGGCAGCTCACCGTCAAGCAGGCGCTCAACTTCGCCGCCCAGCTGCGCCTGCCCCCGGACACCAGCAAGGCCGACCGCAAGCAGGTCATCGCCGATGTGCTGAAGGAACTTTCGCTCACCCAGCACGCCGACACCCGCGTGGACCGGCTCTCCGGCGGTCAGCGCAAGCGCGCCTCGGTGGCCATGGAGCTGCTCACCGGCCCCTCGCTGCTCATCCTGGACGAGCCCACCTCGGGCCTGGACCCGGCGCTGGATCGCCAGGTCATGACCATGCTGCGGGAGCTGGCCGACGCCGGGCGCACGGTCATCGTGGTCACGCACTCGGTGGCCTGCCTGGACATGTGCGATCAGGTGCTGCTGCTCGCGCCCGGCGGCAAGACCGCCTTCTGCGGGCACCCGGGCAGCGTCGGGCACGTGATGGGCACCAGCGACTGGGCCGAGATCTTCGGCCGTGTCGCCGACGACCCGGACCGGGCCTTCGCGAATTTCCGCTCCCGCCAGGCGTTCGCGGAGCCGCCCGCGCCGGTGCAGGCGGTGGAACGGGCCAAGGCGCCGAAATCGAGCCCGTTCAAACAGTTCTCGACGCTGTCACGGCGGCAGTTGCGGCTCATCTTCGCCGACCGCGGCTATCTGGCGTTCCTCGGCATCCTGCCGTTCGTACTGGCCGGGCTGTCGCTGGTGGTGCCGGGTAAGAACGGGTTCGAATCGGTCGGGTTCGTACAGGCGCCCGACGGCAGCTTCATCCGCGCCAACAACGGTGAGGCACAGCAGCTGCTGGTGGTGCTCATTCTGGGCGCGTGCTTCCTGGGCGTCGCGCTCACGGTGCGTGACCTGGTCGGCGAGCGAGCCATCTACTATCGGGAACGCGCGGTCGGATTGCGTTCCGGCGCATACCTGATGTCCAAGATCTCGGTCTTCAGCCTCGCGGCGATGCTGCAGTCGGCGGTCATGATCGCCATCGTGCTGGCGGTGAAGAAGCCGCCGAGCAAGGGTTCGGTGATTCCGTCCGGGCCCGTGGAGCTCTACCTCGACGTGGCGCTCACCGCGGTCTGCTGCGTGGTGGTCGGCCTGGCGCTCTCGGCGCTGGCCAGGTCCAACGAGCAGGTGATGCCGCTGCTGGTGGTGATCATCATGACGCAGCTGGTGATGGCGGGCGGCCTGATCCCGGTGACGGGTCGTGCTGTGCTGGACCAGGTCTCGTGGCTGTTCCCGTCGCGTTGGGGCTATTCAGCCGGCGCGTCCACGGTCAATCTGCCCGAGCTTTCGGCTTCGGACGCGGCGCAGAAGGATCATTTCTGGAAGCACACCGTGGCCGCGTGGTCGCTGGATATGGGCGTGCTCGTCCTGATCTTGGTGCTGCTCTCCCTGTTCACCTGGTCGCGGCTGCGCTTGAAGAAGTCGGCGGCGTGATCGGGGATTCGCGCAGGCCGGGGGTGCGAAGTATGAATCGGTCGCGCACGCGGCGGAGCGAGCAGGCAGACTGATGACTGTGACGGCTCGAGTCGGTGCAGTGCATCTGGGCTGGGACGTGGTGTCGGTGGCCGCCGGTGGCGGCGGCTCGGCCATTCGCCCGGTCCAGGTTGAAAGCACCTATACGCCACCCGCGTACCTGCTGGCGGATTCGTCCGGGCGGCTGCACACCGCCGGGGTGGACCGGCGGCCCGATGTCGGCATCGCCATCTCGGATGTGCGCGACATCATCGGGCACCCGCAGATCGTGGTGGCCGGGGCGACCTGGCCTGCCGAACTGGTGTTCCGCGCGCGCATGCACAATCCGCTGGCGGCCATCGTGGAACACCTCGGCGCCCAGCCCGACGTGGTCGCGCTGCCCTTTCCCGACGAATGGCCCGACCCCAAGGTCGACGAATTCGTGCGCCTGGTCGAGCAACTCGGCGTGCCCGCCGAACCGCTGCCCGAATCGGTGGCGCTCTCCGGCTATGTGCGCGCCCTGGGCCTGGTCCGCGCGCCCGGCCGCGGTCCGGGCGTGGGCGCGGTCGGCGTTTACTCCGATGGCCGCGAATGCCTGGTCGTCGCCGTCCACGGCAATGACGACGAGCCCACCGAATCGGTCAGCGTCGCCATCACCGCCGAGGCCCTGCACGAGGCGCGCGCCGCCGACAATGTGGTCATCGAGGTGATGGCCGCGGCCCGCGCCATCAATGCCGACACCTCGACGGTGCTGCTCACCGGCAATGTCTGCTTCAACGATGCCCTGCGCCTGGCCTTCCAGAACCACCTCGGCCACCGCTTCCAGGTCGCCGACCACCCCATGCACGCCCTGGTCCTCGGCGCGACCCACCTGCTGGTCGCCGACAGTGAGGGCGATCCGGCCTACGACCGCCCGCAGCAGGCGTCCGCCGCGGCGGAATCGAGCCCGGCGGAACAGGATTCGCGCGATGCCGACGCGGCCGCGGGGCCCGACCCGCGTCCGGTCGAACAGGGTCCGCGACACGTGCCGGGTGCTCCGGCCGCCGGGCAGCCGAGTACCCCGGCCGCCGGGCAGCCGAGTACCCCGGCCGCCGGGCAGCCGATGCAGCGCCAGCCCGAGCCGCTGGCCCAGCAGCCGGAATTGATCCCCCGGCACATGGATTCACCGCCCGATTCCGCCCCACGGCGGACCGGCGCGGGACCCGCGACCGGCGCGCAGCCGGTAATCGATCCGGCCGCCGCGCACATCGCGGGTTCGGAGGGGCAGACACAGCGCATCACTGCGGCGGAGGCCGCCGCCTTCGCGGCCGGGGAGCAGCAGCGCTCGACCGGGACGGGTTCGCAGCCGGTGGTCGATCCGGCCGCCGGGGGACTCACGCAGCGACTCGGCGGGCAGGACGCCGCCGCTCAGCGCGGGCAGGGCTCGACCCCGGCCGCTGCGGCGGCCGCGGCCACCGGGCCGGGCGGGATGACCCAGCGGATGACCGCCGAGGAGATCGCGCGGTTGGCGGCGCAGGCGGGCATCTCGGTTACCGCCCAGGCGGAGATCTTCGCGCACGGGCGGCACGAGGCTCCGGCTGCCGGTCAGCAGGTCGGTGGTGAGGCGGGACAGCGGGTTTCGCGTGAGGCTGCCGACGCTGCGGGTAGCGGCGCGCAGTCGTCGGGGGCGGGACGGGGGACGTTGCCGGTCGGTCTGGAAGGCGTGGGCGGACGGTTCATGCGGCCGCCCGGGTCGCCCGCCGATGATCAGATGACCGTCGTCGTGGGCCCCGAACAGGGCGGTGCCGGGTCCGCACCGCAGGGTTACGGCCAGCCGGGTGCGTCCGCTGGTTCGGGTTCCGCGGGCGCGCAACCGGGTTCGCAGGGCGGGCCGGGTTCCGCTGGTGCGCAATCGGGTTCGCAGGCTGGTCAGTGCGGTTCCGGTGGATACGGGCCGGGTGGTCCGTCGACCGGTAGCGGTTATGCCCCGGTGACGGGACAGCCGGGCGGCTACGGCCAAGCCGGTCAGTCCGGCGGTGGCTATGGTCAGGCCGGTGGTTACGGCCAGGCCGGTGGGCAGTCCGCCGGTGGGTACGGGCAGGCGGGCGGTGGCTACGGGCCGGGTGGTTCCTATGGCGCGTCCGGTCAATCCGGGCCCGGCGCAGGCGGTTCCGGTTACCCGGGCGGGCAGGGCTACGGTCCGGCAAACACGCCGGGATCCGACCCGGGTGCGCAGGGCGGTTCCGGGCCGTACGGTCCGGGCGGCGCGCAGCCGGGTGCGGGTGGGCAGTATGGCCAGGCCGGGGGATACGGCGCGGCCGGTGGCTACCCGCAGCAGGGCGGCTACGGCCAGGGTGGTCATGGCGCTCAGGGCGCGGCCGGTGGCTATGGGCCCGAGGGGGATACGTCCGGTTCGGGTCGCGGGAGTTTTGCTGGATCCGGCGGAAACGCTCCTGGTCAGCCCGGCGCGATGTACGGTGGGTCGATGTCCACGGGGGCGCGCCAGTCGAATCCGCAATCACCGGAAGATGCCGCAGGGCAGCCGGATTCGGAATCCGGCTCGGAGGGCGATCGTAAGCAGCGCAAGGGCAAGCTCTGGGGCAAGATGCGCAAGCCGTTCGGCGCGCCCATCATCGTCGGTGCGGCCGCCCTGTCGGTCATGGGCGTGCACGCCGATCATGCGGCGCGCGACAACGCGATTTCGGTGCCGGACACTGTGATTCAGCTGCCCGACACCGCGATCCGAACGGGCGCGGGCACCGTCGGTCAGCTCGGCGTGAGCACTGCGCACCCGGTCGGTGAGTCCTGCGCCGTGACCCCGCAGGTCTCCGGTGTTCCGCACCTGGGCATCGCCACCGTGGGCGATCCGAAGGACCTGGACTGCCTACGCTTCGGCATCGACACGCTGCGCTACACCCTGCCGGGCCCGGTCCGCGGCGTCGATCCCGGTCCGCCCCTGCACATCTGACCCGTCCGGGTCCTCCGGCTCGCGCTGCAACCAGCTCGCGGTGACCAGCATTTCGATCCGGGAGACCCGGGGCGCGGGCCCGGTGTGGCCGGTCAGCGCCCAGGCTCGTTCGACGGTGAGCCGCAGCAGCCGCCGGGCCGCGTAGAACAGCAGCGCGGCCAGCGGCAGCTCACCGGCGATCGCCGAGAGCACCGCGAACCACAGCTCCGGGGTGTTCCAGTTCAGCGCGATATCGAACCAGGCATCGCAGACGAGCAGGGTTCCGGTGATCATGGCCCAGGGGATGAAGATCTGCCGTCGCCGCCACGCGGTCCACGCGGTCATCCCGATCGCCCCGGCCAGTGCGAAGTCGAAGCCCACCCAGGCGATATCCCACTGATCCACCTGGCGCTCGGACGGCAGGCTGACCGACAGGTACACGATCCACGGGATCAGGAACACCAGACTCCCGGTTACCACGGTCAGCAGAATCCGGCGCATCGCGGCCGGACGCGGATGATAGGCCGGAATGCTGATCGCCATAGTCGATACAATGTCCGTACCGGAGGTTGCTATTCCGCTTATAGGGTGATGCAACTCACTTGATTCGAATTCTGCGTGACAACTGATTTCGTGCCGTGGCGGGTAACTCGCCGGGTAGGTCCAAAATCGGTTCGACACCCGGCCGCCGACGCGGATGCGCGACTGGCGGCGGCACTCGGTCCCCCGTTGAAGGCGCGGGGAGGCGGGGGAGTAAGGTGCTCGGTTGGCGTGCGGTACGGCCGGGCAACCGGTTGTCGCGCGAGCCCCGGGTCTCCGCCAGGCCGCCGGGATCAGCTCGACCACACGCTTGGCTGGCAACACCTACGACAGACAAGGGATGCACTGTGCCTACGTACAGCCCCAAGGGCGGTGACGTGACCCGCAAGTGGTACGTCATCGACGCCACTGACGTAGTGCTCGGCCGTCTTTCCGTGCAGGCTGCGAACCTGCTGCGCGGCAAGACCAAGCCGACCTACGCGCCGAACGTCGATGGTGGCGATTTCGTCATCATCATCAACGCCGACAAGGTCGCCGTCTCGGGCAACAAGCGCGACGACAAGGTCCTCTACACCCACTCCGGTCACCCGGGTGGTCTGAAGGGCCGTACCGTGGGCCAGATCCTGGACACCCGCCCCGACCGTCTGGTCGAGCGTGCCGTCAAGGGCATGATCCCGAAGAACAAGCTGGGCAACCAGATCATTCGCAAGCTGAAGGTCTACGCGGGCCCGAACCACCCGCACGCGGCCCAGCAGCCCATCCCCTTCGAGATCAAGCAGGTGGCCCAGTGACCGCTCCTGAGGAATTCAACGACGACTACGTCGTCGAGGACACCGCCGTCGAGGTCGTCGAGGAGGGTGGCGGTTACGAGGCCGAGGCCGAGTACACCTCCTACACCCCCGCCCCGGTCGTCATCGACCGCCCGGTGCAGACCGTCGGCCGCCGCAAGGAGGCCGTGGTCCGCGTGCGCCTGGTGCCGGGTTCCGGCAACTTCGTGCTGAACGGCCGCACCATCGAGGATTACTTCCCGAACAAGGTGCACCAGCAGCTGGTCAAGTCCCCGCTCGTCACCGTCGAGCGCACCGAGACCTTCGACGTGCACGCCCGCCTGGTCGGCGGCGGCCCGTCCGGTCAGGCCGGCGCCCTGCGCCTCGCCATCGCGCGTGCCCTCATCGAGGTCACCCCGGATGACCGTCCCGCCCTCAAGCGTGCCGGCTTCCTGACCCGTGACCCGCGTGCCACCGAGCGCAAGAAGTACGGCCTCAAGAAGGCCCGCAAGGCGCCTCAGTACTCGAAGCGCTGATCACTGCAGCAAGCACTGCGCGCCGTACGGCTCTACCGTGCCCGGCCTTTTCGGAGGCCGGGCACGGTACCGTCTATACGGCAACCTGTACGAGAGCAGGCTCCCCGCAACGGTTTTCGGACTGGCTGGGCGCCTGCTCTCGTGCTGTATCGACCAATAGACAGCAGGGGTGTTGAGGTAATGGGACGTTTGTTCGGCACCGATGGTGTGCGTGGGCTCGCCAATGAATCGCTGAGTCCGGAACTGGCGCTGAAGGTTTCATCGGCCGCGGCGCAGGTTCTCAGCCGGGGGAAGAAGCGCGCGCTGGCTGTCGTCGGGCGCGATCCGCGCGCCAGCGGCGAGATGCTGGAGGCCGCCGTCACCGCGGGCCTGACCGCCGCGGGCGTGGACGTGCTGTCGGTCGGCGTGCTGCCGACGCCCGCCGTCGCGTACCTGACCGCCCTCTACGATGCCTGCCTGGGCGTCATGATCTCCGCCTCGCACAACCCCATGCCGGACAACGGCATCAAGATCTTCGCCGCGGGCGGGCACAAGCTGGACGACGCCATCGAGGACCGCATCGAGGCGCTCATCGACGACGGCTCGTTCACCCGGCCCACCGGTGCCGCCATCGGGCGCGTACTCGGAGGGCCCGGACTGGGCGGGCACGTCTTCGACGTTCACGACCGATACAGCATCGAGGGCACCCACGAGCGCTATGTCGAGCACCTGGTCCAGGCCACCGGGCGGGATCTGCGCGGGCTCACCGTGGTCGTGGACTGCGCGCACGGTGCGGCTTCCGAGGTCGGCCCCACCGCCTACCGCGAGGCCGGTGCGACGGTCATCGCCATCAATGCCGAACCCGACGGCCTGAACATCAACGACGGCTGTGGCTCGACGCATCTGGAGCAGATCCAGCGCGCCGTCCGGGAGCACAACGCGGACCTGGGCCTGGCCCACGACGGTGACGCCGACCGCTGCCTGGCCGTGGACGCCACCGGCGCGGTGGTCGACGGCGACGCCATCATGGCGGTCCTCGCCGTGGCCATGCGCGACTCCGGCGAGCTGGCCGCGAACACCCTGGTCGCGACCGTCATGAGCAACCTCGGCCTGCACATCGCCATGCGCGGGGCCGGAATCACCATGCGCACCACCGCCGTCGGCGACCGCTACGTCCTCGAGGACCTGCGCGCGGGCGGCTACACCCTGGGCGGCGAACAGTCCGGCCACGTGGTCTTCCCGAAGTTCGGCACCACCGGTGATGGCGTACTGACCGGTCTGAAGCTGATGGCCCGCATGGCCGAAACCGGCCGATCCCTGGCGGAACTGGCGGGCATCGTGCAGACCGTCCCGCAGGTGCTGATCAACGTTCCCGTCTCCGACAAGGCGGCCGTCGCCGTCGCCGCGCCCGTGCTGGAAGCAGTCGCGGAGTCCGAGCGCCTGCTCGGGGATACCGGTCGAATCCTCCTGCGCCCCAGCGGAACCGAACAGCTTGTCCGGGTCATGGTCGAAGCCACCGATCCCACCCAGGCGCAACACCTCGCCGACAATCTCGCCAAGCTGGTGGCTGCGGTCTGACGGGACCTCTATTCGTCATCCCTGCCCGCCCGTGCCCGGGATCTGCTCACGCACAGTGGATTCCGGCCGGGAGCACGTCGGACGCGCGGCCGGGTGAGGAGGCCGCGGTCCGGTGCTCAGGCGGCGCCGAGGCGGGTGATCGCCTCCCGCAGTGTCGAATCCTTCTTGCAATAGGCGAAGCGCACCAGCGTGTTCCACGTCGGGCGGGTGGACAGGGCGGCGACCGGGATTGCCGCCACGCCGAGTCGGGCGGGTAGCTCGCGGCAGAAGGCGGTACCGTCCGAGCCGACGTCGGCGCACACGAAATAGCCGCCCGCGCTGCGCTTCACGCCGAATCCGAGATCACGCAGCGCGTTCGACAGCATCAGGTACTTGCCGTGCAGCGCCGTGCGATTGGCCGCGGCCCAATCCAGTTCCCGCTCCAGCGCGTACGCGATGGCGGGCTGGAACGGGGCCGGGGACACGAAGGTCAGATATTGCTTCGCCGCGTGCACCGCGTCGATCAGCCGCTGGGGGCCGAGCGCCCAGCCGATGCGCCATCCCGTGACATTGAAGGTCTTGGCGGGGGCCGACACCACGATCGTGCGCTGCCGCATGCCGGGCAGCGAGGCGATCGAGCCATGCGGGAGATCGTCGAACACGAGGTGTTCGTAGACCTCGTCGGAAATCGCCAGAAGGTCGTGCTCTCGGGCCAATGCGGCGATCGTGCGCAGATCTTCGTCGCTCAGCAGTGAACCGGTCGGATTGTGTGGCGAGTTCAGCACCAGCACGCGCGTGCGCGGCGTGATCGTCCGGCGGAGTTCGTCGAGATCCAGGGTGAAGCCGTCGCCGTCGGACACCATCGCCACGGTGCGCGCCGTGGCACCGGCCAGGGCGACCGCCGCCGGGTACGAGTCGTAGAACGGCTCGATCAGGATCACCTCACCGCCCGGTTCCACCAGCCCGAGCATGGCGGCGGTCAGCGCCTCGGTGGCGCCCGAGGTGACAACCACCTCCGTTGCCGCGTCGTACTTTTCGCCCAGGTGGCGGGCGCGCTCCGCGACTATGGCGGCCCGCAGTTCCGGCTGCCCTTTCGACGAGGTGTAGTGGTTCACGCCGGTTGCGATGGACTCGCGGGCGCGATCGAGCATGGCGCGCGGGCCCTCGTAGTCGGGGAAGCCCTGGCCGAGGTCGATCGCGCCGTGCGTCACCGCCAGCTGGGAAATCTCCCCGAATATCGAAGTGCTGTAAGGGCGGAGCCGTTTGACGAGCATGGTGCGTTAGAGCGTTTCCTCGAGTTTGCCGTCGGTGATGTGCCAGCGGCGGGTGGCCCGGACATTGTCCAGCATGCGGCGGTCGTGTGTCACCAGAAGCACTGTGCCCTCGAAGGATTCGACGGCCTGTTCCAGCTTTTCGATGGCGGGCAGGTCCAGGTGGTTGGTGGGTTCGTCGAGGACGAGCAGGTTCACGCCGCGGGCCTGGAGCAGGGCCAGGGCCGCGCGGGTGCGCTCGCCGGGGGAGAGGGTGTCGTTGGGGCGCAGCACATGTGGGCCGCGCAGGCCGAACTTGGCGAGCAGGGTGCGGACGTCGGCTTCGTTCCAGTCGGGGACCTCGGCGCTGAAAGTGTCGGCGAGGGTGGCGGTGCCGCGGCACAGGCCGCGGGCCTGGTCGACCTCGCCGATGGCCACGCCCGAGCCGAGGGCGGCGGAACCGGTGTCCGGCTTCGTCTTTCCCAGCAGCAGCGCCAGCAGGGTGGACTTGCCCGCGCCGTTCGCGCCGGTCAGGACGATGCGGTCGCCCCAGTCGACCTGTACGGTCACCGGGCCGAGGGTGAAGTCGCCGCGGCCGACGGTGGCGGCGGACAGGGTGGCCACCACCGATCCGCTGCGGGGTGCCGCGGCAATGGACATGCGCAGCTCCCACTCCTTGCGCGGCTCCTCCACCGCGTCCAGGCGTTCGATGCGCTTGAGGGTCTGCTTGACCTTGGACGCCTGCTTCTCGGTGGCCTCCGCGCGGGCCTTGCGGCCCATCTTGTCGGAGTCCTGCTTGGACTTGCGACGGGCATTGCGGACACCGTGTTCCATCCAGTTGCGCTGCATATTCGCGCGCGCTTCCAAGCCGGACTTGGTGTCGGCGTACTCGTCGTAGGCCTCGCGGGCGTGGCGGCGGGCGATCTCCCGCTCCTCCAGGTAGGACTCGTAGCCGCCGTCGTAGACGCCGACCTGCTGCTGGGCCAGATCCAGTTCCACGATGCGATTCACGGTGCGCGCCAGGAACTCCCGGTCGTGGCTGATCACCATGAGGGGTTCGCGGAGGCCGGTCACGAACTGCTCCAGGCGGGCCAGGCCGTCCAGGTCGAGATCGTTGGTGGGCTCGTCGAGCAGCAGGATGTCGAAGCGGGACAACAGGACCGAGGCCAGTCCGGCGCGGGCGGCCTGGCCGCCGGAGAGCACGGTCATGGGGGTGTCCAGGCCCTGCGGGAGGCTCTCGGCCAGGCCCAGATCGGCGGCCACCTCCTCGGCGCGCTGCTCCAGGTCCGCGCCGCCGAGGGCGAGCCAGCGCTCCAGGGCGGGGGAGTACTCGTCTTCGCCGCCATCGGCGAGGCGCTCGGCGGCGGCGTCCATGGTGTGCTGGGCGGCGGCCACGCCGGTTCGGCGGCGCAGGCATTCGAGCACGGTCTCCCCGGCCATGCGCGCGGGTTCCTGGGCCAGATAGCCGACGGTGGCGTCGGGCGGGCTGAGCACGATCTCGCCCTCGGGGGCGTCGCCGTCGGCGAGCATGCGCAGCAGGGTGGATTTCCCGGCCCCGTTCACGCCGACCAGGCCGATCACCTCGCCGGGGGCGAGGATCAGGTCGAGGTCGGCGAACAGGATCCGCTCGCCGTGTCCGGCGGCCAGGCCGCGCGCATGCAGAGTGGTGCTCACCAGGGGGATTCTGCCGTGCTCAGGGTGCCACCCTGATTCCGGCCCTGCCGAAAGTCAGGGTAGGAATGGGGCGTAGGACCGATGTGCCCGGCGACCGGACTCGGCACAGTGGAGTCATGACAACAGACTTCTCGACCCAGCTGCCCCAGCAGACCCCCAAGCGGCTGCGCCGCTCCAGCACCGACCGGTGGATCGGCGGCGTGTGCGGCGGGCTCGCCGAATACCTCGGCTGGAGCGCCAACCTGGTCCGCATTCTCTTCGTGGTGTCGTGCCTGCTGCCGGGACCGCAGTTCCTGCTCTACATCGCGCTGTGGATCTTCATCCCGAAGGACTGAATCATCCACAGGGGGAGAGTTATCCACATTCGGTATCGAAGGTGGTGCGGGGCGTGATCGCGGGTGACAGGATGGAGCCACGTCACAGCGGAGGAGCGCACACCATGGTCACAGCGGGTGATCTGCCCGGGTCGGAGCTGCCGGATCTCGGCGTGCACTCGGACCTGGGTGCGCATTCGGAGCTGGGTGGGCTCGGCGCGGTCGAGTTATCCCATCTCACACAGGATCTCGATGGCGACGGACTACTCGACACCGTGACCACCGGCACCGACCACGCCATGCAGGTGTGGACGGATCTGGATCACGACGGCTACGCCGATCACCTGACCGTGGTGGACAGCGGCGGCGACTACGCGGCCTGGGGGTTCCACCACAACTCCGACGGCACCACCGAATGGGTGCGCAAGGACGGCGGGCAGCTCGGGCTGGGCTGAGCCGGGGCATCAGGGGTTACACGACACAGGGATTCGAGGGGGGACCACCAATGGGGGAATCCGGCGATTTCGGCGTGCGCATTTCCGCCCTGCGTGCCGCGGCGACCACCTTGCGCGACAATGCGGATGCCCTGCAACGGCATTCGCGTGCGGTTGGCGACCATGCCTTCGGGGTCGGCCGGGCATTCGCAATCGGCAGCGACGAAGCCGGTCGCAACTACGCGGCGCAGGGCATCGCGATACATGAGGGCTTCGAGCGGGTGGCCGCCTGCCTGCGCTACTGGGGAGCGGCGGCGACCGCCACCGCGGACATATTCGACCGCGCCGCAGCCGAATACACCCGTATCGACCGCGCGCACGCCGCCGCCCTGACCGAGGCGGGCCGATGAGCTTCGACCCGACCGGCCAGAGCATCGACCAGATCCTCGACTACGGAGCGCCCGGCCTCCAATACTGGGAGCACTTCCTGCCCCTGTACGCCAAGGCTTTCGGCGCAGCGCGCGGTGTCACGCTCACCGGCCTCTACGCCCGCTACGACGAACAGCGCGGCACCGATCTCGCCGAATTCGACAACGCCAGAGCCGAACTCGACAAGGCGCTCACCGACGCCGAGAACCGCTGGTCCGCCCAGCAGGCGGTGGCACAAACCCTGCCGACGGCCTGGACCGGTGCGACCGGCACCGAGGCCCTCGCCATCGTGAATTCCCAACTGCGCCGGGCCCGCGACGACCTCGACGCCGCCCGCACCGCCTCCACCACCATCGCCTCCGCCCTGGACCCCCTGCGCCGAGCAGCCCTCACCAAGGCCGAGGTCACCCTCGCCCTGCTCGAGCCCACCCCCGACGGCGCGGGCCGCATCGCCATCGACGGCAAAACCCCCGCCGACATCGCCACCCTCATCAGCGATGCCACCGACCCCTGGCTCACCAGCACCTTCCGTCCCGACGTAGACCGCAAACTCACCACCTTCGCCGCCGCCTGCGAAACCGCCGACCACACCTTCGATTCCCACTACCGCACGATCCTCACGGCCCTCTCCCGGATCGTCGACCACCCTTACCCCCACCCCTCCCCAGCGCTCTTGCCCCAACCGGATCCGGTCCCGAATCCGCCCACTTCCCAACCCTTCCCGGCATCACCGTCCCACCCCACTCCGGCATCGCCGCCCTACGCTGCGACCTCCCCGAATCCCACGGTGTATCCCCGGACGACGCCTCAGACCGCCGCGCCCGAGTATCCGCCCGCTTCTGCGGAACCGGTCAGCCCGCCCGACTCGCCCGCGGCCGAGCGCCGAGGCGGATCCTCGCCCGCTACCACCGAACCGGAAGCCCAACCCGCCCAATCCGGTTCCACCGAACCGGCCGCATCGGGGGCACCCGCGATCTCCACCACCGAGCCCGCCACAACGCCGGAATCGGCACAGCCACAATCCGACCAGTTCACCCGAACCCTGAAAGACGCCCTCACCCAACTCGAAGCCGGGCTCCAACGGGGAATCTCCACCGCCCTCGAAAACCTCGGCTCACTCACCACCCCAACCCCGGACGCCTCCGACACCCCGGACGACCGCACCGACCCCGATCCAGGGACCGATCCCGACGAGCCGAAGCCCGCGAACATCCCCTCCGGCCACCTCGAATTCGACCTCGCCGGAAAGCACTTCGCCCTCGACCGCACCCCCGACAGCGACCTGACCCTCGCCATAACCGACGAATCCGGCCGTACCCAGACCTACGCCGTAACCTTCGGCCCCGACGGCCTCCCGTCCCTGACCCCCGAAGCCTCGGTCGATGCCCAAGCCACACCCCATACCGACAGCCAGCCCGACCCGAATCCCGCCACACTGGGCGATGCCGGGCCTTCGGCGAAGGGCGGTGGAACCCCCGATACGCCAGGGACATCCGCACCAGACCCCACCGGCGCTACCCCGCCCGACTCCACAGGTGTCAGCCCGCCGCCTCCCGTGCCGATTCACCCCGACTGTGTCCTGCGCACGTGTGTGACGCCGAACCCGCCGTCGGCGCAGCCCGAGCCGCAATGTCTCGTGCCGGTCCCGGATCAGGCTGCCACACCGGAGATTCCAGGTTCACCGCTCGCGGCCGACCCGCCTGTATCGAGGTGCGCCGAGGCTCCCCAACCCGAGGCCGCCCCCGACCAGACTCCCGCGAAATGTGCCGCGCCGCCGGAATCCGCCGTGCCGCCCTCCGCACTGCCTGGATCTGCCGTGCCGCTGGAATCTGCCGGGCCGCTCGAATCGGGCACGCCGACCAGGCCTCTCGGCGACGCTGTGCCCCCGGGGGCAGCGGATCCGCTGCCCGGTGGCGCGGAAGCCGCGACGACGCCACCGAATCCCGTTCCCACGCTTGGCAGCCCGGACGCGGCGCTGGAAATCCCGGAGGGTGGTGTCGAGATCCCCGAAGTCGCACCGCTCGCCCCGTCCGCTGGGGCCTGAACACACGCGTTTTCGCCGCCCCGCCGGAGCGCCGCGATGCCGCAGGGCGCGGAGTTCTGGGTGGCCGCGAGATTCGACCTGACCGGTTGGTCTTGCGGTTACTTGCGGAGGGCCTGGATGAGTTGGAGGACCGGGAGTTTCTGGGGCTGGTCCGATTCGTCCTCGGTGGCGTCGGGGTCGACGAATTGGGTGTGGGGGATGACGGATTCGGGGTCGGCGAAGGGCTTGTATTTCTTGTCGCCGAGGACGGTGTAGTTGAGGTAGCCGATGAGGAGGGCTCGGGTGAGGCGTTCGGTCTTGGGTTCGTGTTTGCCCGCGCCGAACGCGGCCAGGGCGCGGCGGCCTTCGACCATGCCGTTGTGGGTGGCCTTGTCGAGGGAGCGCAGGACGGCATCCTCGCCCCAGGCGGAGGCCAGTGGGATGGCGTTGGAGCTGACCGAGTCGATGTCGGTGGCGCCGGCCAGGATCAGGGCGGGGGCGTCGACCTTGGGGGCCAGGGTTTCGGCGGAGGGAGCGGTGGGGGAGGGATACAGGGCCGCCACCGCGGCGACCTCGCGCTGGGAGGCGGCGATGACGGCGGCGCCCGCTCCCATGCCGTGCCCGGCCAGGGCGAGCTTGCGCGGGTCGACGCTGATATTGCCCGCGCCCAGCCGGACCCCGGTGCAGATGTCCAGGGTGGTCAGCAGATCCGTGGCCAGGTTGAGGTGCGAGGGGATCGGGCCGCGTTCGGTATCGGGCGCGGCGGCCACATATCCCCAGGAGGCCAGGTGTTCCAGCAGGCGGCGGTAGTTCCCGACCCCGGTCAGCCATCCGTGCCCGAACGCCACCGCGGGCAGGTTGAGCCCCTTCCCGGGCGTGTACACCACCCCGGGCAACCCGGCGATGCCGAGATTCCCGCGCAGCACCTCGTGCGGGCCACGCAGGGTCAGAGTGCTCAGGAGCGATTTCACAGACGCCGACACGGACTAGAACCTATCCGATCAACATGTACTTGGGGCGTTTCGCCCGGTCGGTTGTCGACTCGGATTCGTGTGCCGCGGTCATCCCGTTACGCTATGGCGCATGTGCGGAATCGTGGGGTATGTGGGGTACCGGGATGCGCTCGGCGTGGTCGTCGATGCATTGCGCCGCATGGAATATCGAGGTTACGACTCCGCGGGCGTAGCCATTCTGGACGGCGCGGGCGGGCTCGCGGTGGAGCGCAAGGCGGGCCGCCTGGCCAATCTGGAGGCCGAGCTCGCCGAAACCGGCCGGGAGCGTTTCGCCGGAGCCACCGGCATGGGCCACACCCGCTGGGCCACGCACGGCGCGCCCACCGACCGCAACGCCCACCCGCACCGGGATCGCACCGGCCGGGTCGCGGTGGTGCACAACGGCATCATCGAGAACTTCGCCCCGCTGCGCCGCGAACTGGAGGAGGCGGGGGTCGAGCTGGGCCGCGCCACCGACACCGAGGTGGCCGTGCACCTGGTGGCCCGCGCCTACGCCGGGGGCGACACCGCCGGTGACTTCGTGGCCTCCGCGCTCGCGGTGGTGCGCCGCCTCGAGGGTGCGTTCACCCTGGTCTTCTCGCACGCCGACCATCCGGGCACCATCGTCGCCGCCCGCCGTTCCACCCCGCTGGTGGTCGGTGTCGGCCAGGGCGAGATGTTCATCGCCTCCGATGTCACCGCCTTCATCGAACACACCCGGGAGGCAGTCGAACTCGGCCAGGACCAGGCCGTGGTCATCACCGCCGACGGCTACCGGGTCACCGACTTCCACGGCCGCACCGATGGCGTCCGCATCCGTCCCTTCACCATCGACTGGGATCTGGCCGCCGCCGAGAAGGGCGGCCACGACTACTTCATGCTCAAGGAGATCGAGGAGCAGCCGCAGGGCGTCGCGGACACCCTGATCGGCCACTTCGCCGGCGGCAAGATCATTCTCGACGAGCAGCGACTGCACGATCAGGAGTTGCGCGAGGTCGACAAGGTCTTCGTGGTCGCCTGCGGCAGTTCGTATCACGCGGGCCTGCTGGCCAAGTACGCCATCGAGCACTGGACCCGGCTGCCCGTCGAGGTCGAGCTGGCCAGCGAATTCCGTTACCGCGACCCGGTTCTGGACCGCTCCACCCTGGTGGTCGCCATCTCCCAGTCCGGCGAGACCGCCGACACCCTGGAGGCCGTGCGCCACGCCAAGGAGCAGAAGGCGCGAGTCCTGGCCATCTGCAACACCAATGGCGCGCAGATCCCCCGCGAGTCCGACGCGGTGCTCTACACCCGCACCGGCCCGGAGATCGGTGTCGCCTCCACCAAGGCTTTCCTGGCCCAGATCACCGCCAACTACCTGGTGGGCCTGGCGCTGGCGCAGGCGCGCGGCACCAAGTACCCGGACGAGGTGGCGCGCGAGTTCGCCGAACTGGAGTCCATGCCGAAACTCGTTGCCCAGGTGCTGGAGTCGGCCGAGCGGATTCGCGAGATCGCCCGGCGGTTCGCGCACGTGCCGACCGTGCTGTTCCTGGGGCGGCACGTCGGCTACCCGGTCGCTCTCGAAGGCGCGCTCAAGCTCAAGGAATTGGCGTACATGCACGCCGAGGGCTTCGCGGCGGGCGAGCTCAAGCACGGCCCGATCGCGCTCATCGAGGACGGCCTGCCGGTCTTCGTGGTGATGCCCTCGCCGAAGGGCCGCGCGGGGCTGCACTCCAAGCTGCTCAGCAATATCCGCGAGATCCAGGCCCGCGGCGCGCGCACCATCGTCATCGCCGAGGAGGGCGACGACACCGTGCGCCCCTTCGCCGACCATCTCATCGAGATCCCGTCGGCCCCAACGCTCTACCAGCCGCTGCTGTCGACGGTCCCATTGCAGATCTTCGCCGCCGAGGTGGCGCAGGCCCGCGGCTACGACGTCGACAAGCCCCGCAATCTGGCGAAGTCGGTCACCGTCGAGTGATCACTGGACGGTGACCGTGCCCTTCATGTCCGGGTGCAGCGGGCACAGGTAGCGGTAGGTGCCCGGCACCGTGAAGGTGTGGCTCCACTCGCCCTTGTGAATGATCGGGCTGTTGATGCCGAGCGCCGTATCGCCGATGCCCTGCACGGCGTGCGGCGCGCGGTCGTCGAACTTCCAGGTCACGGTGTCCCCGGCCTTGACGGTGATGTCGGCGGGGGCGAACTTCATGTACTTCACCTCGACCGTGACCGCGGCGGGCGCGGCCGGACCCGTGGAGGTCGCAGCCGCCGACGAGGCCGGGGCCGCCGTGGTGGAGGTGGCCGCCTGGTCCGAGCTGTTCGACGAGCAGCCCCCGGCCGCTAACGCCCCCGCCACGACGGCGACGAGAAGCAGGGCACGCGAGGACGACTGGCGGCGAATCGGCATGCCGGTCAGGTTAGTCCCCGCCGATAGCGGACCGTTCGCGGGCACCCGCCCTGACCTGCGCCGTGATCCGGCAGGCGTAGCCTCCACAAGCGCAGGCAGGTTCGGGGCCGAGATGCCGATATCTCCGCGCAGCGCTCCGCCGAGACCAGTCCCGGGAGGCGAACGATGACCGCACCGGCGGTGACCGACTACTACACGGCCGACGAAGTACGGGCCGCCGAGGCCGAGCTCTTCACCCGCGTCCCCGCCGGAATGCCCATGCGGCGCGCCGCCTTCGGACTCGCCGACGTGGTGGCGCGGGAACTGCGCGAACGCACGGGGGGAGTGGCCGGGCGCGCGGTGACGCTGCTGGTCGGCTCCGGCGACAATGGCGGCGACGCGCTGTGGGCGGGCTCGTTCCTGCGCCGCCGCGGGGTCGCGGTGCGCGCGATCCTGCTCTCGCCCGAGCGCGCCCATGCGGCGGGGCTGGCCGCGCTGCGCCGCACGGGCGGCCGCGTGGTGAACGCCCCCGCGTCCACCGACGAACTCCGCCCGGACCGGATGCCTCCGGGGGAATTCATCCACATGTACACCAGCCTGGATGTGCCTTGGCCGGTTCGCGAACTGCTAAGCGATCCGGACCTGGTGGTGGACGGCATCGTCGGCATCTCCGGCCGCGGGCCGCTGCGCCCGGTCGCCGCGGAAGTGGTTGCGGGCGTGCGCTGTCCGATCATCGCCGTCGACCTGCCCAGTGGCGTCGACCCGGACACCGGGGCCGTCACCGGTCCAGCCGTCACCGCCGATGTCACCGTCACCTTCGGCGCGGCCAAGCCGGTGCTCGCCCTGGCCGCGCCGTACTGTGGGCGAGTCGAGCTGGTGCCCATCGGATTACGGCTGTCCTCCGCGAGTCTGGTTGCGCTGGAACCGAGTTCGATCGGCGCGGGCTGGCCGGTCCCCGGTCCGTCCGACGACAAGTACACCCAGGGCGTCACCGGAGTCTGCGCGGGCAGCGCCACCTATCCCGGCGCGGCGGTGCTGTGCACCGGCGGCGCGATCGCCGCCACCTCCGGCATGGTCCGCTACGCGGGCACCGGCGCACCCCAGGTCCTCGCCCATTTCCCGGAAGTGATTGCCGCCGAATCCATCTCCGCCACCGGCCGCGTCCAGTCCTGGGTATTCGGCCCCGGCGCGGGCACCGACACCGCCGCGCGCGACCGCCTCGCCGAAATCCTGGCCACCGACCTGCCGGTCGTGGTCGACGCTGACGGCCTCACCCTGCTCGCCGCCGACCCGAGCCTGGTGACCGGCCGCGCGGCTCCCACCGTCCTCACCCCGCACGCCGGTGAATTCGCCCGCCTGACCGGCTCCGAACCGGGACCCGACCGCGTCGCCGCCGTCCGTAAAATCGCCGAATCCTGGCAGGTCACAGTCCTTCTGAAGGGGCGCGCCACCCTCATCGCCAGCCCCGGCTTCCCGACCGTCGTCAATGAGGCGGGCGGCTCCTGGGCCGCCACCGCGGGCTCCGGCGACGTCCTGTCCGGCGTCATCGCGGCGCTCCTCGCCCACGGTGCCCACCCCGCCTGGGCCGCCGCGGCCGCCGCCCGCGCCCACGCCCTCGCCGCCAACCTCGCCGCCCACGCCGACACCCCTGCCGGAGCCCCGATCTCCGCCTCCCCCTTGCTCTCCCACCTCCGCGCCGCCATCGGCACGCTCCGCGAACTCGCCACCACCTGATCTGCTCGCGCGCCGTCTTGCGTTTCGGGCGTGCTCTGCGCCGCTCGGTGCTCCGCGGAGCCTTCGTCGTGCTCGGACGGTATGCCGGGATCGGATCGGCCGGTGGCGGCGAACAGTGCCGAAATGGCTGCGGCCGAGCCGGATCAGGGCAGCGGGGTGGCGGCGGCCGTGTGGAGGGCGGTCCGGGCCGCGGCGATGACCGGGTGCTCGCCGGTTCCGCGGCGGTAGGCGAGGCGGGTGCGGCGGCGGGTCGGGAGCGGCGTCAGGGCGACCGCGTCGGGTACCGTCTGCGCGCCCAGGTCGGGTACGAGCGCGACACCCTGGCCCGCCGCGACCAGGGCGAGGACGGTGCCGAAGTCGTCGGCGTGGTGGCGGATACGCGGGGTGAATCCCGCTGCGAGACAGGCCCGGACGGTCATCTCGTGGCAGAGGGTGCCGGGGGTTCCGGCGATCCACTGGGAAACGGCATGCGCCGCAAGTGGTTCCGGGGCCGATGCGTGGGCTCGGCCGGTGGGGGCCCGGGTGTGGACCGTCTGCGTCAGGGTGGCCAGGTGGACCGTCTCCTCGAACAGCGGCTCGGAGTCCAAGCCGGGTTCCGGGGCCAGGGGGACGTAGTCGTATTCCTGGCGGAGGGCGATGTCGAGGGTTTCGGCGCGCAGGGCGGCGGGGGCGGCGGCCGGGTCCAGTTCGGTGACGAGGAGTTCCAGGAGGGGATGGTCGCGGCTGAGGGTGACCAGGGCAGGGGAGAGGATGGTGTGGACGGCCGTGGGGAAGGCGCCGATGCGGAGGGTGCCGGTGAGTTCGGTTCGGGCGGAGGCGAGTTCGGCGGCGGCCTGTTCCAGGACGGCGAGGATGGTTTCGGTGTGCTCGACCAGGCGCAGGGCGGCGGGGGTGAGGGTGACGCTGCGGCCGGTGCGTTCGAGCAGAGGTGTTCCGGCCTCGCGTTCGAGGGCGGTGAGCTGCTGGGAGACGGCCGAGGGGGTGTAGGTGAGCGCGTCGGCGACCGCGGCGATGGTGCCCCGGTGCGCGAGTTCGCGGAGCAGGCGGAGGCGGCGGACATCCAGCATCAGCTGAGCTTACGCTCGCGGGTAGAAACGTGAACTGGTCCTGACGCATGGTCGCGATCAGGCTGGTGGCATGACATTCACCGGCTTGTACGTGCCCCTGGTCACGCCCTTCACGGCTGCCGACGAGATCGCGGCCGACGCCCTGGAAGCCCTCGCCCACGAGGTCCTCGACGCGGGCGCGGCGGGCCTGGTCGCACTCGGCACCACCGGCGAACCCACCACCCTCACTCCCGCCGAGCAGGCCCGCGTCATCGATATCTGCGCCACGGTCTGCCGCGAACGCGACGCCGCCCTGATCATCGGCGCGGGCTCCAACGCCACCCTCGACTCCGCCCGTACCCTCGCCGCCCTCGACCCCCGCGCCACCGCCGCCCTCGCGGTCGTCCCCTACTACAACCGCCCCTCCGAAGCCGGTGTGGTGGAACACTTCCGGACCCTCGCCGCCGCCAGCCCGGTCCCGGTGCTGATCTACCACATCCCCTACCGCACGGCCCGCACCCTCACCGCCGAAACCCTGTGCCGCCTGGCCGAACTCCCGAAGATCGCGGGTTTCAAATACACCGCGGGCGGCATCGACGACACCACCATCGCCTTCCTGAGCCGCCTCCCCGCCCACACCTCGATCCTGGCGGGTGACGATCTCTACGCCGCCCCGCTGCTCGCACTCGGCGCTTCGGGCGCGATCCTCGCCTGCGCGAATGTCGCCCCCGCCGCCTACGCGAATCTGGTCACCGCCTGGCGCACCGGCGACCTCCCCCGCGGCCGCGAACTCGGCAACCGCCTGGCCCCGCTGGCCGCGGCCCTCTTCACCGAGCCCAATCCCGTTGTCGTCAAGGCGGTTCTGGCCGCCCAGGGCCGCATCCCCACCCCGAACGTCCGCCTCCCACTGCTCCCCGCAAGCAACGAGGCATTGACCGCGGTGCTCGCGGTTCTGCCCGGAGAGCGGGCCACGATTCGGGTGTGATCCTGATCGCCCGGGTCGAAATGGCAGTATCGACGTGTGAACACGCCCGACCCCCAGGTGGAAATTCTCGTCGATCTGGACGCCATCGCCCACAATGTGCGCATCCTGGCCGAGCATGCCGGAGACGCCGCGGTCATGGTCGTCGTCAAGGCCGACGGGTACAACCACGGGGCGGCCGAGGTGGCGCGGGCGGCGCTGGCGGCCGGGGCTCGTGAGATCGGGACCACCACCATCGCCGAGGCTGTGGAGCTGCGGGCGGCGGGCATCACCGCGCCGATCCTGTGCTGGCTCAATACTTCCGATGCCGATTACGCGAGCGCCATCGCCGCGGATATCGAACTCGGCGTTTCCACGCTGTCGGAGCTGGAGGCGGTCGGCGCGGCCGCGCGCGGGCTGGACCGCACCGCCATCGTCACCCTGAAGGTCGACACCGGCCTGAATCGCAATGGCATTCCGGGCACGGAGTTCCCCGAGGTGCTCGAGCTGCTCGCGAAGCTGGTCGCCGACGGCACGGTCCGTTTCCGCGCCATCTTCTCCCACCTGGCGCTGGCCGACGAGCCCCAGCATCCGGTCAATGACATGCAGCGCGGCCGCTTCCTGGAGTTCATCGCCACCGCGAAGCAGCACGGCCTGGAGCCCGAACTGGTGCACCTGGCGAATTCCGCTGCCGCACTGACCCGTCCGGATCTGGCCTTCGACATGGTGCGTCCCGGCATCGCCGTCTACGGCCTGTCACCGATTCCGGAGCTATCCGATTTCGGCCTGCGCCCGGCCATGACCTTCCGCGCCCGGGTACTGCGCATCAAGAAGGTCGCCGCGGGTGAGGGCGTGTCCTACGGCCACGACTGGGTCGCCGAGCGCGACACCACCGTCGCCCTGGTTCCGGCCGGTTACGCCGACGGCGTCCCGCGCCCGCTGGGCGGCCGGTTCTCGGTCTGGATCGGGGGTGAACGCCACCCGCAGATCGGCCGGGTCTGCATGGACCAGATCGTGGTGGACCTCGGCGACAATGCCGCGGACGTCCGGGCGGGCGATACCGCGATCCTGTTCGGCGGTGCGCCCGGTCACCCCCGCGCCGACGAGTGGGCCGTCGCGCTCGGCACCATCAACTACGAAATCGTGTGCGGCCCGCGCGGCCGCGTGATCCGCACTCACCTGGGCGGTAACCGATGACCGACAAGCGCATGCTGGCCACCGTCGAGGACACCGAGGCGCTGGGCCGCGAACTCGCCGGGCAGCTGCAGGCCGGCGACCTGGTCATTCTCGACGGCCCGCTGGGCGCGGGCAAGACCGCGCTCACCCGCGGCATCGCGGCGGGCCTGGGTGTCGAAGGCCGGGTCAGCTCACCGACTTTCATCATCGCCCGCCAGCATCGGGCCGGATCGCATCCGGGCGCGGTGGGCATGGTGCACGTGGACGCCTACCGCCTGGGCGGCGATCTCGACGAACTGGATGCTCTGGATCTGGATACCGATCTGGACCACGCCGTGGTGGTCGTCGAATGGGGTCTGGGCGTGGCCGAACACCTGGCCGACCGCCACCTGCGGGTGCGCCTGCGCCGCGAACCCGAGTCGGATGTCCGCACCGCCGAATGGGAGTGGGTCGCCGCGGACCGATCCGCCGGATCCGGCGACAACCGATCGGCGAACTGAGCCGGAACTGATGCGCGAGTAAGTTCCCGCAGGCAGACACCACGCCGAGTGGGCTGTACCACCCGGTATCGTAAGGGCAATCATGCTGATATTGGCTGTCGACACCGCGACCCCCGCAGTCACGGCGGGACTGGTGGAACTGGAACCGGCACAACCGGGCTCTGACGCACCGCACATCACCACGATCACCACCAAGGTGACCGTGGACGCTCGCGCGCACAACGAGGTGCTGACCCCGCAGATCCTGGCTTGCCTGGCCGAATCCGGCCGTTCCCGAGCCGATATCGCCGCGGTCGTCGCGGGCGTCGGGCCCGGGCCGTTCACCGGGCTGCGCGTCGGCATGGCCACCGCCGCCGCCTTCGGCGATGCGCTCGGCGTGCCGGTGTACGGCGTGTGCAGTCTCGACGCCATTGCCGCCGACACCGAAAGCTATCTGCGCGAGAGCTCCGAACCCACCGAACTGCTGGTCGTCACCGACGCCCGCCGCCGCGAGGTGTACTGGGCCCGCTACCGCGCCACCGGCAACGGCCTCACCCTGGCGCGCGTGGAGGGACCGGAGGTGAGCAAGCCCGCCGAGCTGGATCAGGCCGCCGCCACCCTGATCGCCGGATCCGCCTCGCACGTCGACTATTTCGACCTGCCGGTGCTGCCGGTCGAGACGCCCTCGCCCGCCGGTCTGGTGCGCTGCGCTGCCGCCGAACTGCTGTCCGGCGCGACTCCCGAACCGCTGGTGCCGCTGTACCTGCGCCGCCCCGACGCGGTGGCCAAGAGTTACGCGCAGGTGGGCCGATGACCATCCGCATCGAACCGATGCGGCCGGAGGACGTCACCCGCTGCGCCGAACTCGAGCAGGTGCTCTTCCCGGAGGACGATCCCTGGCACGAGGTTTCGTTCCTGTCGGAGCTGGCCGGACCGCACAACCGCTACATCACCGCGCGCGACGCCGCGGGCCGCATGGTCGGCTACGCCGGAATCGCGCTGCTGGGCACCGACGATCACCCCGAGGCCGAGGTGCACACCATCGGCGTGGACCCGGTCTGTCATCGGCTGGGCATCGGCACACTGCTGCTGGAGGCGCTGCTGCTGGAGGCCGGACGCCGCGGCGGGCCGGTGTTCCTCGAGGTCCGCACCGACAACGCGCCCGCCATCACGCTCTACGAGAAGCACGGCTTCCACATCATCGGCCTGCGCAAGAACTACTACCAGCCCAGCGGGGCCGACGCGTACACCATGCGGCGTCCCGCCATGGCAGGGTTCCCGCAGGACGGATTCACCACCGACGCCGAGGTCTCGTCATGATCGTCATGGGTATCGAAAGCTCCTGCGACGAAACGGGAGTCGGCATCGTGCGCCGATTGCCCGACGGCTCTTGCGAATTGCTCGCCGACGAGGTCGCCTCCAGCGTGGACCAGCACGCCTGCTTCGGCGGCGTGGTGCCCGAGATCGCCTCGCGCGCACACCTCGAGGCCATCGTGCCCGCCATGCGCCGGGCGGTGGCCGCGGCCGGAATCAGCAAGCCCGACGCGCTGGCCGTCACCATCGGGCCGGGTCTCGCCGGTGCGCTGCTGGCCGGGGTCGCGGCGGCGAAAGCCTATGCGGCGGCTTGGGATATCCCCTTCTACGCGCTCAACCACCTGGGCGGGCACGTGGCCGTGGACACCCTCGAACACGGGCCCATGCCCCCCGCGATCGCGCTGCTGGTCTCCGGCGGCCACACCCACCTGCTGCAGGTCACCGATCTCGCGCACCCCATCACCGAATTGGGCAGCACCGTCGACGACGCCGCGGGCGAGGCCTTCGACAAAGTGGCCCGCCTGCTCGGCCTCGGCTATCCGGGCGGCCCGGTGCTGGACGGCATTGCCGCCGACGGTGATCCGCACGCCATCGCCTTCCCACGCGGCATGACCGGACCCCGCGACCCGCGCTACGACTTCTCCTTCTCCGGTCTCAAGACCGCGGTCGCCCGCTATGTCGAAGCGGCGCAACGCGAAGGCCGCGAGCTGCCCATCCCGGATATCGCCGCCTCCTTCCAGGAAGCCGTCGCCGATGTGCTCACCATGAAGGCCGTGCGCGCCGCGCAGGACGTCGGCGTGGACACCCTGGTGCTCGGCGGCGGCGCGACCGCCAACTCCCGCATCCGCTCCATGGCCGAGGAACGCTGCGCCGCGGCCGGAATCACCCTGCGCGTCCCCAAGCCGCGCCTGTGCACCGACAACGGCGTCATGATCGCCACCCTCGGCGCCCACGTGATCGCCGGTGGCGCAAGGCCTTCCGCCCTCACCGTCGCCACCGACCCGGGCCTCTCGGTCGCCACCAGCTACCTATAGGACAGCGGCGGAAAGCAGCGCCAACCGCGGGAATTTTCGTATGTCTAACGCGACAACTGATTTCGTGACGATCGGGGTAACTCACCGGGTACGTCCAACATTGTTTCGGCACCCGGCCGGTGGCACGGGTGTGGGATTCTCGACGGCTCTCAGCCGGCCGCTGAAGGCTCGGGGAGGCGGGTCAGGCGCGGCGAAGGCAGGACCTTCGTCTCCGGATCGATCGGCGGCAGTGACGTGCCGAGCAGCGGGCCCAGCAGGCGGGGCAGGTCGGCGGGGAACGGGATCTGAGGTAGATCCGGATCGGGGCGCAGTGGGGGCTGCTGGATGGAGGTGGCCGAGGGCAGGGTGGGAACGCCGGTGGCCGAACCGGATTGGGGCGGTGCCACCGCGGTGGTGGTGCGGTTGCCGCTCGGTCCGGTCGAGCCGTTGGACGGGCCGTTCGACGGCGTCGAGGTCGGAATCGGCTGCTGCGGAACGGTGGTCGAGGGCGTGTAGTGCGTGTTCTGCGGTTCGGGGATCACGAATTCCTTGACCCCGTAGCCGACGATCAGACCGACCACCACCACCGCCCCGGCCAGCGTGCCCGCGAGCTTGGTGAAGGTGCCGATCGGCGCGTCGGAGCCCAGCCCGATGACCGGGAACGCGCTCGACGTGGTCGAATCCGCCACCAGCGCAGCGCCCTTGGCGATGGCCGCCTCCGGCTCGGGCACGGTGAGCACCGGCACGTCGAGCTGACGCTCCAGCCCGACCACCATGATCGGCACGTTCGCGCCGCCGCCGATCACCGCGACCGCCTCCGGGAACTTCGGGGCCCGCTCGAAGACGGTGCGCGCGAACACGGCCAGCTCGCGTAGCAGGTCGGCGACGATCTCCTCGAAGTCCACCCGGGTGAGCTTGAGCGGCTGCCCGGCCACGTGGTCGATGGTGACCGCGGGAACCACCGACAGGTGCTCCTTGGCCGCGCGTGAACGATTGAGCAGGATGCCGCGGTTGGGCCGGATGCCGCGACGCGACAGGTGGCAGTCCAGCAGGTGCTGCAGGATCAGCTCGTCGATGGCGTTGCCGCTGATGGCGGTGGTGCGCTCGGTGCGCAGCACGGTGTCGTCGGCGTGATCGGCCACGGTGACCGTGGTGCCGGTGGCCCCGATATCGATGACCGCGACCGTGTCCCAGCGGTCCAGCAGACCGGTGTGCCGCAGATAGGCCAGGGCCGCGGTGCTTTCCGGGATGAGATGCACACCGTGGCGTTGCCGGCCGATTGCCGAGCGGATGATCTGGGCCTGTTCCCGGTCCCGGTAGGCGACCGCGATGTCGCCGGGGGCCGAGGACTCGGGTTCGTGGTGACCGTTGGTCCGGGCGACCGGGTGCGCGCCGACCGGGTGCACCGCGTCGCGCGGGATCTGGGTGGTCATCAGCTCGATGGAGGACGCAACCAGATCGCCGAGATCGGAGTGGGCGGTATCGGCCGTCACGACCCGGTAGTCGAAATTCTGGGCGCCGTTGGGCGCGGTGGCGACCGTTGCCGAGCACACCACCTCGCTCCCGGCGGAGATGCCGAGGGATGTTCGCATGTTCACCTCCCTTCGAGCGGATGGTCCGGGTGGAGACGACCATCTCGAACGGACTCCGGACGCGCCCAATGGGTTGCGGACGTTTCCGAGAAGCTACGGATCGCGGCGGGACCTTGTCCGATGGGGCATCCGGACCTGCCACTGATCACTTGCGGTCTTGCTCTCTTCTCGAGCCCGCGCGGATGGTTGCCGCGCGGATAGCGGGGTGAAGCAGTTGTGTGACTGTCGACGGCGTGACGTGATGCGACCGATTCGATCCCGCCGCGCGGCCGTCGTCAATGGTGTCACAATCCGTTATCCGAACGTTACAGATTTTCGGATTTCTTTGGAAGCCCTCAGATTCCCGGGCCGTCGCACCGGCGAGTCGTGCTGTCCAGCGGTGTTACCGCCGTGTCCAGCGGCGTTACGGGTAACGAGGAGTTGCGCGTAGCAGTGCCTGCCCTTGAGCGCTGGCACTCCCGTGTATAGAGTGCTAGTTGGCACTGGTTAGTGCTCAGGTGCCAGCTTATGACTACTACGCAGGGGTCCCGGCACCCGCGACGACGGGGCCGATTGCGCAGGGTTAGACATGACCGAAACCGTGAGCCCGGGGAACAGCCCCGGGCGCGAAGAATCCCCTGAAAGTGGAGGGCTCAACGTGGCGAGCGTGAACATCAAGCCGCTCGAGGACAAGATCCTCGTCCAGGCCAACGAGGCCGAGACGACGACCGCCTCCGGCCTGGTCATCCCCGACACGGCGAAGGAGAAGCCCCAGGAGGGCACCGTTATCGCCGTGGGCCCGGGTCGCTGGGACGAGGACGGCGAGAAGCGGATTCCGCTGGACGTCAAGGAAGGCGACGTCGTCATCTACAGCAAGTACGGCGGCACCGAGATCAAGTACAACGGCTCGGAGTACCTGATCCTCTCGGCTCGCGACCTGCTGGCCGTCGTCACCAAGTAGGAACGCTCCAACTCTCGGGGCCTCAGGGGGCTCCCCCCTGAAACCCCTTCGAGAGACACCGCCCCGGAGTCGCAGCTGCGAATACAGCAATCGGCCCGGGGCGGAGTGCGTTCCGACCCAACTCATTTCAGGAGTAGGTACATGGCAAAGCAGATCGAGTTCGACGAGAAGGCTCGCCGGGCTATGGAGCGCGGCGTCGACAAGCTCGCCGACGCCGTCAAGGTCACCCTCGGCCCGCGCGGCCGGCACGTGGTGCTGGCCAAGGCCTTCGGTGGCCCGACCGTCACCAACGACGGTGTCACCATCGCCCGCGAGATCGACCTCGAGGACCCGTTCGAGAACCTGGGCGCTCAGCTGGTCAAGAGCGTCGCCACCAAGACCAACGACGTCGCCGGTGACGGCACCACCACCGCCACCGTGCTGGCGCAGGCGCTCATCAAGGGCGGCCTGAAGAACATTGCCGCGGGCGCGAACCCGATGACCCTGGGCAAGGGCATGAGCAAGGCCGCCGAGGCCGTCGCCGCCGCCCTGGCCGCCGCCGCGACCCCGGTCAACGGCGAGAAGTCCATCGCGCAGGTCGCCACCGTGTCCTCGCGCGACGAGGAGATCGGCGCGCTGGTCGCCGAGGCGCTGACCAAGGTCGGCAAGGACGGCGTCGTCACCATCGAGGAGTCCTCGGGTCTGCAGACCGAGGTCGCCATCACCGAGGGCGTGCAGTTCGACAAGGGCTACCTGTCCCCGTACTTCGTCACCGACCCGGAGACCATGCAGTCGGTCTACGAGGACGCGTGGATCCTGCTCAACCGCGAGAAGATCAGCTCGCTGCCGGAGCTGCTGCCGCTGCTCGAGAAGATCGCGGAGTCCGGCAAGCCGGTCGTGATCATCGCCGAGGACGTCGACGGCGAGGCGCTGTCGACCCTGGTGGTCAACGCGATCCGCAAGACCCTCAAGGTGGTCGCGGTGAAGGCCCCGTTCTTCGGTGACCGCCGCAAGGCGTTCCTGGACGACCTGGCCATCGTCACCGGCGGCACCGTGGTCAACCCGGACCTGGGCATCACCTTGCGCGAGGCCGGGCTGGACGTGCTGGGCAAGGCGCGGCGCGTGGTGGTCGGCAAGGACGACACCACCATCGTCGAGGGCGCCGGCACCCAGGCCGACATCGACGGCCGGGTTGCGCAGCTGCGCAAGGAGATCGAGAACACCGACTCCGACTGGGACCGCGAGAAGCTGGAAGAGCGCCTGGCCAAGCTGGCCGGCGGCGTCGCCGTCATCAAGGTCGGCGCGGCCACCGAGACCGAGCTCAAGGAGCGCAAGTACCGCGTCGAGGACGCCGTCTCCTCCGCCAAGGCGGCGGTCGCCGAGGGCATCGTCCCCGGCGGCGGCACCGCGCTGGTGCAGGCAGCGGCCACCCTCGGTGCCCTGCGCGACTCGCTCTCGGGCGACGAGGCGGTCGGCGTCGAGGTCGTGCGCCAGGCCCTGCTGGCCCCGCTGTTCTGGATCGCCAGCAACGCGGGCGTCGACGGCGCGGTCGTGGTCTCCAAGGTGACCGAGGGCAAGAACGGCTTCAACGCCGCCACCCTCACCTACGGCGACCTGGTCGCCGAGGGCGTCATCGACCCGGTCAAGGTCACCCGCTCGGCCGTCGAGAACGCCACCTCGGTCGCGCGCATGGTGCTCACCACCGAGTCCGCCATCGTGGACAAGCCGGTCGAAGAGGCCGCCGACGCCCACCACGGTCACTCGCACTGAGGTTGACGCGCTGACCCGGCCTTCCGGCCGACGTCACTCGGGCCCCCGGACAGTCGAGCTGTCCGGGGGCCTCGCCGTTTCCACACCCGCGCTTCGGACCGCATTGCGCCACTGGAATATCGGGCTGCCCCGGCGCATCGGCGGGCGCGCGTGGAACCGGCGGGCGCGGCGCATCGGCGGCTGTGGGAGACCGCCGGGTGCGGGGATCCGGTCAGGCGAGGCCGCAGCGGGTGAGGAGGGATTCGGCCTCGGCGGCGGGGAATTCTCGGGTGAGTTCGACCGAGGATCGCAGGGCGGTGTGCAGGACGCCGTACATGTTGGAGGGCCGCCAGTTGAAGTGGATTCCCTTGGGGGCCACGGTGAGCAGGGGTTTGCCGTCGAGCTTCGGGAGTTCCTCGGGGGAGCCGGAGCCGGGCATGAAGGCCACGCCGGGGTAGGCGAAGTTGAAGCGCTGGTGGTCGGAAAGGGTTGCGGCGGCCTCGTGGTCGGCGTGGGTGAGGTGGTCGTTGCGGGCGTAGCGGACCGCCAAGGGGTCCACCGGTTCGGCGTCGAGGTAGCCGGGACCGACGTGGCGCAGCAGGGCGTCCTGGAGCAGGGCGTAGCAGTGGTAGAGGCGGTCGCGCACGCCGATCAGACGGAATTCGAAGGCGCGGCGGTTCTTCGGATCGAGGACGAGCAGGTCGAGGTCGTCGTGGAGGGTGAAGATGTCGCGCAGCCAGAGCGGGACGAGCTCCTCGTCCTCCAATCGATCCAGCCGGTCCATGATCTCGGACCGTTCGTACCAGCGCTTTCGAGTCTCTTTGGAGCGGGCCAGCATGGTCATGGCGGCCGGGATGCTCAGTTGGGCTGCGGCGCGGGTCGATTCGTCCGGGCCGGTGGCGAGCGCGTCCAACTGCCGGACGAGATTGTCCAGCGTGGCGTCGATGGCCGCGCCGGGGTCGGCCCCGCGCTTGACCATGGTGCCGCAGAGCAGGGTCAGTAGCGACGTGTGGAACAGATCCCCGCCCGGCATGAGATTGCGCAGCGACACCACGCCCGCGGTCAGCTCCGACGGCGTGGTCCCGGATTGCGCTTCCGCTATGTCGTTCCGCACGTCGCCGGGCAACAGGATGCCCTGCCCCGAGGTGAACGACTCGATCTCCGCGGTCGTCGTCGCGCCCTGCACGAATTCCCGCAGTGCCCGCAATTCCATCAAGCCCAACCCCTGAACCGAATCCGTCCGCCGCACGCTATCAGTGGCCTCACTGGCACAGTGCACCCGGCGGTGCCGCGCATGGCTCCGAGGGGGGCCGATAGAAGTCGAGTGGCGTCGACACCGCCGGGAGCGGGGTGATGGGGGAGGGTTCCCACATGGTGCGCGGGGAAGAATCCGCGAAGAGGCAGAGGCCCGCGAGGATCAGGGTGAGGGCGGCGATCACGCCCATGACCGTGCGCAGGTACGGGCGGACGATGAGGCTGAGCAGATACAAACCGGACGATCCGTTCGTGAGGCGTCATGAATCCTCATGGCACGCACGGACTTCTGTGGGTCGGATCGCCCGGCTGGAAGTGGTCGTTACCGGCAAAGCTCGCATCCGAAACCGGTCGGGCGACCTGGTTCGAATGCGAGCGAAAGGCGGCTAATCACGCACGGGCTGGCTGGAGCGCCCGTTCCCGTGGTGGAACGTGGTGTGGGAGTGGTGAATCGTGTTCGGCGGAGCCTGGTCTGTAGCTATCGCGGCGAGAAGGCGGTCGCGGAGGGCCGGGGGCGGGGTGGTCGCCGCCGCGGTCGCGGCCAGGGCGAGCGCTTCTCGGGTCTGCTGCACTTCCTGGGTGAAGGCGGCGCGCAGTACCGAATCGTCGGTATCCAATATTTCCGCCACTGCGCGCTGATCTTCGTCGCCGATCGATCCGAGCGCGACAGTGTGCGCGAGATCGATCTGGCTTTCGTTCATCTCACGTCACTCCCAAACTTTTCTTGAGTCGTGTCAGGCCATCCCGTATACGGGACTTAACGGTAGGTAACCCTACGCCCAGATGTGCTGCTACCTCGGCATATGTCCGCCCACCGAAGTAGGCGAGGGAGATGGCTTCCCGTTGGGTTTCGGTCAATGTGGCCAGGCCGGCGAGTACCGCCTGCTGCTCCAGCCGTCGTCCGACTTCTTCGGTGACCTCATCGAATTCGTTACCGAGCGTGCTGGTGCCGTAGGCGACCTCACGCAAGGCGTGCGCCTGCTCGGCACGGACTCTGTCGACCGCGCGTCTGTGGGCCAGTGTCATCAACCAGGTGACCGCCGAGCCCTTGGCGGGATCGAAATTGGATGCCGTACGCCATATCTGGAGATAGACCTCCTGGGTCGTCTCCTCGGCGTATCCCGGATCATGTAGGACACGTAGGACCAGGCCGAACACTCGCGCGCTGGTGCGGTCGTACAGCTCGGCGAACGCCTGCTGATCCGACTGCCCGCAGCGCGCGAGAAGTGCGGCGAGTTCGAGACTTTCGGCTGCGCGCGCCGTCACCGCAGAGTCCACGCTGGGTGCTCCCACCCGACCGTCCCTCGAACTCTGGAACGAGTCGCCCTCTGCGGCAGGCGGCCGCGTTGTCACAACGCTCCGTTCTGTGTCATCGGCCACGAGGGTAGCGTGCCGCTATGACCTCCTCTCGGGTGGGGGTATCGGCAAAGCGACTGTGGCACAGCGATTTTCCGTTTTGCACCGAAACGCCGCAATCGTGGCATGAAGGACACGCCGGAACGCGTCGGGCGACACCGACCCCCGCGAAGCGGTGCCGAGTGTTTGCTAGACATTCGGCACGCCCGCTCCCGCGGATGGGAAAAATCTCGAGCTCACCCCGCCGCCCGCATCAGTGACACCGCTGGTGAACACCAGTCACGCGGGTTTGCTCGCCCACTCCGAAACCCCACTCCGAGCCCCCGTCGGCGACCGCGGGAAGGCGCGTCTGCCGCCCCCGCTCCGAGGCCGAAACCCACCGGGATTCGCGTCAAGGGGACTTCCGCTTTCTGGTTCGCGGCCCGCCTCGTTCTGGACCGAGTGGAGCGGGGGAGCGAAGCGGAGGAGGCGGAGTGAGGGAAGAACGAGACCTTCAGGGCCGCGAACCCGCCCGGAGCGAAGCGGAGGGCAAATTGGGCACAGCTTTTCAGGCAACCACCCGGCGGCGGTTGCGGCGGGCGTGCAGTTCGCGCTCGGTCTCGGACATGCCGCCCCAGATGCCATAGGGCTCGCTGACCTTCAGGGCGTGCGAGCGGCAGTGCAGCAGCACCGGGCAGGCCTTGCAGATCTCCTTGGCGCGTAGCTCGCGCTGGGCGCGGGCCCGGCCGCGCTCGCCGTCCGGGTGGAAGAACACCGACGAGTCCTGGCCGCGGCAGGAGCCGCGCATTTGCCAATCCCAGACGTCGGCGTTCGGACCGGGGAGGTGGGTCGGCATAGGCATGTGAACTCCTCATGGTGCGAGCTCGTCGGCATTGTCGAGCGGTGCTGGTGGCAAACAGGTGGCCGCATCGCCGTGGCCCGGCGATCTCACTTCATTGGCTCCGCAATTCAACGCGACGCCAACGATGGCGATGTCGTACGTTAGGTCGAACAACGAAATCGAGTCAATAGCCTCATTCGACTCGAGTCGAATACCAGCGCATTAGAGAATTAACATCCTTGCTATTTACAAAGTGCCCCGACTGTGGTGATACTTTTAGGTTGCCCAGTACTGTGACCAACCTGTGATAGCCCATCCGACTGGTCGAAACCCCTGGTGGCAGCGGATTTTCGAGGGTCAATACCTGTCGCGCGATCTATGCAGGCATCGCGATCAGAGTGATCTCAGCCATTGGACATCTCGCACTGAGTAGGGTAGAAGTGGCCGCTTCGAGGCGCTCAGGTTAATAGCGCGAAACGCTATGCGAATTCCTTACGGGCGTGCTAGCCGATAGCGAGAACAGATTTACGGACTGGAAACACAAACCCACTTGAGAATGCTGACCGGTTGCTGACGGCGTGTGATATGGCACCTGCCCGCAGTTGGCTCCGCGCTGGTTAGAGTGCGGCTGTGCCTGTGCTCGAAGTGAACTCCGAACTCGCCGACGCCGCCTTCGGCGTCCATCCCGAACGCGCTGCCATCGGGTTGCCCGCCGCGGCCGATGCGCGCGAATCCTGGCTGCGGGCAGTCGCGCTCGCCGGTGTCGGGCACTACGCCGCCGCGCGGGCCGAGCTCGCCCGCGCTCGCCGGGCCGCCGCCGGCGATCCGGCGTTGCTGTCCCTGACCCACAGCACCGAGGGCTCGCTGCTGCGTCAGCTGGGCTGGCACAGTCACGCCGCCGTCGCGGATGGCCGTGCCGCCGCCGCGGTTCTGCCCGCCGTGCGCGACCGCGGCGCCGTCCCCGCCGCGGCCCCCGCCGACATCGCCCATGCCGAAGCGGTTTGCGATGCGTTGACCGGACTCGCCGCGGACGCCCTCGGCACTCTCCGCCCGGCGCTTGCCGCCCGGCTGCTGGATCGTTGCCGCCAACACCTCGACGTTCATCTGCCCGACGCCGCGAGCGCGTGGCGCCCGCGCTTGCGCCTGCACTGGGTGTCTGCCGAGACGGCGCTGTCGGCCCCCGGCTCGGGTTTGATCTCCGCACCCGCCGCCGCCACGGCCGCGGGACCCGCCGACCCCGCCCTGGCCCATGCCGAGGCCGCGGTGGCCCTCGCCGAAAACTCGCCCTCGCTGCGGCATCGCGTCAAATCCCGGCTACTGCTCGCGGCCGCCGGCGCCGCCGCCGGCGACCTCGATCGATCCCGCACGCTCGCAATCGAAGTCGACCGCGAGTGCCGCGAACACGAATTGCTGCCGCTGCGGTGGGCCTGCGCCATGCTGCGCTCGGGTGTCGATCCGGCCGGTGACGGGGCGGAGGTCGCCGCCGCCTGCGCCCGTTTGCTGGACGCTCGCGGTGGGCGATTGCGTTCGGCCAGCGAGGTTCTCGGTCATCCCTGAGCACTCCCGGAGACTTCCCTGAGTCCTTCCCGAGTTGGACCCCGTAACGCCTGGCTTGAATGCCTCAGCCGCTATTGTTGGACCGTTCCGCCCCTCCGCGGAAGCACCGGCCCTCCCGCCGTCGTGCCACTCTGTAAACGCCAGGAACAGCTCTGACGATGAACAACACGGGTGCGGAGTTGGATCCCGCTGGCGTCGCTGCCGCAGCGCAGGGCGACCGGGCGGCCCTTTCCCACGTACTGGAGAGCATCCGCCCGCTGGTGGTGCGGTATTGCCGCGCGCGCATCGGATCGGCCGAACGTGGCCAGCTCTCCGCTGACGACGTCGCGCAGGAGGTCTGTCTGGCCGTAATGACCGCGCTCCCTCGTTATCAGGATCAGGGTCGGCCGTTCATGGCTTTCGTCTACGGCATCGCCTCGCACAAGGTCGCGGACGCCCATCGAAATTCCGCCCGTAACAAGGCGGACGCCATGGCCGAAGTACCTGATGTCATATCCACCGACCAGGGGCCGGAGCAGCGCGCTCTCGAATCCGAAACGTCACGGCAGATGAACGCTCTGCTGGCGACTTTGCCGGAAAAGCATCGAGAGATCCTGATCCTGCGCTTGGTCATGGGTTTGTCGGCTGAAGAAACTGCAGTCGCGGTGGGCAGTACCGCGGGTGCTATACGAGTCGCCCAGCACCGGGCACTCGCGAAACTCAAGTCTCAAGTGGCGAGGGCAGGTGAAATCTATGGCTAGGGATGGCGAGCGCGGTCGGGGCGACTGGAAGGCGCGACCTGGATCGCAGAACAGCGGTCCCTACGCCGAGGCGTCCGGTGATACCGGACCGGTGGACATTGCCGCGGTGCGCCGCGACGATGCGCTGATCGACGCCATCTCCGGCGACGGTCCCGTGCAGACGGGCAGTTCGGAGGAGTATCAGCTCGCGGCCTTGCTGGCGGACTGGCGGGCGGAGATCATGGCCGAGCCGTTGCCGGCCGGGCCGGATCTGGATGCCATTGTCGCGGCGGTCAATCAGGAGATAGGCGCTCGGCAGGCGCGGATCGGCGCATCGAACCGGGGGCGACTACGGCTGGTCAAGCCGATTATGGGCACGGCTGCAGCGCTGGCTCTGGTGATCGGCGGACTGACGGCGTTCTCCTACAACGCGGGCCCCGGTGATCCGTTGTGGCGGGTCAAGGAGGTCGTGTTCAGCGAGCAGGCGCAGTCCACCGTGGTCTCGCGTGCGGATGACAATCTGCAGCAGGCCCAGCAGCTCTTGGCGCAGGACAAGCCGGAAGAGGCGAAGAAGGCGCTCGAGCGGGCCGCCGACAACGCCGCGCAGGTCAACGACTCCACCAAGAAGGACGACCTGGGCGATCGCTGGCAGCAGCTGTTCGTGCAGTTGCAGCAGGTGGCGCCGACGGTGGCGAAGTCGCTCGAGCCGCTGATCCCGTCCACCACCAAGGTGCCGGTCGTGACGACCACGCCGAATGTGACGGTGGCCCCGACGAATCCGGCGACCGAGCCGGGTGGCAATTCGTCGACGACCATCGACCCGTCGGTGCTCGCGACCAATCCGAACCCGAATCCGTCCTCGGGCGGCGGCAATACGACGGTTCCGACCGTGTCGCCCGCGACAACGATTCCGGCGCAACCGTCTTCGGAACCGACCGAACCCGCGACCCCGCCGACCGGTGGCCCCGGCTCGACGACCGTGGTGGTGCCGACCGGAGGCAACACCGGTGGGACCACGGGCGGTGGCGCGGTGCCGCCGACCCAGGTGCCGACCGTCGACAAGCCCACGGGCGGGGCGGTCGTCCCCACCACCCTGGTCCTGCCGACCGGCGCACCGGCGGTGCCGGGGCTGCCGGCGCCCGGGCCGCACTAGGCGGACAACAGCTGGACCCGATCGTCATGTGGCGGTCGGTTTTTCATTGGACATACGAGAAGGGCCTGCATCCTCGGGATGCAGGCCCTTCTCGATGTTTCAGACGTCGAATCCGTCGCCGTGGAGTGCCTCGTTCATCGAAGCATCCGCGTAGCCGCGACAGTAGTCCCAGGTGACGTACGCCTCGGGAGTCGGATCGTAGGCGGGCTCGTGCGGTCGCACCGTGCCGTCCACCAGGAGTTGGAGGAGGTTGGCGCGCAACATGTCCCAGTCGTGGTAGTGATCCTGCCGGCAGTCCTCGCAGCTGACCACGAGTCCGCGGATGCCGCGGTGGGCCAGTAGTGCCTCGTACACCGCGAGATCGGCGAGATCCTCCTCAACTGCTAGACGCTCGTGAGGATCCAGCGGTTCCCCCGGCTCGATGGCATCGAGCGCGGCCGACGGGTCGGAGGGGTCTCCGGCGAACGGATCCGGCGGCAAGCCAGGTGGTAGATGGTCACGCACAGTCCCACGGTACGCAGAACCACCCCTTGTGCGCCAGCGCTGAAGGGGATTTGCCCTCACTTCGCTGGTGGCGCAGCACACATCGATGTCGTGGCAGTCGCCACAGTAATGGCATAGCCGACAAACCGCAGCGGTTGTGGCCGCACGAACATCGCGGTGAGGGCCGCTGACGCGGGCCCGGGCGTGGGTGCGGTGTGGAATTCGGCGACCGATACCATGGTTGTTCGAAGGCCGGGTGGTAAACGCCTGGCATTGCCATTCATCCACGCGTCCACCGGTGCCCGGTCCGGCGGATGATGCCGAGGTCCAGGAGGGGTCGATCCGAATGAGCAGTCCCGTGACGGGCGAAAAGAACGCTGGCCGCCCCCATACGGGCGGAGACGATCCGAACAAGATCGCCATGCTCGGCCTGACCTTCGACGATGTGCTGCTGCTGCCCGCGGCCTCCGATCTGATCCCGAGCTCGGTCGACACCTCCAGCAAGCTGACGCGCGACATCTCGCTGCGCACCCCGCTGGTGAGTTCGGCCATGGACACCGTGACCGAGGCGCGCATGGCCATCGCCATGGCCCGCGCCGGCGGCATGGGTGTGCTGCACCGCAATCTGTCGGTCGAGGCGCAGGCCGCGCAGGCCGAGACCGTGAAGCGGTCCGAGGCGGGAATGGTGACCGACCCGGTCACCTGTCGCCCCGACGACACCCTCGCGGAGGTCGACGCCATGTGTGCGCGCTTCCGCATCTCCGGTCTGCCCGTCGTCGATGACAGAGGCATTCTGATCGGCATCATCACCAACCGCGATATGCGGTTCGAGGTCGACCAGGACCGGCACGTGTCGGAGGTCATGACCCCCGCGCCGCTGATCACCGCCCAGGAGGGCGTCACCGCCGAGGCCGCGCTGGGCCTGCTGCGCCGACACAAGATCGAGAAGCTGCCGATCGTGGACGGGTCCGGCAAGCTGCGCGGGCTCATCACCGTCAAGGACTTCGTCAAGACCGAGCAGTACCCGAACGCCACCAAGGACCGCGACGGGCGACTGCTCGTCGGTGCGGCCGTCGGTGTCGGCGAGGACGCCTGGGCGCGCGCCATGACGCTGGCCGAGGTCGGCGTGGACGTGCTCATCGTGGACACCGCGCACGGGCATCAGTCCGGTGTGCTGCAGATGGTTTCCAAGGTCAAGGCCGAGGTCGGCGACCGGGTGCAGATCGTCGGCGGCAATGTCGCCACCCGCGCGGGTGCGCTGGCGCTGGTCGAGGCGGGCGTGGACGCGGTGAAGGTGGGTGTGGGCCCCGGCTCCATCTGCACCACCCGCGTGGTCGCCGGTGTCGGCGCGCCGCAGATCACCGCGATCCTCGAGGCCACCGCGGCGTGCAAGCCGCACGGCGTGCCGGTCATCGCCGACGGCGGTGTGCAGTACTCCGGTGATATCGCCAAGGCCATCGCGGCCGGTGCGTCGACCGTCATGCTCGGTTCGCTGCTGGCCGGTACCGCCGAGTCGCCGGGCGATCTGATCCTGGTGGGCGGCAAGCAGTTCAAGAGCTACCGCGGCATGGGTTCGCTGGGCGCCATGCAGGGGCGTGGCGAGGCCAAGTCCTACTCCAAGGACCGCTACTTCCAGGACGACGTGCTGTCGGAGAAGAAGCTGGTGCCCGAGGGCATCGAGGGCCGGGTGCCGTTCCGCGGCCCGCTGGACCAGGTGATCCACCAGCTGGTCGGCGGTCTCCGCGCGGCCATGGGTTACACCGGCGCGCAGACCATTCCGGATCTGCAGGCGGCCCAGTTCGTGCAGATCACGGCGGCGGGCCTGAAGGAGTCGCACCCGCACGACATCACCATGACCGTCGAGGCTCCCAACTACACCACCCGTTCGTAGCCGGACATAACCGGTTCGCGCTTGGCCGCGGACCGGTTTTGTCATGTCTGGCAGACGAACTCAGAGAGGAATGAAGACGATGCGCGATATGGTCGAGATCGGCATGGGCCGGACGGCTCGGCGCACCTACGAGCTGGACGATATCGACATCGTGCCCTCGCGGCGGACCCGCTCGTCCAAGCAGGTGTCGCTGGCCTGGCAGCTGGATGCCTACCGCTTCGAGATCCCGTTCCTGGCGCATCCGACCGACGCGCTGGTGTCGCCGTCGTTCGCCATCGAGCTGGGCAAGGCCGGCGGGCTGGGCGTCATCAACGGTGAGGGCCTGTGGGCCCGGCACGCCGATGTGGACGCCAAGATCCAGCAGCTGACCGAGGTCGGCGAGAAGGAGGGCACCGAGGCGGCGGTGGCGATACTGCAGGAGCTGCACGCCGCGCCCATGCAGCCCGATCTGCTGGCCGCCGCGGTCGCGCAGGTGCGCGCCGCCGGTGTCACCACCGCGGTGCGGGTCAGCCCGCAGAACGCGCGCGCGCTGACTCCCGCGCTGGTACAGGCGGGCATCGATCTGCTGGTCGTGCACGGCACCATCATCTCCGCCGAGCACGTGGGCGACGGAGAACCGTTGAACCTCAAGACCTTCATCGCCGAGCTGGATGTGCCGGTGGTCGCGGGCGGCGTGTCCGATCACCGCACCGCGCTGCACCTGATGCGCACCGGCGCGGCGGGCGTCATCGTCGGCTACGGCTCCATGCAGGGCGCCACCACCACCGGTGAGGTGCTCGGCATCGGCGTGCCCATGGCCACCGCCATCGCCGACGCCGCCGCGGCGCGCCGCGACTACCTCGACGAGACCGGCGGGCGCTACGTGCACGTCATCGCCGACGGGGAGACCCTGACCTCCGGCCACATCGCCAAGGCGATCGCCTGCGGCGCGGACGCGGTCATGCTGGGCGTGCCGCTGGCCATGGCCCGCGAGACCCCGGGCAACGGCTGGTACTGGCCCTCGGCCGCCGCCCACCCCTCGGTGCCGCGCGGCGCGGTCCTGCCCTACGCCGTCGACGAGGAGCGCGTGCCGCTGTCCCAGGTCCTCAACGGCCCCTCGAACGACCCGTTCGGTTCGCTGAATCTGGTTGGCGGCCTGCGCCGTTCGATGGCCAAGACCGGCTACTGCGACCTCAAGGAATTCCAAAAGGTCGGTTTGAACGTCCGCGGCTGAACGAGCCCCAGACCTCGCGCGCTTGCGGCCCGTTCTTCGGGAATCGCAAGGGCGCGAGCTGTATCCAAGGTCGGTCGCTACCGATCGGTCGGTCGCTACCGAAGCCCCGACCTGGTCCTGCGTCCATAACGGCGACAACTGATTTCGTGCCGATAGGGGTAACTCGTCGGGTACGTCCGAAATCGGGTCGGCACCCGACCGGCGGTACGGATTGCCGACGTCGACGGCTCTCGGCTGTCCGCTGGAGTTGCGGGGAGGCGGGGGAGCTCAGCGGATCCCGGGCCGGGCGCCGCGCGGGGAGGCGGAGCGGCAGTCCCGGAGAGGCGGTATGGCCAAGTCGCGCAGGAACTCTCGGATCGCGGTGTTGACCGCTACCGGGTGGGTCATGTTCACCGTTTGGCGGGCGCCCTCGATTTCCACGTAGCGCGCGTCGGGGAGGCGGTCGGCCAGTTCGCGGGCGTGGGCGCGGGGGACTCCGGAGCGGGTGGGGTGGATGACCAAAGTGGGGCAGGTGATTTCGGGTAGTCGGTCCAGGACGGAGTCGCGGCCCAGGAGGGCGCCGGCGGCCACCTCGGTGGCATTGGGGTCGCGGGCCAGCCAGCGCTTCACCCAGACGGCGCGGTACCAGTCGTCATCGCCGATGAGCCAGCGGGCCAGGTATTCGGCGAGGGCGGGGCGGGGTGCCTCTTCGCACCATTTGTCCAGGAATTTCCGGGCATTGGTGAGTTCGGCCGGGGTCGGTTCGTGTGCCTCGCTGCTGAGCAGGACGAGGGCGGCGACGCGGTCGGGGGCGAGCAGCGCGGTGCGCAGGGCGATGAAGCCGCCCTGCGAAATCCCGCCCACCACGGCGCGTTCCACGGCGAGTTGATCCAGTACGGTCAGCGCGTCCCGGGCGGAGGTCCAGTAGGTGAACGGCAGCCCCTCGTCGCGGGTGCGGCCGTGCCCGCGCGCGTCCCAGGTCACGATCCGGAACTCCGGAGTCAGCGCCGCCTGTTGCGACGCGAACATCGTTCGGTCCATGAGGAATTCGTGCCCCAGCAGCACAACCGGACCTTCGCCCCCGCTGTCCTCGTAGTGGATCTCTGCATCGATCGCACGGGCGAATGGCACGAGGTAGAGAATAGCCAGCGGCGGTGACAACTTGCTCAGCTTTACCATCCACCGCCACAGCGAGTGTCGCTTGTCCCCAATCGGGCAGGCCGGATTCCCCGTCATCCGGTGGCCGTGGGCTCTATCGGCGGCGCGCTCGCGGGACTAGCGTGTGGCGCGGGGGATTTCGCGGTCACCCGTCCAGCTCGCTCGGGGCCGGGACGATGTGAGAGATATGGGCCGGAAGTCTCTATCCAAGGTCGAGGGGAGCGAATACCGTCCCGGTGCCACCACTTCCGGGCCGGGCGGGCTCCCGCTTTCGAGGCCGCGGCGTACCCCCGGCCCGGGGTGATGGTCCAGCGAGCTCGATCGATAGGTGACAACTGATTTCGTGCCGGTTGGGGTAACTCCTGGGGTACCCCCAAAAAATCGGTTCGCCACCCAACCGTCGGCACGGGTGCTCAATGGTCAACGGCACTTGGCCGTCCGCTGAAGTTCCGGGGAGGCGGGGGAGCGTTGCCCGGGGGCAGTGTGTCCTGTATCGCTCTTTAGACTGTGGCGGTGGCAGAACCCCAGCGACCAGTCCTTGTCGTCGACTTCGGTGCGCAGTACGCGCAGCTGATCGCGCGCCGGGTGCGCGAAGCGAGTGTGTATTCCGAAGTGGTTCCGCACACGATCACCGTGGAGGAGATCGCGGAGAAGAACCCGGCGGCGGTGATTCTCTCCGGCGGGCCGAGCAGCGTGTACGCCGAGGGCGCGCCGCAGCTGGACGCGCGGCTTTTCGATCTGGAGGTGCCGGTCTTCGGCATCTGCTACGGCTTCCAGGCCATGGCGCAGGCGCTCGGCGGGACGGTGGCGCACACCGGGACTCGCGAGTACGGCCGCACCGAGCTGAGCGTGGACGGCGGCATCCTGCACGGCGGGCTGCCGACCCGGCAGCCGGTGTGGATGAGCCACGGCGACGCCGTCACCGACGCGCCCGCCGGGTTCGAGGTGACCGCGACCTCCGCGGGCGCGCCGGTCGCCGCGTTCGAGGATCGGGCGCGCAAGCTCGCGGGTGTGCAGTACCACCCGGAGGTGCTGCACTCGCCGCACGGCCAGCAGGTGCTGAGCCGGTTCCTGCACGAGATCGCCGGGATTCCGGGCGCGTGGACGGCCTCGAACATCGCCGACGCGCTGATCAAGCAGGTGCGCGAGCAGGTCGGGGACGGGCACGCCATCTGCGGTCTGTCCGGCGGTGTGGACTCCGCGGTCGCCGCGGCGCTGGTGCAGCGGGCCATCGGGGATCGCCTCACCTGTGTGTTCGTCGATCACGGTCTGCTGCGCGCGGGTGAGCGCGAGCAGGTGCAGCGCGATTTCGTCGCCGCGACCGGGGCCAAGCTGGTCACCGTGGACGCGGTGGACAAGTTCCTGGGTGAGCTGAAGGGCGTCACCGATCCGGAGGAGAAGCGCAAGATCATCGGCCGGGAGTTCATCCGGTCGTTCGAGGACGCGGTCTCCGAGGTGGTGAGGTCGGAGGGCGAGACTGCGTCTGATGGGCGCTCCGCAGGCTCCGCGCCGAAGGTCGAGTTCCTGGTGCAGGGCACGCTGTACCCGGACGTGGTGGAGTCGGGCGGCGGCGCGGGCACCGCGAACATCAAGTCGCACCACAATGTCGGCGGTCTGCCGGACGATCTGGAGTTCGCTCTGGTGGAGCCGCTGCGGCTGCTGTTCAAGGACGAGGTGCGCGCGGTCGGCCGCGAACTGGGGCTGCCCGAGAAAATCGTTGCGCGCCAGCCCTTCCCGGGGCCGGGTCTGGCCATTCGCATTATCGGCGAGGTGACCTTCGACCGGCTGGAGCTGCTGCGCCAGGCGGATGCCATTGCGCGCGAGGAGCTTACGGCCGCCGGGCTGGACAAGTCGATCTGGCAGTGTCCGGTGGTGTTGCTGGCCGATGTCCGCAGCGTCGGCGTGCAGGGCGACGGCCGCACCTACGGCCACCCGATCGTGCTGCGGCCGGTGTCGTCCGAGGACGCCATGACCGCCGACTGGACCCGCCTGCCCTACGAAGTGCTCGAGCGCATCTCGACCCGCATCACCAATGAGGTGGCGGAGGTCAACCGCGTGGTGCTCGACGTGACGAGCAAGCCGCCGGGGACCATCGAATGGGAGTGAGTGTCTCCCGCTGAGACGACGCAGCGTCATGTCGCTGCACACGAAGGCCCCGCACCTGTGAATGGTGCGGGGCCTTCGGCCTTCTCGGAGGGCAGTCCGGGAAGGGGTTGCGCTGTCCCGGCGAGGGGAAGGGGCAGCGCGGTCGGACTTACTCGTCGCGGTTCTTTCTCGGGGTGAGAACCAGGACTATGCCGACGACTATGGCGGCGATCACCACGATCCAGCCCAGGGACAGGCCGCCGGAGACGGGCCAGGAGCCGGGGCCGACGAAGGCCCAGATACTCACTCCCAAGCCCAGGAATCCGGCCAGCAGGAGCCCGAACGAGGGGCGGCGGTTCTTGCTCTTGTTCTCAGCCACGGTTCACCTCCACGTTTCCCATCTGCACATCGACGGTCAGGTTCAGGACGGGACCCGTTGCCGGGCCGGATGTTCCGCTGGGGCAGTTCTGATCGCCCATGCGGATATTGCAGGTCGTGTTGACGCGCAGATTGGTCGGCCGCACGACGCGGGCGTCGCCCATGCGCACCTTCAGCGTGACCGCGCGGTCCTCGGTCAGTTGCAGGTGGCTCAGGTCGAGGGTGCCCGAGCCCATCGAGACGTGATACTCGGGCAGCAGCTCGGAACCCGTTGTGGCGGTCCACTTGTGGTCGCCCATCGCGCCCTGGTCGAACTGGATCGGGCCGACCAGGGAGGAGGCCAGGATGACGAATCCGGCCAGCGGGGCCAGCAGCACCATGAGGCCGTAGCCGCGACGCAGGAACGCGCCGGCGATCAGGCCGAGGGCGATCACCGCGAGCGCGGCGGCCCCGATGCGGCCGGGAGTCATCCAATCCACGCCCGAGGCGGCGACCGCGCCCGCCGCCGCGGCGGCCAGGATCGCGAGCCCGATGGTGACCGCGGTCAGCCGCGAGCGCGGGCGGCGCGGGGGCGCCTGGACGGCGGTCTGCTGCACGGGCGCGCCCGGTTCGGGAAGGTCCCAGGCCAGCGGGGCCACGCCGAGCGGATCCCAGCCGGGCGGGGTGGGGCCGAAGTCCGGGGAGATCGGGGCGGGTCCGTATCCGATCCGGGGCCGGTCGTTCGCGGACGGGATGCGGTGCAGGACACGGGGTTCGCCGAGGTTGTCGGGTCCGGTAGCGGCCTGCTCGCCGGGCACGGGCGCGTCCTTCGCGTCGGCGGCTTCCGTCGGTGCGCCGGTGCTCGCTGACTTGGCGAGATCGACCGGCGCCTCGGCACCGCCCGGCCGATCGGAATCCGCCGGGCCACCGGACTGCTCGGTCTCGCTCGCGGCGGGGCCGGACTTGCGCAGGACCACGGTGTCGGCGACCGAGGAGGCGGGGGCGTAGCGGGTGTCGAGCACTTCGGTCATGGCCTCGGTGCCCGGAAGGCTTTGCGCGGCGGCTGATTCCTTGTGCAGGACGGCCGTGTCGGGGTCGGCCGGGTCGGTGCGGAGTACCGCGGTGTCGGCGTCGCCCGCGCTCTGCGACATGCTCTGTCCGGCATCGGACTGCGTCATGCTCTGGGTGGGAACGGATCCCGGGGCGGGCTGGTTCGGGTCGGGCTCGTAGTGGTCGGGCAGGGTGGTGTACGGGCCGTAGGTCTGGAAGGTGCCCGGGTAGCCGGTCCAGAACGGGTTGGTGGTGCCCGGATAGCCGGTATTGAGAATGCTGTCCGCGGACGCCTGCTCGAAATAGGCCGCGGGCGGCTGGGGTTGGCGCTGATGCAGCAGCCACCACCCGGCCAGCATGAGCGCGAAGCTGATGACGCCGGATCCGCCGAGCCCGACCCCAACGGGTCCCATCGTGCTCACGGCGATCCCCAACGCCACCATGAGCACGATGGTCTTGGACGAGGAATGCGAGGATCGCCCGCGCCCGAACAGCGACTCCGCCGCCGAGGACTGGTCGCCCACCGAATTCAGCAGCAGCCAGCACAGCAGGTAGAGCACGATCCCGGCCCCGCCGAACAGCGCCGACACCACGAACGCCACCCGCACCACCACGGGATCCACGTTGTACCGCCGCCCGAACCCGACGGCCACACCCGCGACGGGCCCGTCCTTGGGAAACCGCACCGGCCGGGTCTGCCACAGATCGTGAAGCTGATCGGAGAAGCCGGTACGCCCGGCGCCCTTGGACCAGTCGCTCGTTCTCGTCATGCCAACCATCGTGCTGTTCGGCCCCACCCACCCGCATCGGGGATCACCCTGAATGCAAACCTGAACTTCGACCGGGGGATCTGTGCTCCCGGGGATGACCGCACGGGTGACTCAGCGACAGGGCGGGCGGTAGGGGAGCTGAGGTAGGTATCGCTGCCAGAGGTCCTCGGTCCAGAGTCCGCCGGTGATCGCGCAGATGCGGTTCGCCACCCGCTGCTCGTCCAGGTCCCACAGGTGAACCGTGCCGTCGTCGGAAGTGGAGACGATATGGCGTTCGTCGGGGGCGAGAGCGGCATTCCAGCTGTAGGCGACGGATTGGGTGAGCACGGTGGTGAGTTCGGGGTGGGGCCTGTCCAGATAACGGTGTAACTCGGGTTGGTTGAGTTACTTCCGTCCGGCGGTGAGTCGGCCTTCGAAGGTGATGTCGAAGGCGTTCAACGCCGCTTTCCAGCGGGTGATCCAGCGTTTCTGGCCGGTGCCGGTGGGATCGAGGGCCATGACGGCCAGGTAGACGCATTTCATCGCGGCCTGTTCGTTGGGGAAGTGCCCGCGAGCGCGCACGGCGCGGCGGATGCGGGCGTTGACCGATTCGATTGCGTTCGTCGAGCAGATGACGCGCCGAAACTCCTACCCCCCCGTCGACGAGTCGTCGAGTGGCACATTTTGGGAGGTGAAATCGGGGCAAATGCCCCGTGAGTGTGCCACTCGATGAAGTGGGGGTGGGTGGGTGATTGGCGAGCTTACGGTGGGTGGCGGGGCGATCGGCGCGGACGAGTGTGGTCGGCGGTGGGAGGCGTGGGGGTTCGGGGAGGTTGCGGCGGCGTTCGGGGAGTTCGAATGGGATGTGGTCGGGTGGGGGATGGTGTGGGATTATGCGGATGCTGGGGATCATCCTGAGTTGCACCAGACCTGGATGCGGGATCCTTCGAGCGGGCGATACCACCTTGATGTGTTTCGTGAACCGCACGAGGGGGATCGGTGGATCTGTCGGCGGGATTGCTCGATCACCCTTCCCTATGCGGAATTGATCGAGGTTGGGGCCGCCGGGATCCCGTATGTCATTCCGGAGGCGGCCTTGTTGTTCAAGGCCGAGGCGGTTCGCCCGAAGGATCAGGGTGACTTCGAGCGAACTGTTCCCCTGCTGCCTCGCTACCGCGTTGCGCGGCTGACGGAGTGGATCACTCGCGTGCATCCACCGCACATCTGGCTCGACGTGCTTGGGGCCTAGGTGGTTTCGCGGTGGACCGCGACGACGGGGATGGCCCGGGTGGTCTTTTCGCGGTATTCGGCGAAGACGGGAATGAGGGTGATCATGCGGTTGTAGAGGTCTTCGGCCTCGGGGCCGGTGAGGAATTCGGCTTTACCCGTGTAGGTTTCGGTGCCCAGTTCGATCGTGAGCTGGGGGTTGGCGCGGAGGTTGTGGTACCAGGCGGGGTGTTTGTCGGCGCCGCCGTTGGAGGCGATGAGGACGATGCGGTCGGTGTCGGGTACGTAGACCAGTGGGTTGGTTACGGAGCGGCCGGATTTCGCGCCGGTGGTGGTGATCAGCACCATGTTGTCGCGGCCTTCGAAGGGGCCGCCGACCTTGCCGTTGTTGGCGCGGAACTCCTCGATCACCGATTCGTTGAATGCGTTCATCTCACCCTCCATGTCCGGATCTGCTGCTGGGGCAACCCGACGGCCGGGGCGGAAATTCCACGGGAGTGAGAATGCCGAAAGCGGCGGCGCGGAAGTCCGCGCCGCCGCTTCGGGCGGATTACAGCGAGATCGGGTCGCCGACGACCCAGTCCGCTGCGTCCGCTCCCGGGGAGGTGCCCTCGATGATGGTGTAGGACTGGACGGTCAGGGGGCCGCCGCAGCCGTTCACCTGCAGCTGGTAGTCGTTGTAGACGATGTAGCCGGTGTCGCCCGCGGGCAACTGCTTCTCGCCGAGTCTGAAGTCGACGATCTTGCCGGGCGTGATGCCCAGATTGAAGCCGACGCTGCCGCCGATGGTGGGTGAGATGGTCACGCTGGCGGTCGGCGTCACCGCGGTGAGCCCGGCCTGGACGCCGACGCCGGCGTTCAGGGTCACGCCCGCGTTGCCCTGAATGGTGAACTTCACGTCCAGGTCCACCGCGCAGGCGACGAGGTATCCGGTGCGGATCTTGCCGGTGCCGCCGTCGACCCGCCCGTAGGCCGTGTTGTTCAGGTACAGCTCCCGGCTGGTCGGCATCCCGTTCAGGGGTGGGACCACGTGGAAGTAGGCGTCCTTGTTGCCGACGGTGACCGACATCCCGTTCGGTGCGGCGGATGTCTTCTCGTGCGGCGCGAGTCCCCCGTCCGCATGAGCGATGCCCGCTGCCCCGCAGAGCAGTCCCAGGGCGGTGGCGGTAGCGGCGATAGCGGTCTTGATGGTCATTGAGTCCTCCCCGACTCTCGATGCGGAACCCGGTGGCTCCGCTGAGATGAAGGTATGGACGCGGCACCGGCCCGGGCCCGTGTCGGTGCCCGGAATCGTCGGGAAAGTGCTGTTCACGGGCGTGAGAGCAGTTCTCCGGACCGGTCGAGTCCGGAGGGTTCCGCTGTCCGGACCGGACAAGATGCCCGATCGCGGCGTGGCTCGCCGCCGCGGAAATCCGCACCGTGAAGGCCGGGGACAAGGATGATCGATGCAAGTGGCGAGGCATCCTGACCGACCGCCATCACTCGACTACGTCACGAAGGGTTTGTCATGGCCGAGAGGCAGAGCGGAACTGTGAAGTGGTTCAACGACGAAAAGGGGTTCGGCTTCATCACCCCCGACGGCGGAGGAAACGACCTCTTCGTGCATTTCAGGGCCATCCAGAGCGGAGGCTTCAAGTCTTTGCAGGAGGGGCAGAAGGTGTCGTTCGTCGCCGTCCAGGGGCAGAAGGGCATGCAAGCCGACGAGGTCATTCCGGAGTGACGGGAGCGTTCGCCGCAGTCTGACGGCTGCGCCGCCTCAGGGCCGGAATCCGGGTGTTTCCTGATGTCGGGTGTCGGATGCCCGTGCCAGTATCGAAGGCATGTACCCGGCCGCGCCCTTCTATGACCCTGCCCGCGGGGCGGTCACACCCGTGACCCAGCCCAAGCTGGTGCGGCGCAGTGGCGGGCGGGTTGTGGGCGGGGTGGCGGGCGGGCTCGCCGATCATCTCGGGGTCGACGTCTTCAAGGTGCGGATCGGGTTCGTGCTGCTGGCCGCGCTGGCCGGGGCCGGGATCGTCGCCTACGGGATGCTGTGGATCTTCACCCCCGGCGGTGGGGACGCATCCCCGCCGACTTCCTCGGAGCGGCGGCAGGCCATCGGATTGGCGTTGCTGGGTATGGCGTTGTCGGTCGCCACGGCCTGGGTGTTCAGCGGGACGGCCGCGCAGGTGGTGGGGCCGATCATCGTGGTCGCCATCGGCGCGGCGCTGGTGTGGCGCGAATTCGACGCGGACGGGCCGAGATCGGTCATCGGGCTGCCCACCAAACCGTCGGTGGTGACGTGGGCGCGCATTGTCGGCGGGGCCACCCTCATCGTGGTCGGGCTGGGTGTGGTGGTGCTGGGCCGGATCAATCTCAGCTCGCTCGGGTCCGCGCTGCTGGCCGTCGCCGTGACGCTGGTCGGGGCCGGGCTGCTGACCGTGCCGCTGTGGCTGCGCATGGTGCGGGCACTGAATTCCGAACGCGCGGCGCGGATTCGCAATGACGAGCGCGAGGAGATCGCCTCGCACCTGCACGATTCGGTACTGCAGACGCTGGCCTTGATCCAGCGGCAGGCCGACGATCCGACCGAAGTGGTGCGGCTGGCCCGCAGTCAGGAACGCGAGCTACGCAAGTGGCTGTTCGAGGACACCGGTCCGGCACAGTCGAGTCTGGCCGCGGCGCTGCGCACCATCGCCGGTGAGGTGGAGGATCAGCACGGGGTGAAGGTCACGCCGGTCACCGTGGGCGATGTGTCGATGGACGTCGACGACAGCGGAATCGGGCTGCCCAAGGAACATTTCACCGCGGTGCTCGGGGCCGCGCGCGAGGCGCTGGTCAATGCCGCCAAGCATGCCGGGGTGCCGACCATCGACCTGTACGCCGAGGTGGAGCCGCATCAGGTGAGCGTGTTCGTGCGCGACCGCGGCAAGGGCTTCGACCCGGACGCGGTGTCGAAGGATCGGCAGGGCGTGGCCAAAGCCATCCACGGCCGCATCGAACGCCGCGGCGGGCACGTGGAGATCAAATCCGCGCCCGGCAACGGCACCGAGGTGCGAATCTATATGCCGCGCAAGGACGGTGGCGACGAGCGGCTGGTGGTGCAGACCGAGCAGCCGGTCACCGGGGATCCCGCGCAGCTGTGATGGTGGAGCCACGCGGCTGGGATGCTGGAATTGTGGTACCGATGTGGGTGGGGTCGGCGTCGACATGAGGAGAACTAGGTGAGCGTCCGGGTCTTTCTGGTGGACGACCATGCGGTGTTCCGGTCCGGGGTGCGGGCGGAGCTGAGCCGCGAGTCCGACATGGAAGTGGTCGGCGAGGCGGGCGGGGTGGCCGAGGCCATCGCCGGGATCAAGGCGACCGCGCCCGAAGTGGTGCTGCTGGATGTGCACATGCCCGACGGGGGCGGGGTCGCGGTGCTGCAGGGGATCGACCCGGGGCCGGTGTGCCTGGCGCTCAGCGTGTCCGACGCCGCCGAAGACGTGATCGCGGTGATCCGGGCGGGGGCGCGCGGGTACGTCACCAAGACCATCTCAGGACCCGAACTGGCCGACGGCATTCGGCGGGTCTCCGGCGGCGATGCCGTGTTCTCTCCGCGGCTGGCCGGATTCGTGCTGGATTCCTTCACCGGCAAATCGCCGGTGCCGGAGCCGCCGCTGGATCCGGAACTGGATTCGCTCACCCCGCGCGAGCTCGAGGTGCTGCGGCTGCTGGCGCGCGGCTACACCTACCGTGAGATCGCCGAAACCCTGTTCATCTCGGTGAAGACCGTGGAAACCCACGCCTCGAACGTGCTGCGAAAGACCCAGCAGTCCAACCGGAATGCCCTCACGCGCTGGGCCCACCGCCGCCGCATCGACTGAGGGCGCTGTTCACCGCTCGAGGTTCAGAGCAGCACAACCAGCACGATGATGATCAGCAGCCCGATGAGCAGGCCGATCGCCACCGCCAGCGGGCCCGCGTTGGGGCCCAGGGCGCTGAAGTCGAAGCCCTTCGACTTCGGTTGCGGGGCAGCCGGAGCCGCTTGGGCGCGCTGCGGCCGGGGGAGCGGGGCGGAGTGCGGGCTGCGCAGTCCGGCCGCCGCATTGCGGGCCGCCCACGCCGGAATCGTGCCGTCCTCGGTGCGCACCGGCGCGTTCAGAATGTAGGGCGCGGTGCCGGGTCCGAAGGCGGCGGTGAGGATTTCATTGCGCGCCTCGGTCATGGTGGGGCGGCGCTGCGGGGCGGGCTCCATCATGTGCAGCAGTACGTCGGTGAGCGGGCCGCTGCGGGCGGGCGGAATGATCTGGGCCATGGCGGCGCGTTCCACGATGACATTGCTGTCCTCGTCGAAACCGTAGGGCGGCTGACCCTCGATGGCGGTGTACAGCGTTGCGCCGAGCGAGAATACGTCGCTGGCCGTGGTGGGCCGGGCCCCGCGCGCGACTTCCGGCGGCAGGTAGGCCGGGGTGCCGGTGATGACGTCGCCGATCTCCTCGGTGGCGTCGTTGGCGCCGCTGGAGATGCCGAAGTCGGACAGCTTCACCATGCCGACCTCGTCACCGCGATCGGCGACCAGAATATTGCCGGGCTTGATGTCGCGGTGCACGATGCCCGCCGAGTGCGCGGTCGACAGCGCGTCGGCCACCTGCGCGCCGATCTGTGCCACCTCGATCGGCGACAGCTGATCCACCAGCGCAAGCGCTTTGGCCACACTGCGCGAGGGCAGGCACTCCATCACCAGCCACGGCTCACCGGCCTCGAGCACCACGTCGTACACGGCGATGGCGTGCTCGTGCGACAGTTTGGCCGCCACCCGCCCCTCGTGCATGATCCGGGAGCGCACCTCCCGAGCCTCTTCCTCGCTCAGGCCGGCGGTGGAGAGCACCTGCTTGATGGCCACATCCCGATGCAGCAGCCGATCCATGGCCAGCCACACGGCACCCATGCCGCCGCCACCCAGCTTGGACTGCAGACGGTAACGACCGGCCACCAGATAATCGGGGCCGACGATGGGACGGGCGCGTTCGGTCACGGGTGCAGGGTATCGGAAAACCATCCTGACTGGCCTGCTTCGAAACCTGAGGTTTGCTGGCCTTCGCCCCGGGCCCCGCGAGCTCCCCTCCAGACCCATACGGACACAGCGCGTTTCGCTCACCGGAACCCACGCCGAACATTCGGCGAGTTTCTCCCGAACTTTCCGACCTTCCGGACGAAACGACTCGGCGCCGTCGGCGGGCCCGTATTCCTCGGCTACGTGGTGGCAGCGAGGTGTTCGCCGTAGAACAGCATGAGCCCGGCGGCTGCGGAGATGGCGGCCAGTAGCCAGAAACGGATGGTCACGGTGATTTCGGGCCAGTTGCCGAGCTCGAAATGGTGGTGGAACGGGGCGATCTTGAAGAGGCGTTTGCGGGTGGTGCGGAAGACGATGATCTGCAGGAGGACCGAGAGGATTTCGGCGACGTACAACGCGCCGACGAGGGCCATCAGCAGTTCGGTGCGAGTGGTGATCGAGAGTCCGGCCAGTAGTCCGCCCAGTGTCAAGGATCCGGTGTCGCCCATGAAGATCTTCGCCGGTGCGGCGTTCCACCACAGGAATCCGACGCAGGCGGCACCGGCCGTGGCGCACACCAGCGCCAGATCCAGCGGATCGCGCACGCTGTAGCACCCCGCGCCGGGGCGGGTCGAGCACGCATTCGTGTACTGCCAGAACGTGATCAGCACATAGGCGCCCAACGTCAGGCCCATGGAACCGGCGGCCAGTCCATCGAGCCCGTCGGTGATGTTCACCGCGTTGGACCAGGCCGCCACCAGGAAGACGACCCAGAGCAGGAACAGCACCGGGAGGAGCGAGGGCCAGGAGAGATCTCGCACGATGGACACGTGCCGGCTGGCCGGTGTCAGTCCGGTGTTGCCGGGGAACTGGAGGACGAGAACGCCGAAAACGATGGCGGCACCGAGTTGGCCGATGTATTTGCCGGTCGCGGTTAGTCCTAGGTTGCGTCGTTTGCGCAGTTTGATGAAGTCGTCGAGGAATCCGACCACGCCCATGGCCGTTGCCAGTCCGAGGACCAACAGCCCGGAGGCGGACACGCCGGGGGCGTCGTAACGCAGGCCGATCAGGTGGGATCCGAGATATCCGGCCCACATGCCGATCAGGATGGCGATCCCGCCCATGGTCGGGGTGCCGCGCTTGGATTGGTGACTTCGGGGTCCCTCGACGCGGATCTCCTGGCCGAGGTTCCTGCGGGTGAACAACCGAACCAGCAACGGTGTCAATGCGATCGACACCACCAGGGCGATCATCGCCGCGAAAAGGATCTGCCTCATCCGTCCCCCTGGGGATCAATCACCGGGCCGACCGGCCCGGCGCTCCGACCTGACGCGCTACCCGAAACCGTCGGATGTTAGCCAAGCGCACGAGTTGCCGAAATGCCAACTGTGCTGCTTCGCGGCATGCCTCTTGACGCGTCCTGCGACTCGAGTTCTACTGTGCATTGATCGAACATACTTTCGATTATGTCAGGTAGCTGGGTCGGTGCTGGCTCGTGGGTTCCGAGGGTTGATATCCGTCGACCGGGAGAGGTGGTCAATAGATGGGTTCGGCTGCGGAGGTCGGGGAGGAGCGGTTGGCGGAGTTGCGGCGGCGGATGGCCGCGATACCGGCGCGGGGGGTGGAGGCGGCGGGGCGGGCGCCGGTGGCCGAGGAGGCGCGGCGGGAGGCGCTTCCGGTGCCGGCCGCGCTCGAAAACCTGCTGCCCGACGGCGGATTGGCGAAGGGGTCGGTGGTCGTCTACAACGGCGCGGGCTCGCTGATCGCCGGGGTGCTGGCCGCGGTGACGGGGGCGGGCGGGCATGCGGCCGTGGTGGGGCTGCCGCGGCTGGGGCTGCTGGCCGCCGCCGAGATGGGGGCGCGGCTGGATCGGCTGGCCGCCGCCGAGATGGGGGCGCGGCTGGATCGGCTGGCCGTGGTGTCCGATCCCGGGCCGGATCCGCTCGAAGTTGCCTCCGTATTGCTGGATGGGCTGGACCTGGTGGTGCTCGGGCTGAACGGGCTGGCTGTGCCCATGTCCCGGGCCCGGGTGCTGGCCGCCCGTGCCCGCGGCAAGAACTCCACCCTGCTGGTCACCAACGGTTCCTGGTCCGGGTCGGCCCTGCACATCGATACCCGCGTCGCCGGTTACTCCGGTCTGGGCCGCGGTTGCGGGCGACTGCGTACCGTCCGCCTCGACGTCTCCGTTCGTGGGCGCTCCGCCCAGCCCCGCTCCGGACATCTGGCCCTGCGCCCCACCGACGGCCGCGTCGAATGGATCTCCACCGCCGAACCCGCTGCCGCTCCCGAACCGCTGCGGCTGGCACGCCATGCCTGACCGGTCGCCGCGAACGCGCTGCGCGGCATGAATTTTCGAGTACGCGGTGGAGCCGCGAGAGCGGGGCTGTGGTGAAGGCGCGGCGGGTGCTGGTGGTGTGGTGCCCGGATTGGCCCGCGGTGGCGGCGGCGGCCGAGGCGGGGGTGGAGGCCATGCGGGCGGTGGCGGTGATCGCCGACAATCGGGTGGTGGCCTGTACCGCGGTGGCGCGGGCGGAGGGGATCCGGCGCGGGCTGCGGAAGCGGGAGGCGCAGGGGCGGTGCCCGGATCTGCTGGTGCTGCCGGAGGATTCGGATCGGGACGCGCGGCTGTTCGAGGCCGTGGTGGCGGCCGTGGACGCGACCGTGCCGGGGGTGGAGGTGCTGCGGTCGGGGATGCTGGCGCTGTCGGCGCGCGGGGCGGCGCGGTTCTTCGGGTCCGAGGCAGCGGCCGCCGAGCGGTTGGTGGACGCGGTGGCGGCGGTGGGCGTGGAATGCCAGGTCGGGATTGCCGACGAGCTGTCCACGGCGGTGTTCGCGGCCCGGCGCGGCATCCTGGTCCCGCCCGGGAAGGGGGCGGAATTCCTTGCGCCCATGCCGGTCTCGGAGCTGGCGGTGGAGCCGGTGCTGGCCGCGCCGCAGCGGGTCGAGCTGGTGGATCTGCTGCACCGCCTCGGCCTGCGCCGGATCGGTGATTTCGCGGCGCTCACCCCCGCCGAGGTGTCCTCGCGCTTCGGCGCGGACGCGATCATCGCGCACCGCTGTGCCCGCGCGGTCCCGGAGCGCCCGCCCGCGGCGCGGCTGCCCGCCGCCGATCTGACCGTCGAGCACCGCTGCGACCCCCCGATCGAACGCGTCGACATGGCCGCCTTCGTCGGCCGCCTGCTCGCCACCGAACTGCACACCAAGCTCTCCGCCGCCGCCGTGGCCTGCACCCGCCTGGTCATCCACGCCGAAACCGAAGCGGGCGAGGAATTCTCCCGCATCTGGCGCTGCGCCGAACCTCTCACCCCGGACAGCACCGCCGACCGCATCCGCTGGCAACTCGACGGCTGGCTCACCCGCCGCGCCCTCGCCCGCGGCCGGGCAAACCGCAACGCCGACTGGGACTCCGGCCCGGACGCCGCCGTCACCCTGCTGCGCCTGGAACCGGTCGAGGTGGTCTCGGCCGGTGCGCTCCAGCTCGGCCTGTGGGGCGGTGTCGGCGAGGACGAGGAGCGGGCTCGGCGCGCGCTGATCCGGGTGCAGGGGCTGCTGGGCGGTGATGCCGTCCGCATGGGCGTGCTCAGCGGCGGGCGCGGCCCGGATGAGCGGATCACCATGGTGACCCTCGGCGACGAGCCCGTGCCCGCCGCCGATCCGGCTCAGCCGTGGCCGGGCAGGCTGCCCGAGCCCGCCCCCGCGCTGGTGCTCACCCATCACCCGAAGATCCGCCTGGAGGCCGCCGACGGCACCCCGATCTGGGTGACCGACCGCGGCCTGTTCACCGCCGATCCGGCGCTGCTGCACTGGGGTAGCAGTTCGTGGCGGCTCACCGGCTGGGCTGGGCCCTGGCCGCTGGACGACCACTGGTGGACCCATCGGCACGGTTTCTCCGCCCGCGCCCAGGTCGAGATCCACGCCGAGGATGTGCGCCGCCTGCGCGCGCTGCTACTGATCGGCTACGACCGGACCTGGCATGTGGAGGGGCTCTACGAGTAGCTCGGAAGAGTGGTTCAAATGCCCAGCGGCAGGCGCAGATCCATCATGTCCGGCCACAGTTCGGGCCAGGGGTGCACGGGCCCGCGGCAGATCGAGATCGAGATGTCGTTGTTGACGCCCGGGAATCCGTTCGGCACGTTCAGATGCGCCAGCACGGTCACGGAGGTGAACTGCCGCGGCAGGGTCTGCTCGGCGCTGTCGAGGCCGACGTAGAGGACCGCGCCGGTCTCCGCGGGCGGCGGGCCGAAGTAGCCGAACCCGCGGTTGGGGCTGTAGACGGGCGGCAGGTCGTAGTCGCGGCCGAAGTTCTGGATCGCGGCCGCCTGCCAATAGTTCTGCGCCACGATCGCTTTGGGCCGCTCGGACTCCGGCAGCCGCCGGTAGGCGTCGGCCACCTTCGCGGTCAGTTCCGACCAGCCCGAATATCCGAAAATGCTGGTCCGGACCGCGAAGTCGGCCTGGGACCGGATGGCGCCGTGCACCCGGGAGGGCGGCTGCGGCAGGGTGACCAGCAGTGCGGCGATGATGGCCAGTGACAGTCCGATGACCGGCCACGCGGCGACCCGCAGCAGCCGCCCGCCGCGGTCGTTCACCGAATAGGGCAGTGCGGCAGCGCCGATGCCGAACAGCGCGGGCAGGAATCCCGCCGTGTAGTACGGCCGTCCGTGCCCGAGCAACACGACGAGCACCAGCAGCGCCGAGGCGACGAGCATGAACCGGTAGGGCCGCAGCCAGCGCTGCCGGGGCAGGCACCAGAACAGTGCCCACCCGGCGAGCAACCCGCCGATCAGACCGCTCAGTCCGATCATTTGCGGCAGGCAGGCGAGCGGTCCGCCGCCCGCCGCGTCCTGTTCGGCCCCGATCACCTTGCTCATGGCCAGCGCCGGCCAGCCGTGCGTGTGCTGCCACCACAGACCGGGCACCGCGGAGGCCCCGAAGATGGCGACGGCCTGCCACAGCGCGCGCGAACACAGCAGTTGCCGCGGCCCCGCGACCAGCACGCCCCCGGCCAGGCAGAGCAGGATCGTGGGGATGAACCATTTGACCTGGAGGTCGATGGCGGCGACGAGGCCCAGCGCCACGATCAGCCGGTAGTCGCGGGTGCGGATCCAGCGGATCAGCAGCCAGATGATGGCGGCCTGCAGGGTGGCGTCGAAGGAGAAGGTGCTGAGCTGGACGGCCTGGGTGGCGGCCAGCGGCGAGATGCCGTAGGCGGTGGCCGCGACCAGTTGCGCGGTGCGCGAACCGCCCAGTTCGTGGGCGACCGCGGCGCTGATCGCGACCGCGCCCATGGTCATCAGCACCGCGGGCAGGCGCAGCACCGGGGCCGAACCGGGGGCCAGCGCATCGGCGAGATGGGCGATGAGCGGGATGAGCACGCCCTGATCGGCGTAGGTCAAACTGCGGTGGGCTCCGGCGGCGACGAAGTACAGTTCGTCCCCGAAGTAGTCGTAGCGCAGCGTCGGAATGGCCAGCAATGCCCCGCTGAGCGTGGCGATCAGAAGGACCCAGACCGTTGCGAAGGGTGGCCGCGGCGGGCTCGGTTCCTCGAGATCGACCGCGGGGGCGGCAGCATTGAGAACCATATTTCCCCGACAGAAAAGGCAGTGTTTCTAATTGCCGAAGACGCTACCGGGGCGCTTGTCCAATTTTCCATGATGTGAAAGTGATATATTTCACAGCCCGAAATGCTGCGCATTACCGCAGGACAAGTACTGTTTCGCGGTCATTCACTACGGGAATGAATAGGAAGCGGAACCCGCTCGGCCCGATATGAGGGTGCGCACAAACCAGGTCACCCCGAGCCCGCCGATCCGTACTCTGGATCCTCGTGGAGTCAGCGGTCAGCAGGGTCGAGTTCGATGATGTCGCGATCGCCTACCGGGATTCCGGGGCGACGGGCGGGCATCTCTACAGCGACACCCCCGTGATTCTGGTGCACGGCATGGGCGGCGACGGGCACACCTGGGATCGGTTCGCGGCACAGCTGGTGCGGCGCGGACGCCGGGTCATCATCCCCGATCTGCGCGGGCACGGGCGCAGCGCGCACGCCGCCTCCTACCGCTTCCCGGAATTCGGGGCCGATCTGCTGCGATTGTGCGAGCGGATCGGACTCGGGGTCGTAGATCTGGTCGGGCACTCGCTGGGCGGATACGCCATCTCCTGGGTCGCCATGGAACGCCCGGAGCTGGTGCGGCGCTTGGTGATCGAGGAGCAGCCGCTGCCGCTGCGTTCGGGCGACGAGCAGCTGCGATTCACCCGCCGATTGCCGTCGGTGCCGGAACTGTGGCACGCCACCACCAGCCTGATCCGGCACCCGCGCGCGGTACTGGCCTTCGACCGGTCCATGACCGGCGCGGCGCTCGAACAGTTCCGCAAACCCTATCCCGAATGGTGGGAGGGACTGAACGAGATCACCGCGCCCACCCTGTTCCTGCGCGGCGGTCCGGGCGGCATGGTGGATCCTGAGAAACTCGAACAGGTTCGGGCCGCCATCGCCGATTGCACGGTCCGCGGCTTCGGTTCCGGCCACAGCATCCACCGCGACCGCTATCGCGAATTCGAGGCCGAAGTGCTCCCCTTTCTGGGGCATTGAGCTGCCGGTATCTACAGTTGAACGGTGTCCGCATCCGAGCGTCCCACGCTGTGGTTTCCCGACGAGCAGTCCTTCCGGGACTGGCTGACGGCCAATCACGCGGCGGTGGACGGGATTTGGCTGAAATTCGCCACCAGGGACTCGGCCTTCGTGTCCCTCGGCTATGACGGGGCGCTGCGGCAGGCCCTGTGTTTCGGCTGGATCGACGGGCAGTCGCGCAAGCTCGACGACGACTTCTTCGTCATGGGCTTCACGCCCCGGCGGCAGCGCAGCCAATGGTCGCAGCGCAATGTCGGGTTGGCGGGCGAGCTGATCGCCGCCGGGCTCATGCACCCGGCCGGGCAGGCCGAGATCGACCGGGCCAGGGCCGACGGTCGCTGGGAGAACGCCGTCGGCCGCGATCTGCCACCGGACTTCCTGGCCGCGCTGGCCCGGCATCCGGAGGCGGCCGCCTTCTTCGAGACGCTGCCCGTGCAGTCCCGCATCGCGGTCGGCTATCACCTGGGCAGCGCGGTGCGGCCGGAGACGCGGCAGCGGCGGCTGGAGCAGGTGATTCGGAAATTGATCGACGGGAAGCCACTGTGATCGGGAAGGCACTGTGACGGGATTCGAGGGATTGTCGTGTTCGGCCGCGGCGGCGGAGATTCCGCTACCGGGCAGCGCGACCCGGATCACCGGCTGGCTGTGCGTCGAGCAGCCCGGGGCCTGGGGTCGCGATGTGATCGGCGACGAGGTGCTGGGGCCCGCGATCACGCCGGAGCTGGCGGCCCGCACCAAGGCCGCGCACGTCCGGCCGACGCTCATCCGGCGGCCGGGACGCAATGAATTCACCGGTGTCCGAACGGTTCTCCTCGCGAGCTCGCGTCCCGAGGGTTCCTGGTGCGAGCGCTTCGAAATCAGTGACCTGCGTGAGCTGCTGGACATCGACCTGCACCTGCTGAACGGCCCGTCCCCGGGAATCGGTGCGGCGGTGACGGATCCGCTGGTGCTGGTCTGCGCGCACGGCAAGCGGGATCAGTGCTGCGCGCTGCTGGGCCGTCCGATCGCCGCGAGTCTGTCCGAATCCCATCCGGATCGGGTCTGGGAGTGCTCGCACACCGGTGGCCACCGCTTCGCGCCCGCCGTCATCGTCCTGCCCACCGGCCTCACTTACGGCCGCCTGGACGAGGATTCGGCGCACGTCATGCTCGCCGCCGCCGACCAGGGCGAGGTCTCGCTCACCGGATTCCGCGGCCGCAGCTGCTACACCCCCGTCGAACAGGTCGCGGAAGTCGCTGTCCGCCAACGCATAGCGGACGCCTCCTACACCCTGGCCACCCCCACCATCGACGACTCGGGTCTGGACACCACCCCGCCCGGTGACGTGGACTCGTCCGCGGGCATCGACGACCTCACCGTCGAACCCGCCCCCGATCACACCGAATACTCCACCGACCCGGCCACTTTCGCGGGCGCGGCGCACGTCACCCACCGCGACGGCCGCCGCTGGCTGGTCACCACCCGCACCCTCGCCTACCCGCCGCGGCAGGCCAGCTGCGGTGCCGGACCCAAGGTCGCCACCGCCGTGGTCGCCGACGAAATCCGCCAACTCGACTGAACGGCGCCAACTCGGCCGAGCGGCACCGCGATACGCCGGTGTCGCGGGCTGGATCGTCTGCGAATGTCGCGAACCCATGGGCCGCACGGACTTTCGGCGCGCGAACGGCCGCGATGACACACCGCGGCCGTCACGGGTGTGAACTAGCCGAACGAGCCGGTGCTCGGGCGGGCCGGGCGGTTGTTGGCGTTGTCGAAGGGGTAGCAGTCGGAGATCAGGTAGGCGTTGGCGGGCATCTTGATCCAGGTGGGGCCGGTGATTCTGCCGCCGCCCCACCACTGGTCGCTGGGCGCGTCCGCGTACGGCTCGAAGGCGTAGAGGCATTCGGAACTGCGCGGCAAGGGCTCCAGCAGCCACGAGCCGGGGCGGATGGCGTACGACTCGCCCGAGTAGTCGATGGGCCACTCATAGACCTTGTCGGCGTCATCGGCGTGGGCGGGCACCGCCGCGACTCCCACGGCGGCGAAGCCGAGTAGCGAGGCGGCAGCAAACTTGCGGATCATCAGGGTCCTTCTCATTCCCTTGCGGGACTAGCACCATCCCTTGCGGGACAGGGGATCTCATAGCGGGGGGAGTTGCTCCACCCCGGGGCGCATGATGCCACGCCCGGGCTCGATTCGGATCGGTCGGCGAATCAGTAGGGCGGCGAGTGCGCAGGCGAACAGGAGGGCGGCCGTGGCCGCGAACCAGTCGCCGAAGCGGGCGTAGAGGGTTTCGCCGGTGGGCTGGGGGATGGCGGCGAGGACCGAACGGGTCCGGGTGATGTCGGTGTCGGCGGTTGCGAGGATGCGGCCGTTGGCATCGCCGGCCACGAGTTGGCCGAGTTGGGGGGCGCGGGCCGTGCCGATGCCGGATTCGACACCGCGCAGGACTGCCATGCGGCTGTGCAGCCAGCGGTCTTCGCGGAAGTCCAGGGCGGGGACCAGGAGCAGGGTTGCGCCGCGGGCCCGGTTGGCGCGGACCAGGGCGGGGCGGTCCAGGTCGAAGCAGATCGCCAGGGCCCAGGAGGTGCCGGGGACCTGCGTCCAGGTGTGGCCGGGACGCAGGTCGTCCTCCAGACCCGGGACCAGGTAGTGCTTTTCGTAGATGACGCCGGAGGGGTAGTCGATGGCGGCGTTCACGGTGGCGTCGCCGCGGGTGAGGAGTGTGCCCGCGATGATGTGGACATGGCGGCGGGTGGCTACCTCGGTGAGCGGACCGGAGAGGGCCGGCAGACTGGATTCGGTGGCGCGCCAGGATTTTTCGGGCAGTACGACGACCTGTGCGCCGCGATCGGCGAGGCGTTCCACCTCGGCCGCCACCCGGGTGATCATGTCCCGGCCGTCCGGTGAATCGACCGGGACGTAGTCCTCGGGCTGCGATACGGCGACCAGGCCCACCGGGACCGTGGCGCCGGAAGGCGTCGACAACTGCCGGAAGCCGTAGCCGAACACCGCGATCAGCACTGTCAGTCCCGCTGCCGCGCAGCGCATTCGAGCCCTGAGCGGAGTCGTGGACGTGAGCAGCACGGCCAGGGTCGCCGGTACCAGCATGATCAGGAAGGAGATGCCCAGCCACCCGGTCAGCGCGGCGATCTGGATCAGCGGCAGCACATCCGATTGCGTGTAGGCCAGGCTCCACCACGCCCCGAACGGACCGCCCAGGGAGATCAGGTACTCCATGAGAACCCACCCGGACGGCAGGGCCAGCATTGCCGCACCGAGTCGGCCACGGCGAATCAGCGCCCGGGTCGACACGACCAGTCCGGCGTACACCGTCGCCGTACCCGTGAGCAATCCGTACGCCGCCGACGGCGGCTGTTCGACCGTGCCGAGGAAGTAGGGCAGATAGGGGAGCGCCCCGCCGTACCAGGACAGAAATCCGGCGGCGAAGCACAGCCGGGCCGATACTCTCGGTGCGAGCAGCAGGACGGGCAGCGGTGCGAGCGCGACCGCGCCGGGCCACGGATGCATTCCGGTCCCGAGCGCCCACAGCACCGCGGAGACCACGACCGCGAGAACCGCCGACACACCCCGTAGTGCAACGGAAGTCCAGGGTCGAGCTTCGGTGGAGGAATTCGTCACCCCATCGATGCTGGTCCGGCCGCCGTCCGCGCACATCGCCGACGAGAGCGAATCGGGCCTCGCTCCCACGGGTGAGGTTCAGCCCTCGCGGCCCGGGACCACCAGCCCGGCCTCGTAGGCGAACACCACCGCCTGCACGCGATCTCGCAGATCCAGCTTCGAAAGCACGGCGCTCACATGGGTTTTCACCGTGTGCTCGGTGACCGTCAGAGCCCGCGCGATCTCGGCGTTGGATTGCCCGCGGGCGAGTTCGCGCAGGGTGTCGCGTTCCCGATCGGTCAATTCCGCGAGCCGATTCGCCAATTCCGGTCGCGGTCCGCCGTGCCCGGCCAGCTGGGCGATGACGCGGCGGGTGATCGCCGGGGCCAGCAGCGCCTCGCCCGCCGCCACCACCCGTACGGCGGCGACGAGTTCCTCCCGCCGGGCATCCTTCAACAGGAACCCGCTGGCACCGGCTCGCAGCGCGGCATAGACGTATTCATCCACGTCGAACATGGTGAGCACCAGCACCTTCGCGGCGGTGCGGGCACAGATCCGGGCGGTGGCCTCGACGCCGTCCAGCCGGGGCATGCGGATGTCCATGACCACTACGTCGGGTGCGAGCGTCTCGGCCTGGGCGACGGCCTCGAGCCCGTCCGTGGCCTCACCGACCACCGTGATGTCGGGTTCGGCGGACAGGATCAGGGAGAACCCGCCGCGGAACAGGTCCTGGTCGTCGACCACGAGCACGCGCACCGCTCAATCCTCCTGGACCAGAGGCAGTTCGGTGCGGACGATGAAACCGGAGCCCGAAGGGCCGTAGGTCAGCTGCCCGCCGCAGGACTCGACACGTTCGCGCATCCCGGCCAGACCCGACCCGGCACGGAAAGGTTCGTCAGGAATCGGTCCTGTCCGCAGGTGATTTCCGGCGGCCGGGCGGCTGCCGCTGATACCTACCGGTGCGAGGCCGTCGTTGCCGACCCGCACGCAGAGCCGGTCCTCGGACCAGTCGAGCGTCACCTCCACCCGACCGGCCCGCGCATGCTCGAGCGCATTCGCCAGCGCCTGCTGCACCACTCGATACGCGGTCACCTCGACCTCACTGGAAATCGTTCGGCGCGTGCCGTTCTCGACCAGTTCGGCGCTCATCCCGCCGCGCCGCGAGCCATCCACCAGGTCGGGTATGGCCGCGATGCCCGGCTGATGTCGCGCCTGTACCGAACCGTCCCGCAGCACGGCGAGACTGTGCCGCAGATCGCGCACCGCCGCCCGCCCGGTATCCGCGATACCGGCGAATACAGCATCGGCCCGACCGGAATCGGCGCGGGTCAGCAGCGGTCCCGTCTCCGCCTGCACGATCATGGAACCCAGTGCGTGCGTGACGATATCGTGCACGTCCCGCGCGATCCGGACCCGCTCCCGCGCCACCGCCGCTCCCCGCTCCTCTTCCAGCCGCCGGGCGCGCTCCCGCAACAACTCGATCTGCGCCTGCCGCGCCCGCACCCCGGTCCCGAGCGTCCAAGCCGTCGAAAATGACAGCGCCGCATAGGCATAAGCCTCGACCGGTTCGGCGGGCAGTGCCAGCGACGCCAGAATCCCGAGTCCCCCCACCACGATGGCCGCCCACCGCGCCGCGGGCGGACTGTACGCGGCAATCGTGTACGCGCACACCACGGTTCCGTACGGCAGCGCCGGCAGCGCGTGCGCACACGCCAGCACGGTGATCGCGGTACCCACCACCGCCCCGGTCAGCAAGGGCGCTCTCCGCCGCCACCACAATGGCACCGCCGCCACCGCTGCCGCCGCAACCACCCACCAGGGCCGCCCCGCCGCCACCTGGGGCGCGACCGTCAACACCGTCACCAGCACGGTGACGGCGGCATCGACCACCCGGTCCGGCACCTGCCGCAACCACACCCGCACCCCGGTCCCGGCGCCGCCGCGAATCTCAGTGCCCTCGCGAATACCCATAGCCCATCGAGTCTGCCCCGCCCCAGCCCCGAGCCGCCTCCCGCGCAAGGATGATCCCCACCTCATACGCGAGAGCTAGCTTGCCGGGACTCGCCGTGCCGTGGGAGATCTCGGCTGAACGCACCGGATGGCGAGTACCGCCCGCGCCGACATGCTCGGCCGATCCGGGCGCTACTTCGTCGGGCTCAGGGTTTCGTTGCTCCGAGGGTGCTCACCAGTGGGTTCCCGGCACCAGTCGGGCGGCGCGGCGGAGGACGGTGCCGGTGGCGCGGACGGCGGGCGGGACCGGTCGGCGGCGTTGGGGCGCAACGATTTCGATGGCGGTGGGTTCGGGCTGAGGGGCGGTTTCGCCCTTGGCGGCGGCGGAGTCGGGGAGGGCTCGGTAGTAGCGGTGCAGGACTCGCTCCTTGATGCCGGGGGCGAAGAGCTGGCCGTATTCGGCGAGGGTGCCGATGGGGACGTCGATCTGACGGGGGCGTTCGGTGAGGGCGCGGACGATGAGGGCGGCGGCCCATTCGGGGGATTGGGTGCCCGCGCCCTGGTCGCCGCTGGGGGTGATCATGGGGGTGCGCACCAGGGGCATGTGGATGGTGGTGAAAGTGATATTGCTGGAACGCATTTCGGCGGCGGTCACCTCGGCGAACTTGTCCAGGGCGGCCTTGCTGGCCAGGTAGGCGGCGAAGCGCGGGGTGGCGACCTGCACGCCCGCGCTCGAAATGTTCACGATGTGACCGTCTTTGCGCTCCCGCATCTGGGGCAGCAGGCCCAGGGTCATGCGGACCGCGCCGAAGTAGTTGACGGCCATGGTGCGCTCGAAGTCGTGCATGCGGTCGGTGGAGCGGTGCACGGCGCGGCGGATGGAGCGACCCGCATTGTTGACCAGCATGTCCACGTGGCCGTGGGTGTCGAGAATGGTCTTCAGGGTCTCGTCGACGGACTCCTGATCGGTGACGTCGCACGGGTAGCCGAAGGCGGTGCCGCCCGCGGCGGTGATCTCGTCCACGACGGTGGACAGCTCGTCGGCGCGGCGGGCCAGCAGGATGACGACCGCGCCCTTCTCCGCGACGGCGAAGGCGGCCGCGCGGCCGATGCCGGAGGACGCGCCGGTAATGACGACATGCTTGCCGGTCAGATCGCGGCGGGCGCGCCGACGGGCCAGGTAACCGGTGCCGTTGTCGACGGAGTGGTCGGGCCCGCCCGTCGCCCCGCCGCCGCCCCTGTTCGAATCGCTTCGCGATGTCATTATTTCGGCTCCCTTGCAGGTGGAATTGCCTCGAACTTACTCCAGAGTCAGTTAGTCCGCCACGACCGATCGGCGAGCCGCTGTAGAGACCAATCGGTTTCGAATGTATGTTCGATACTCGAGACCGGTCGGATTTGCAGGGAGGTGGGTCGTGGGCTGGCACAACGGCCCGCCGTCCTGGGCGGAAATGGAACGGGTGCTGTCCGGGCGGCCCGATCCGGCGCGCAAGCAGGTCGACGGTGACGGAGGAGACAGTCCGGCCTGGTCCCGGAAGCGGGACAGGTACGAGGCGGGGGAACTCGGGCGGGTCGAACGGTCCGCGGTGCCGTACGCCGAACTGCACACGCACTCGGCCTACAGCTTCCTCGACGGGGCCAGCCAGCCCGAGGAACTGGTGGAGGAGGCCGTACGGCTGGGCCTGGAGGCGCTCGCACTCACCGACCACGACGGGTTCTACGGGGTGGTCCGGTTCGCGGAGGCGGCGCGGGAATGGGGCATGCCGACCATCTTCGGGGCCGAGCTGTCCATCGGCACCGCCGCCCGGGCCGGGGCCCACCTGGTGCCGCGCGGTCGGCGACGCGGCCGCGAAAACGACACGGACGCACTGAATTCCGAACCGCGCACCGGCACCCCCGACCCCGCCGGACCGCACCTGCTGGTACTGGCCCGCGGCCAGGAAGGCTACCGCCGGCTGTCGCGGGAGATGGCCGCCGCGCACATGGCGGCGGGGGAGAAGGGCATTCTGCGCTACGACCTGGACCGGCTCACCGAGGCGGCGGGCGGGCACTGGCACATTCTCACCGGATGCCGGAAAGGCCCTGTGCGGCAGGCGCTTGCACAGGGCGACGCGGCGGCCGAGGCGGCCCTGCGCGAGCTGGTGGAGCGCTTCGGGCGCGAGCACGTGAGCGTGGAGCTCACCCATCACGGCATCCCCGAGGACGACGAGCGCAATGCCCGGCTCATCGAACGCGCGGACCGCGTCGGGCTGCCCGTACTCGCCACCACCGGAGCGCATTTCGCCGCGCCACCGCAGCGCCGCCGGGCCATGGCGCTGGCCGCCATCCGGGCCCGCTCCAGCCTCGACGACATGGCGGGCTGGCTCGCCCCCACCGGCGGCGAGCACCTGCGCTCCGGCGACGAGATGGCGCGACTGTTCGCGGCCTGTCCCCGAGCGGTGGCCAATGCCGTTGCGCTGGGCCGGGAATGCGCCTTCGACCTGCGCCTGATCGCGCCGCAACTGCCGCCCTTCGACGTCCCGGCCGGGCACGACGAGAACTCGTGGCTGCGCGAGCTCACCTTCGCGGGCGCGGCCCGGGCAACGAGGCGGCCTATCGGCAGCTGGAGCACGAGCTGCGAGTCATCGCCGAACTGAAGTTCCCGGGCTACTTCCTGGTCGTGCACGACATCGTCAAGTTCTGCCACGACAACGACATCCTGTGTCAGGGAAGGGGTTCCGCGGCCAATTCGGCGGTCTGCTACGCCATCGGCATCACCAAGGTGGACCCGGTCGCCAATCAGCTGCTGTTCGAACGGTTCCTGGCACCCGAACGGGACGGGCCGCCGGACATCGACGTGGACATCGAATCGGATCGCCGGGAGGAGGCGATCCAGCACGTCTACGCCAAGTACGGGCGCGAGTACGCGGCGCAGGTGGCCAATGTGATCACCTATCGCGGCCGGTCCGCGGTCCGGGATGCCGCACGCGCCCTGGGCTTTTCAACCGGGCAGCAGGACGCCTGGAGCAAGCAGGTGAGCCGGTGGACGGGGGTGGCGGCCGAGCAGCACACCGAGATCCCGGACGACGTACTCGCCCTGGCCGGTGAATTGGAGGGGCTGCCACGGCATCTGGGCATCCACTCCGGCGGCATGGTGATCTGCGACCGGCCCATCGCCGACGTCTGCCCGACCGAATGGGCGCGCATGGCCGACCGCAGCGTGCTGCAGTGGGACAAGGACGACTGCGCCGCAGCGGGTTTGGTGAAGTTCGACCTGCTCGGGCTCGGCATGCTCTCGGCGCTGCACTACATGATCGACCTGGTGGCCGAGCACAAGGGGCAGACCGTCGAACTGCACCAGCTGGATCTCGGCGAACCGGCCGTCTACGACATGCTCTGCCGCGCCGACTCGGTGGGTGTGTTCCAGGTGGAATCCCGCGCGCAGATGGCGACCCTGCCGCGTTTGAAGCCGCGCACCTTCTACGACCTGGTCGTGGAGGTGGCGCTCATTCGCCCCGGACCGATCCAGGGCGGCTCGGTGCACCCCTACATTCGCCGCCGGAACGAGCGGGAGCGGGTCGAATACGACCATCCGGCACTGGAGAATTCACTGAAACGCACCCTCGGCATTCCGCTGTTCCAGGAGCAGCTCATGCAGATGGCCGTGGACATCGCCGGATTCAGCGCCGCCGAGGCCGATCAGCTGCGCCGCGCCATGGGCTCCAAACGCTCGCCGGAGAAGATGGAGCGGCTGCGGGAACGGTTCTATCGGGGCATGCGGGACCTGCACGGCATCACCGGCGAGATCGCCGACCGCATCTACGAGAAGGTGTACGCTTTCGCGAATTTCGGCTTCCCGGAAAGTCATTCGCAGAGTTTCGCCTCGCTGGTGTTCTACTCGTCCTGGTTCAAGCTGTATCACCCGGCGGCCTTCTGCGCGGGGCTGCTGCGTGCCCAGCCGATGGGGTTCTACTCGCCGCAGTCCCTGGTCGCCGACGCGCGGCGGCACGGGGTGGCGGTGCACGGGCCCGACATCAACCACAGCCTGGCCGAGGCGACCCTCGAGGCGAAGGGCATGGAGATCCGGCTGGGGCTGGCGTCGGTCCGCCACATCGGCACCGAGGTGGCCGAGCAGATCGTGGCCGCCCGTGAGACCGGGCCCTATACCTCGTTCCTGGACCTCACCGGGCGCGTGGAATTGAGTGTGCCGCAGGCGGAATCGCTGGCCACGGCGGGTGCGCTGGGTAGCCTCGGCCAGACCCGGCGCGAGGCGCTGTGGGCGGCGGGCGCGGCCGCGGGGGAGCGTCCCGACCGCCTGCCCGGCACCGGCGCGGCCACCGCCGCACCCGCCCTGCCCGGCATGAGCGCCCTGGAACTGGCCGCCGCCGACGTGTGGGCCACCGGCGTCTCACCCGGCAGCTACCCCACCGAATTCCTGCGCGAGCGCCTCGACGCGCTCGGTGCCGTCCCCGCCGCCCGCCTGCTCGACATTCGCGACGGTGCAAGGGTTCTCGTCGGCGGCGCGGTCACCCACCGGCAACGCCCCGCTACCGCGGGCGGCGTCACCTTCCTCAACCTGGAGGACGAGACCGGCATGGTCAACGTGGTCTGCTCGGTCGGCCTGTGGGCCCGCTACCGCCGCCTGGCCACCACCGCCCCCGCCCTGCTCATCCGCGGCCGCGTCCAGAATGCCGAGGGCGCGGTAACCATCGTCGCCGACCACCTGCAACGCATGGACCTGCGCATCGAGGGCCGCTCCCGCGACTTCCGCTGAACGCCGACCGGTTCAGTGCTCGGCTGCCCTCCCTCGGAAGTCCGCCACCACCGAATCGGCGCGCCCCGCACTTCGAGTGAAGTGCGGGGCGCGCCAAGGGTTTCCGCCGGGGGCGGCGGAGAGCGTCGGTCGGTGGTACGGAGGGTCAGAAGTCGCCGCCACCACCGCCGGAATCGCCGCCGAAGTCTCCACCACCGAAGTCTCCGCCACCGCCGGAATCGCTGCCGCCGAAGTCTCCGCCGCCGGAATCGCCTCCGCCGCTGCCGAAGTCGTAGTCGCCGCCACCGCCGCCCCACTGCTGGGGGCCCGGGTCGTAGCCGCCGTACTCGCCGCCGGGCGGCGGGGGCGGGTTGTCGGGGTGGCGATCGTGTTCCTCGCGTTCGCCTTCCATCCGGCCCAGCTCGTAGCCGAGCAGGCCGCCGCCGAGAGCGCCGCCGACCGCGCCGAGACCGGCTGCCGCACCTGGGCTCATGCCCGGACGGCCGGGCGGCGGGCCGTAGCCGGGGCCGCCGAAGCCCGGGTCGCCGTAGCCGGGGCCGCCGGGGGCGTAACCGCCGCCGGGACCGCCGGTGAACTGGGCAGGAGGCGGCGGGTTGCGACGGCGGCGGATGAAGGCGAACACGGCGGCGATGATGCCGCCGATGATCACGATCGGGCACAGGAAGCCGACCCAGCCCCAGCCGCCGCTCTTGGATTCGTGCTTGGCCGCGGGTGCGGGGACCGGAGCAGGGTTGCCCGCCTTGGCGCTGGTCGGCGCGGACTGCTCACCGGCCACCTTCAACGCGCCGAGGGCGGCGATCGTCGCGGCGGTGTAGTCGCCGGTGCCGAAGGCGGCCTTGAATGCCGCACCGGCGGAATCGGTTTCCTTGATGTGCGAGTTCGGGCCGGTGCGAACGGTGAAGTACTTCGACTTGGTGTTGATGGCCAGCACCACGTCGCTCTGACCCGTGATCTTGCGCTGGGTCTCCTGATCGAACTTGCCGCGATCGCCGGCGAACTTCTCGGTGGTGAAGATCTGCACCGGGTTCGACAGCTGATTCGCCGCGTTCGTCACCTTGGCGACATCGAGCACCTTCGAATCGTCGTGCACGGTGACCGGTCCGGCCGCGGCCGTCCCCATCGCCAACAGGATCACCCCCAGCACGGCCGTCAGCAGTAATACGAAACGCTTGACCATCTTGCCTTTTCCTTCCCGGGCGACCTCCCTGCCACCGCGGCACTCGCGACACTACGGCTTCGGGACCTCGATCGCTTACCCGAATATCGTCCGGGACAATGGGGCTGACTTCAGGAGAGGAGCAAGGCGTGTCCACAGTGGTCCGGGCGACCATCAAACCCGGCAGCAAGAAAGGCCCCCTGGTCGAGATTCTCGAAGACGGGGCGCTCCAGCTGTACGTCCGTGCCCCGGCGGTGGAGGGCAAGGCCAACAAGGCCGCCATCGAACTCCTGGCCGCCCACTACGGCGTCCCCAAGTCCTCGGTCCGCCTCACCGGCGGCGCGACCTCCCGCTTCAAACGCTTCGAAATCGACGACTAGTTCGCGCTTCTCAGACCGCGCCCGGGAAGCCCAGCTGCCGCCAGGCTTCGTACACGGCGACGGCGGCGGCATTGGACAGATTCATCGAGCGGCGTCCCGGCAGCATGGGAATGCGTAGCTGCTCGGTGATGCGCGGATCGGCGAGAACCTCATCGGGCAGCCCGGTGGGTTCGGGCCCGAAGAGCAGGACATCGCCCTTGCGATAGGCGATCTCGGTGTTGTTCGTGGTGGCGCCCGCGGAGAAGGCGAAGACCCGCTCGGGCGCAATGGCCTCCCACGCGGCGGCCAGACTGCGGTGCACGGTGACGACGGCCAGGTCGTGATAGTCCAACCCGGCCCGGCGTAGCTTCGGCTCGGATAGGTCGAAGCCGAGCGGTTCGATCAGGTGCAGCTCACAGCCGGTACCGGCGGCCAGTCGAATGGCATTGCCGGTATTCGGTGGGATGCGCGGTTCGAAGAACACGAGATGGAACACGGGGTTCAGCATTCCAGAGGGGCGGTTAAGCTCGTGCGGTGAGTCCAGCCCATGCCGCACCCGCGAGTCGCAGTAGTCGTGCGGGGGAGTGCATCCGCGACAATCTGCCCATGCTGCTGGTGGCCGCGGTGCTGGTGGTGGCGGTGGTGTTCCTGGCTTGGGATCGGTGGCGGCGCGGGACGTTCTTCTTCGGCGGGGCGACGCTGTTGGCCGCGGCGCTGCGGCTGGTGTTGCCGACCGATCGGGCGGGTCTGCTCGCGGTGCGCAGCAAGGCCTTCGATGTCGCGTGGCTGACGGTGCTGGGCGTCGCGATCATCGTGCTGGCGAAGACCATCAGCAGCCTGGGAGTCACCTAGACCTCGTGGAGGCCGAGTCACCTGGACCTCGCCGAGGCGTGTCGCCTATGGACCTCGCAGAGGTCGTGGCGTTCTCGCCGGGGTCGTGGCCGCGACCGGAGTCGCGGCACTGAAGTGTGGTCACGGGTGGCCGTCGGCGTCGACCGGCGGCCGGGTCTCGATCGCTAGACCGAGGTGATGCGGCGGCCTAGTAC
>NZ_BJWY01000008.1 GCF_007990715.1 Nocardia seriolae NBRC 15557 | reverse complement strand
CCTTGCACAACGCCGCCGAACTCGGCACCTGCCAATCACGCTCCCACGACCGCAGAAACCGCAACCCGTCGACCAGCTTGCGCATCACTTCCTCGTAGGCGTCGTCGAAGAACAACGTCAACGCCAACACGAAATACACCACCACCCGCGCTGGCAACAACCGCCGCCGCTTCTCCATCCGACCCGTCGCCACCAGCACCTCATCGACCAGATCCGCGCCCACCACCCGCGTCAACACACCCAACCCGATCCGATCGGTCAACCGACCCGCCACCTCCACCACGAACAGGCACCATACCCCCGAACACCCTGCCCCACAGCACCTCTCACCGAACAGACACCACACGGGCCGATCAGGACAAACACGCTAAGTTAACGGCATTGCCTTCGAACCCATGAGCTAATTCTACCTCCGATGCGGTCTTCAAAGAACCCGAAATGTCTTGTTCGGCAATATTTTTCAGAACATCAATCGTTTCGAAAAGGTGGGTACTGTGTGGGGTGTGGATGAATCAGATGTTGTGGTTGCGATTCGGGCTGCCGAGGCCGCTGCCGGGGTGATGCGGGATCAGTTCCATGGTCCTGTTACTCGGTATGACAAGCAGGACGATGATTTCGCGACGCAGGCCGATATCGGTTCGGAGCGAACGATTCTCGACGTTCTTCGTGCCGCACGACCAGGTGATCGATTCCTCGCCGAGGAGTCGGGCGATAGCGGTGGCGCATCGGATCGGACCTGGCTGATCGATCCTCTTTGCGGCACTCGCAATTTCGCGGCCGAGACGCCGCTCGTCGCGGTGAACATCGCGCTGCGGGTCGGGGATCGGGTTGCGGCCGCGGTGGTCGCGGATCCTTTTGCCTCCGAGATCTTCTGGACAGTCGGAGAGGGCGCGTTCGTGCGCCGCGAAGGCCAGGATCATCGGCTGGCTCCCGAATCTCGTAGCCGCCTCGTCGAAATCGACGCCGACAACCCCTCCCCTTTCACCGATTGGTTCAGCCCGGCACGATTCATGGGCGATCCCGCGTTCGCCACCGCCTTCTACCCGCGGGTGCTGTCTACTTCGCTTGCCCTGACCTGGGTGGCCACCGGGCGGCGCGCGGCCTACATCGTGGATCGCGACCTCCGCGACGATGTCCACTTCGCCGCGGGCACAGCCCTGTGCCGGGCGGCGGGCTGCGTCGTCACGGGCCTCACCGGTCAGCCGCTCCATACTCCCCCGCACGGCCTGCTGGCCGCGGCCGACCCGACCGACCATGCCCGGCTACTCGAAATCATCACGGCTCGCCGGTAACGCCGGCCGAGTGGCGATGAGTTCGGCACGCTCGAACCGTTTTCGAGAGGTACAGGCGGCGAGGACGGTCGTCAGGACCCGGGAGTCCTCCGGCCGAGCCGAGCCCGGCTGCCTTGGCCGAAGCCCGTGCCGGACGGCCTGCTCAACGGTGCCGCAAAGGTATTCGCCCAGGCATCACCCGATGACTGCGCGCCGCTACTGGATCTCATCCCCGCGACCACCACCGACGGTGCCGCCTTGCTGCGCATGCTCGACGCAGCGGGGGCAATCGACGGCATGGCCGACGGAACGCTCACACCCTCGGCCGGACTGGCGGGTTGGATCAGCGAGTTCTTCGGCATGTACTGCTATGTGGAGGCGCCTTACGGCGGAGTCACCATCCAGCCGATGCCCGTTGAACTGTTCGACATGATCGAGCGAATCGGACCGCGCCTCGCGGAATCCGGCGAGCGCGTCTCGATGGCGAAGGGCCGATACCGTTACGCGCACATCGACGCCGACCTCGCCGACGCGCTAGTCGCGGTCGGTGTCGGCGTGGACGGCCCCGATCACGGTGGAATGCACCTCTGGGGCGCGGAATCCAAGCGTGACCTGATCGCGCTGGCCGCCGATCCGGTGCTGGGTCCCCGGCTCGAGAGTGTCGTACATGCCGATCGCGCGACCACCAGCACGGCCATCGTCCGGCTGCCGGAGAATCCCGGCATCGAACGCTCGGTGCACGCCCGCATCGTCGCGGTCATCGAGCGGATCGCCGACGGTGGACTCCTCGATGCCGAACTCGCCCTCGCCGAACTCGACGAACTGCTCGACCTGCCGACCCCCCAGGCGCTCGACGGGATCGAGGAGGCGCTGAGTGCGCTCGACGGCGCCGGTCCCCTGCTGCGTACGCTGCGCGCCGGGATTCCATCCGAATTCCGCTGGCCGGCATGGGAAGCCGCGATCACCGAGCTGGGCCGGGTACACGGCATGACGGCGACCTGGCCGATGCTCACCCTCTACGGCGCCGACCGCGCCGTGGCGATCGGGCCCCACGGCGTCGTGGCCGAAACCGGATTCACACTCCCGGTCGAGCCCCGTTCGCACGTGGTCTTCTACGCGGGCGGCGACTTCCTGGTCGGCTACAGCGTCACCAATCTCTATCCCGACCAAGCCTTCTGGACGAGCGCGCCCGGCGAGACATTCGAGCCCGCCGAACCACACCGGATGCACGCGTGCAACAGCAAGTACAACGGCGGATTCGGGTATCAGTTCGCCACGCCGGGCGGTCGGCACGACGGCGCACGGATAATGCGACCCGGCGACCGCCAGGGTATCGGGGACCGCGTATTCCAGATGAGTGACGGTGCCCGGGTGTGGAGCCTCGAGGGGTATCGCAGCGGACTGCAATTCTGGGCCGAGGTCGATCCGGTGACCGGTGTGCGCGCGGAAATCGGCTCTCCCCCGGACTTTTTCACCGAATACCCCCTCCCGGCGGACAAGGAGATCGTCAATCACCTGCTGTTCTACGCACGACTGCCCGAAGGCGTCGCTTCCTCGCCGCTCGGTTCTGCCGCGGGTATGACCGGATTCCGGGTCCTGCGCGATCACGGTGAATGGACCGGATACGTCCTGGAGGGCGTCGACGGCCGCCACGCCACCTACGTGGGCAGCCGCGGCTCCGCAGACCCCTGGGGTGTCGCCCGTTTCCCGGAGGGCGGAGCCGACCTGTTGATGACCTTCGATTCGCCCGTCTACGGCTACGATCCCGCGGTATTGCGCGCGCACGACGGCGCGAGTCCGCTGTGGGAGGTGCGGGCCGAAGCGAGCCACACCGGCTGCCCGTCACCGGCGTTCTGGCACTTCCTGACCCCGCGCGATGCCGCGGGCTCGCGGGCACTGCGCGGCCTGGACGTCGCCCGCGCCCGGGAACTCCTCACCGACGCCGCGCTGCCACCCGGCATCACCGATCCGGTACTCGCCGACGGCGTACGCGACCAGATCGAGCGAGCGGCTCGTCTGGTCCGCGAGCGCGAACGAATCTCGCGGCGGGTGGCGACGATTCGATCCGGAGCCCTCATCACCCCACCCGCCACGGCCCCGGACTCCGACCTGCTCCCGGCGCTGCTCGGCCTGCTCGACTACCCCAGGGACCTGCACCCTTCCGTACTGCCCGCCACCATCACCGCCCTCGCCGCGGACGGCCGATACCTGGCCGGGGACATCGACGAGACCCTGCGCCGGATGAGCCCGCCCGCGGCACCGATCGACTGGACGCCCCTGCTCGGACACATCGACGCGGTCGCCTGGCGCGCGATCAACGGCCGCACACCGGAGAACCACCGCGTCGCCCTGATCGCGCTGCTGCGCACCTGGGCCGCACAGCCATTCGCGCGGGCGGGCGAATGGCGGCTCGGCGAATGTCCGGACACCGAACCCGTGGCAGCACGCACCTTGCTGGTCGGCGGACGATTCCTGCAACCGACGACCGTCGCCCCGCCCGCGAACGCGGTGGGTGTTCGGAGTCTCGTCCTCACCCATGAGGACGCCACGCGAATCGAGCAACTCCTGGATCTGTTGTCGTGCAATGGCACTCGAATTCCGAGCGAGCGGGCGGTGCGGCTGTTCGCCGAGCGCACCGGTGTTCGCGAGCCCATCGCGCGGCTCGTCCTGGACGGGCTGCCGCGCCGCTGTCACTTCGGCGGCGGGTACTCGTACATGTACGACGCGCACGAAAAGATGCTCCGCACCAAGCCGTATCAGGCGAAGGGGGATCTCGCGCGGCAGTACGAGCAGTGGTCGGGGCAACTCGACTGGAACGGCCGTCATCGCCTGCTGGCCGCGGGCATGCCCGAGGATCCCGCCGAATTGTGGTCCGAGGACGGTGATCTCGCGGCCGCCGAGCGCATGGCGGTGGTCTGGAACGAACTCATCGGCAGGCGGGTTCACATACCCGAGGACCTCACCGCGGAGTTGGAGGCCACCACCGGGTTGACCGCCATGCTGCCGCTGGCACTGGCGCATCCGGAGGCGACCGACCTCGCCACCCGGGACCTGCAATGCCGATTGCTCGGGAACAGCCACGACTATCTCGAAATACGCTGCGAGCGCTCGAATATCCCCTTCTGGCGTCGCTGGAATCCCTACCGGGGCCTCGCGACCGCGCTGGCGTGGGCACTGTCCGAACGCCCCGTCGGGGATCCGGCCGTCCGCGGGGTCACCGAGCTGTACGAGCGGCTCGCCGCGCGCCTGCGCGCCCCGGAGCTGCTCGTCCAGCTCAACGGAATGCGCTTCCCCGCAGAACTTTTCGGTCCGGGCACCTACGCGGGCGCGCCGCTGTCGCGGGTCGTCTACGACGACGGACTGGTCGTGGTGGACGCGCACGAATGGCGGCGGTCGACCTTTCTACGACCGGCCGCTCTCTCCGACCCCGAGGCCCTGGCCCACAGCCTGAACACCTGCACGGACCACGGGCTGACCGAACTGGCCCACGCGATCCGCTGCGAGCAGACTCTCGTGGCCGGGCTGTCGGACCTGATCGACCGCGCCGCAACCACTCCCGTGGCCGCCGGACACTACGAGGCCGATCCGCGGCACAGCGTCCCCGATCTGGTCGAACGGGTTTCGGCGAGCATCGGCGCGAGCCCGGACGCGGCCACGCTGTACCTCCAGTTGCTGACCCTGGCCCGCCCCACCGACCGCAATCTGCGCCGCTGGAACGGCTGGACTCCGGCACGGCACAAGAAGGCCCGGGCCGAGCTCGCCGGGATGCGACTGGTCGTGGAGGAACAGCGCGCCCGCGCCGGACGCACCGCCTTCGTCCCCGGGCCCTGGACCGAGAAGCTGACGAAACCGCATCTGCCGATGGAAACCGCGAAACTCGCCAGCTATCTGGTCCGCCCCGACGACAAGGACATCATCGGACCCTACGGGGTGATCCTGCCGCCCCGCCCGCTGCACGAAATGTTCGCCGACGCTTGGGCATTGCGGAATACGTAGCCGAGGAGGCCGGTCCCGGTCACCGGGTTCAGTTGTCCGGGACCGGGCCGTCGTCGGGCGTCGGGCTCGCCGATTCCGTCTGTTCCGGAAGCAGCGGCGAGACGGCGAAGACTCCGGCCGAGGCGTCCGCCGGTAGGGCTTCGACGGCTCGGATTCCGGGGCGGGCAGCCAGGTTTCGGAGTTGGTCGAGGGTTCCGTAGAGGACGATGCCCACGACGCAGGGGCAGCCCGCGGCGAGCCGGGCCGCGACCAGGTTCTTGACCCGGGTGGAGCGGTCGTCGTAGGTCTGTTCCGCCGCCACCTTGGCGGCGGCGGATCTGACCGAGGCCACCGCGACGCCGTCACCGGCGGGGACGCCGATGGCGGTGATCGGGGTTGCCACCCGATCGATCGCCACGTGGTAGTCGACCTGTGAGATCCGCAGGCCCGCACTGTATTCGGGAATGCGGTCAGCGGTGATACCCGAGGTGAACGACAGCAGCGCCCAGTGGCCGTCAGCGTCGTTGGCCCGCAACGACTCCCGGGCGCGGTCCAGGTAGCCGGAGACCGGCTCGCCGCTCTCGGGTCCGAGCCGGTCGGTCGAGATGACCGCCGCCCGGGGCGGAATCGCCCACCCCAGGACGACGATCAGGACCGCCGCCAGGACGACGACCGTCGCGATACCCGCGCGCCGCAGCATCGGTGCGTTCACGGCAACTCCCGATCAGTGCGCGCGGAGAACGTCCAGCGCGTGTTCCAGGTCGGCGGGGTACTCGCTGGTGATCTCCACCCAGCGGCCGTCGGCGGGATGATTGAAGCCGAGCTGGCGGGCGTGCAGCCACTGCCGTTCCAGACCCAGGCGTTCGGCCAGCCGGGGATCCGCGCCGTAGGTCAGGTCGCCGCAGCACGGGTGCCGCACGGCCGAGAAGTGCACGCGGATCTGGTGGGTGCGACCGGTTTCGAGGTGGATATCGAGCAAGCTCGCGGACTGGAACGCCTCGACGGTGTCGTAGTGGGTGACCGAGGGCCGGCCGTCGGCGGTCACCGCGAACTTCCAGTCGTTGCCGCGCGCCCGGCCGATCGGCGCGTCGATGGTGCCGCTCGACGGGTCCGGATGTCCCTGTACCAGCGCGTGATAGCGCTTCTCCACGGTCCGGTACTTGAACGCCCGCTTGAGCTGGGTGTACGCGTGCTCGGACTGCGCGACCACCATCACCCCGGAGGTGCCGACGTCCAGCCGGTGCACGATGCCTTGGCGCTCATGGGCTCCCGAGGTCGAGATGCGGTAGCCCATGGCGGCCAGCCCGCCGACCACGGTGGGCCCGGTCCAGCCGACGCCCGTGTGCGCCGCCACCCCGACGGGTTTGTCGACGGCCACGATGTCGTCGTCGGCGTAGAGGATCTTCATCCCCTCCACCGGCGTCGCCTCCACCGTGAGTTCGCGCTTGGGCTCGGGGAATTCGACCTCCAGCCAGGCTCCGGCGGTCAGCCGGTCCGACTTCCCGGCCGCGACGCCGTCGAGCTGGACCGCGCCCTCCTCGGCCATCGACGCCACCGCGGTGCGCGACAGGCCGAGCAGCCGGGACAGCCCGGCATCGACTCGCATACCGTCCAGCCCGTCGGGCACCGGCATGCTGCGGGTCTCCCTCATGCCGTCTTCTCCTCCGCGCTCGACGCGTGCTGCCGGTGCATGCGGGTGCCGTCCGGCTCGAAACCGAACACCGTCAGCGCGACCAGCAGAACGGCCCCGCACACGATCGACGAATCGGCCACATTGAACACCGGCCACCAGCCGACCGCCACGAAATCGACGACATGGCCCTGCAACGGGCCCGGCGCGCGGAACAGGCGATCGATGAGATTGCCGAGCGCGCCGCCCAGCACCATGCCCAGCCCGATCGCCCACGGCAGCGACCGCAGCGTGCGGCCGATCCGGATGACGCCGATCACGACCGCGGCCGCGACCAGGGTCAGCAGCCAGGTCATGCCGGTGGCCATGGAGAACGCCGCGCCCGGGTTGCGGACCAGGGTCAGGCGCGCCCAGTCACCGATCAGGTAGATGGGCTTGCCCGGGGTCATGGTCGCGACCACGATGATCTTGGTCAGCAGGTCCAGCCCGAGCAGCACCGCGGCGATGATCAACAGGGTGCGCAGGCGCAACGGCTGCTTCGCCACCGTCTCCGACGACTGCGCGGCAGCCGTCTCCTTCGACTCCTCCGCTGAGGTATCGGGTTCCGCTGCGGTATCGGGTTCCTCTGCGCCGGATTCGCGCGGCCGGTCGGTACTCACGCTGCCCATCATTCCTCATCCCCGCCGAGCCACTCCGAATGGCTGTCCCCCTCGTGATCCCAGCTGTTTTTCAGGATCGCGCCGTAACCTGTTCGACGTGACGGTGTTGTCTTCTTCCCCCAGTTCGGCGAACGCCACCGCACGCTGTTCCGGCTCACCACGACCACCGCGCAGAAACGCGGGCCCCCGCGCCACGCGCTCGGGAGTGTTGCTGCTGGTACTCGCGGTGACTCTGACCGCCTTCGGCGTCGGTTGCAGCGACAGCGGGGAGCGCACGGTCGAATCCGACGGCGCCGAACCGGTGGGCATCAACAAAGAGGTCACCATGCCCATCGAGGCCATGACCACCACGGTCGTGGACCCGGGCGCGGAACCCCGCTCACCGCTGCGGCGCACGCTCGAACCGGGCACCACCCAGCAGGTCACGCTGAGCACCGAGCATCACATCGAACAGCAGATCAACAACCAGGCGCTGCGCGATATCTCCCCGCCCTCGGTGACCATTCCGCTCACCGCGCAGGCGGGCAACGACGGAGTCGCGCTGACCGTCGGCAATGTCACCTCACCGGATCCCAACCTGGCGAAGGCGCTGCTGCACGCGGACGGGTCGCAGGTCGGGTTCGACGTGAACGAGCAGGGCGCGATCACGGCGCTCAAGCTGGCGCCCAAGCCAGCCACCTCCGATACCGCGCGCGCCGCGCTGGAGCAGTCGTTCTATCAGGCGGTGTACCAGTCCATCGCGTTCCCGGAAGAGCCGGTCGGCGTGGGCGCGGTATGGACGGTGCGGCAACAGGTTTCCGGCAGCGTCCCGCTGGAGCAGGTGACCACGGCCACCCTCACCGCCCGCGACGGCAATCAGCTCACCATCGAGCTGAATGTGACGCAGACGCCGAAATCGACCGTCTGGCACCTGCCCAACGAGGCCGGGCAGCTGGAGATCGTCGACTACCTCATGCACGGCACCGGCACCATCGGGGTGGATCTGGGCCTGCCGCTACCGGTTTCGGGCACCGTCGAGGTGGGCGGCAATCAGACCTACCGCGATCCGCGCAGTTCGGTGACGCTGCGCCAGACCCTGCGCACGGAGGTGCAGTGGGGAGCCTGACGCGGCTGACGATGCTGGCCGGTGCGCTGGCGCTGACGGTGACCGCCTGCGGGAACAAGGATTCCGCGCCGCCGCTGCCGAGCCTGGGGCCGACCGTGCAGCCCTCGCAGGCGCCCGGTGGTGCGACGGCTCTGGATCAGTGCACGCTGCGATCCGATCTGCTGGACGTGTCGCAAATGCCCGCGGGGTTCACCGCGCTCGACGATCCGCCGCCGGGCAGCAGCGGCGGCGCGGGCGCCAAGACGGATCCGGCGCCGTGCGCGAAGATCTTGGCGACCATCGCCACCCAGGCTCCGGGCTCGGCCGCGCAGGCCGCGGCGCAGTTCGCCGGGCAGAATTTCGCCAGCGTGGACATCGATGCCGCGTCCTATGCGAACGGCGGGGCGGTGCAGGCGTTTTCGACCGTGCAATCGCTTTTGCAGGGGTGCACGAAATATTCCGGTCGTGATGCCGACAACACCAAAGTCGAATTCCGGCTGGGCGGTTTGAATCAGCCGCAGGCCGGGGACGGGTCGACGGCATTTCAGGTGCGCACGACCAGTGACGGGCTCACGCTCTATACGGATGTGAGCATTGTTCTGGTCGGATCCACGGTCGTGCAGATCGCGCTGTCCGATTCCAAGGAACCGGATCCGCAGCAGCTCAGCGCCATGACCGCAGCCCAGGTGCGCAAGCTGCGCGGGGCTGCGGGTCCGTAGGCTCGGAAATTTCCGGCGCTCCGGGGGATTCGCGTGATCATCGAATTGTTCACGCGAATCTTGTCGGTACCCGGGAATAGGCTCGGGGGCGTCCGACGACAACCTCGATCGGAGGTTTCCGATGTCCGATGTCAAACCCATTCCCGACGGTTACCCGACCGTCAGCCCGGCCCTCGCCTGTAGCGGTGCCGCGCAGGCGATCGATTTCTACAAGCACGTGTTCGGAGCCGACGAGCGTTTCCGGATGCCGGGACCGGACGGCAAGATCGCGCATTGCGAAATGCAGTTCGGCACTTCGGTGATCATGCTCGGTGATCCGGCCCCGTCCATGGGATTCCTGGATCCCAAGACGGTCGGCGGCACGCCGGTCAACCTGTACATCTATGTCGACGACGTGGACGGCGCGCACGCCGCCGCACTCGCGGCCGGGGCGCAGGAGCTGCAGCCGCCGGAGAATCAGTTCTACGGTGACCGCACCTCGGCCATCGAGGATCCGTGGGGGCACCGCTGGACCCTCGCCCTGCACGTCGAGGACGTGAGCCCGGAGGAGTTGCAGCAGCGGATGGCCGGAATGCAGGGCTGAGCGCCCGGATTCACCTTCCGGCACAACGCACTCCGCACCCGTTTCGACGTGGAAACGGGTGCGGAACGCCGTGGGGCCGGGTCATTTCCGGCCCGTGATCGCTACTGCCAGCCGGTGACGTTGATCGGTCCGGGAGTCCAGCGGCCCGAACGGGTTTCGGTGGTCACGACCGGCTTCGCGGTCTGGGCGGACTTGTCGATCCGATCCAGCACCTGCAGCTCGCCCCAATCCCGGCGCGGGTCGTTCGCCAGGAACGTGGCCAGGGTGACCGGGCGCAACAGCATCGAACTCCAGCCCAGCGCGCCACCGCCGTCGTGGCTCTGCCACAGCGTGGTCATGGCCGCGCCGCCCCGATCCGGCAGGATGCGGTAGTCCGGGACCTCGGCGATGCCGTCGAGGTGGTCGAACGGGCGCTGGCACGGGAACTGCAGGCCCACTTCCCAATCCAGCAGCACCGGCTTGTCACGGCCGATGAAGTCCTGCAGCGTGACGGTCTGCGGAATGCGCGGCGGGGTGAGCGCCACCCACTGCTTGGGATCGCCGTCGCGATCCTCGGCGATCACGCGAATCGCGGTGGCCTGCGCCGGAATCTGGTTCAGCGGCACCCGCAGGTTGCGCCAGGTCGGCGCGGGGCCGATATCGATCGGCGTGACGCGGCCCTGCGGTTCGACCGCGCCGTTCGCGCCCGGCACCCCGTATTCGATCTCGACCTGCTGGCCGGGCGTCACGATCCCGTCCGTGTCCACCGAGCGGATGCGCCCGGCCGCCGCCATCGCGATGATGCCGGAGCTGTCGCGCTGCGTCGGCAGCGCGTACCAGCCGGTGGTCAGGGTCGAGACGGCCTCGGTGCTGTTGTAGCTGCCGAGCACCGGGGTGTTCGCGTCCAGCCCGAAAGGCAGTGGCGCGGTGGTGGTTCCGTCGACGGTGGTGCGGGATCGGCCGCTCACCGCGGTGCCCACATTGCCGCCGGTGTCGACATCGTCATCGGTGCGCAGGTCGGTGGCGACGCCCTTCGGGGTGAAGCCGACCGCGTCCGCGGTGAAGGTGCCCAGCGCGTCGCCGTCGACCGGCTTCAGCATGCCCTTGTTCGGGTTCTGTTCCACCAGGACGTCATTGGCCAGGCCGCACGGCTTGCCCAGCACCGCATCGATATTCGAGCGGGCCAGCGAGTAGGCGGGATACTGCGCGATCGCGCCCTTGGCGAGCGAGGCCACCTCGAACAGCACCATGAACGCGGCCGCCACGGTCAGCGGCGGAATGGCGACGAAACGCCAGCCCAGCTTCGAGATCCGGTGCGGCCCGGCCGGTTGCGGTGCCCGCACATGGAACCATCCGGCCAGGCCGAGCATCAGCACGGTGAGCCCGAGGAAGATCTTCGAGACCTCGAACCCGGCGATCACCGGCGACTTGTCGTTCCAGGAGATCGCCCAGTTGGAGACGTACCAGTAGCCGTTCCAGCTGGCGAACGACAGCGCCAGGGCGAAGGCGATGACGGCCCCGAACAGCGCGCGGTTGCGCGGCGAGCGCAGCACCCGCGGGCCCACCGCCACCGCGGCCAGCACCGCGATGACACCGGCGATTCCGGCGTAGATGCCGTTGTGGTGGGTCCACTTGGTGGGCGTGAACATCATCAGCAGGATGATGCCGACGCCGGTGCCCAGCACCCGCTTCACCGGTCCGGGCGCGGTGAACGGTATCCGGCCGCCCTTGCGCAGCAACACGAATGCCGAGACCAGCAGGCCGATCCAGAAGGCCAGCATGCCGAAGCGGCGCGCCAGCGAACCGTCGATGGTGGGCATGAAAAGGTACTGGTAGCGAATGTATTCCGCGTCCCAGTGCACGTCCGGGCCGACCGCGGTGTGCACCCGGCTCATCTCGAACATCGAGGCCAGCGGCTGATCGCAGAACATGATCACCAGCACCACCGCACCGGCCGCGGCCAGCGGAGCCGAGAGCGACAGGTAGGAACCGAAGCGGGCCTTCAGGATCGCGAGCGCGCTCGCGTCCGCAGCGGTCGGCTTGCCCAGTTCCGTCGCGCGCCGGTTGAGGATCCGCCAGATCGGGCGGATACCGGCCAGCAGCGGGGCGAAGCAGATGATGCCCGAGGGGCCGACGGTACAGCTGAAGGCGCCGATCATGATGGCGATCCCGTAGGGCAACAGTCGCCCGGTCGCGATCGCGCGCTCCACCGAGACCCAGGTGAGCAGCACACCCAGCGCCACCAGCGGTTCCGGGCGCAGACCGTTGTTGTACGGGAGCCAGACGGCCAGGAAGCCCAGCGCGCCGGTCCACACCGCGACGCGGTCGTGGCGGATGCGCGCGCCCAGGCGGGGAATCACTTCGCGGCTGATGACCAGCCAGATCACGATGCCCGCGAGCAGGGCGGGTAGTCGCATCCACACGCTGGCCGGGCTGATCTGCGCCATGTGGCCGATGAGGTCGTAATACGGTGTGCCGACCGGGGTTTCGGGGACGCCGAAGTAGCCGAAGTAGTTGGCCATATAACCGGCGTGGATGGAGGCGCGGCCCATGCCGTACTGGTAGCCGTCATCGGAGGTGGTCGCGCCGATGAAATGCCACAGCACCAGGGTGCCCAGCACGACCGCGTCGACCGGTTTGAAGGTCCACCAGTGCCGCGGCAGGAAGCGGCGGCTGCGGCGGCCGTCGAGGCGGTCCAGGCGATACAGCGCGAACAGGGCGACCAGGGTGGCGGTGATCGCGGTCCAGATGGCGATGCGCTTGACCGTGCTCGGCGTGGAGGTGAAGCGGCTGTCCACCTGCGCGGTTACCTTGGCTCCGTCGGAGACGGTCAGATCGCTGTAGATGCCGACCAGCTGCGGGCGGTAGTCACCGTTCAGGGTGACCGGGGCGACCGTGGAACCGCTGAGCGTGGCCGTGGTGGCGGTCATATCCGAGTGGATGGTGAGAGCGCAGCCCGCCGGGAGCTGATCGGTGGGGATACTCACCAGCGTCTTGTGGTGGGTGATCGCCTCCAGCTTGCCCGGCGTGGTCACGCCGTCGGTGGTGGAAGCCGCGGTGACCCGGGCCACGAACCCGTAGCGCTCGAGATCCGGCGCACCGTTGGGGGCGGTGGCGGCGAGCGTGCCGCCCTTCGAACCCAGCTGTGTCACAGCCGAACAGGGAATGGTGGCGTCGAAGGCCAAGGGCGCGTAGGACACCAGCGGAGCTTCGATACTCTGCGTCGAATTGCCTTGCGGCCAACTCAGAGTCGTGTTGTCGACCTCGACGGGCAGCAACGGCACCGCCACCGCACTGAGAACGGCGAGCAATCCGGCGATCAGAGCGAGCGGCCGGGCCCATCCCCCTCGAATCCGTCTCTCGGGTTCAGCACCAGCACTCCCGGCGGAATCCTGCCCCGCCTTCTCCAACACGTCGGTCACGACCGCAGATCCTAAGCGGAACCCACCTCCCCCCGCTCCCCCTACCGAACCCCCTCCTTCCACCCCCACCCCCCAAACCCCGCCCCACTTCCTGTGTGCCAGCTCACATTTCCGCCACCCTTCGCCCCGGCCGCCGCGCACCCTCACACGGCGGCCTCCATCCCCATCAATCAGCCCCCTCCGGTGAACGCCCGTGCCCGCCCGGCACCGGCCCCGCCCGATGCCCTTGCCCGGGGTGGTGCCCACTACCTTGCCCCGCTCCGTGGCCACCGCCCGGCGGCTGCGGCGGGTGCGGCCGGGGCGGATCCTCGGGTTCCCACACGCTGTCCGGCGGCGGCGCGGGCGCGCTGTACTCCGGAATAGGCGGAATCGAGAAGAACCGCGGCGTATACGGAATCACCGACGACGTATCCGGCACATCATCATCCTCACCGTGCGGCGGCAACCGCCATGCCAGCCGGGGATCCACGGCTCCAGCGGGTTGCGGTGTGGGCTTGGGGCCTTCGGCTTCCGTCGGCTGTTTCGTGGGGGCCGATTCCTCGCCGTGCGCCGGGCCCGGGCCGGACTCACCCGCGTATTTCTCGGTGAACTGCCCGAAGTCGTCGATGAGCCGCCCGTATTCACCATCCAACTCGGACAGGCGGCGCAATCCGGCCTCCAGCCCAGCCCGCCGCAATTGCTCGGGACTCATCCCGTCGGGATCGACGCCCAGCGAACGCACCTGCTCCCGAGCCGAATCCAGCGCCGCCTCGACCCCGGACTCGCGCCCAACCGCAACGGGTTGAGCGGACTGCTCGGTTGGGTTGGCGTGCTGCGGTTCCCGCGCCGGAACCGGAGCACTGCCGTCGCCACCTGATGCGGCCACGCGCGGCTCGGCGGCGGGGCCAGCCGCCCGCGCACCCGACTCCGCCGCAGGATTTCCGGCCCGCGAGTTCGGCTCTGCCGCAGCTGGATTCCCCGCCCGCGAGTTCCGCTCCGGCGCGGCCGGGCTGCCGGCCCGCGTATTGGTCTCGGACACAGCGGGCGCACCGCCGCGCGAGTTCGATTCCGGCGTGGAAGAGGTGCTTGCGCGCGGACCGGACTCGGCGGTGGGTGTTGTTCCGCCGCGCGTGGCGGTTTCCGGGGCGGGTGGGGCGGCTGCGCGCGAATTCGGTTCGATGGTGGTCGAACTCGCGCCGTGCGAGGTCGGTTCCGGGGACGGCGGAGATGCGGTGCGCGAGCCGGGGTCGCCGGACAGATTGGTCAGGGGGCGGGTCGGTTCCGTGGGGAATGTGCTCGAGGTCGGGTGGGGCTGCGTGGCGGGATCGCCGCTGGGTGCCGAGGCGGCTTGGGGGCGCGGGGTTCCCGCGGGGTCCGGCACGGTCGCCGGGTGGGAAGTGGTCGCCGGGTCCGGGTGGGGAGCCGGGGCGCCGCCGTCGCCGCCCGCGGGGGCGTGGATGCGTGCGCCGGCGGGGGCTTCGAAGCTGGTGGGGTGGAGGACGCCGGGGGTGGGGAGGCGGAAGCCCTTGGTGGCGCCGGTGAGGACGCCGTAGGCGGTGGAGCTGGTGAGGATGCGGGGGTCCCAGGTCCAGCCGTCGGTGGTGCCTTGGGTGAGGAGGGTGGGGAGGCCGCCTGCGCCCCAGGAGGCGAGGCCGCCGGCTATGCCTGAGCCGGTGCCGACGAGGGCGCCGCGGACGGCGTTGCCGAAGGGGTTGCCCGCGAAGGGGAGGTGGGTGGCGGCCTTGCCGAGGAGTTCGGCGGTGGGGCCGCCGACCGCGCCCGCGGCGGCCGCGGTGAGGGCGGTCATGCCGACGCGCTCCCAGTCCATGCCCTTGCGGTGGCCCTCGGCGATTTGCAGGCCCTGGATGGCCAGGTCCTGGCCCGCGCCCAGAACCGTGCTCATGGCAACGTGTTTCGCGAGGAAGCGGGCCAGTGCGGCGATGCCGAGTTTCCCGGCGTAGCGGGCGATCGCGGAGACCGCGCGCTCGCCCAGGATTCGGACGGCGATGCGGGTGGCCACCGTGGCCGCGGCCTCCTCGGCGGGAGCGGTGGGCGGGAACAGCCAGGCCAGCGCGATCTCGACGGCGAGCATGGCCAGGGCTGACAGCATCATGATCTTCGTGTATTCGATCTCGGTGCCCAGCCCGTCGGCCGCCTCGGCGACCTGATCGAGGATGTCGGCCAGCGCCTCGATGGACTGCGGGCCGGAATCGAGCTTGTCGAGCGCCGCGACCATGGCGTCGAGCCCGTCACCCCACGGGTAGGCCGCGACCGTGGCCTTCTTGGCGGCCTCCAGTTCGGGGAGCAGATCACGCAATTGGCGTGCGGCGGCACCCCAGTCGGCGGCGATGCCCCACATCGCGTCCTCGTCGCCCTGCGGCCACGCCGAACCGGCGACCCAGCCCAGCCACTGCAGTTCGCCCGGAATATCGATGGACAAGAGCGGTCTACCGGAACCGGCGGGCGTTGCCGTGGTTCATCCGCTCCAGGGTGTCCGCGGCCTCGCGCTGCCCGCTGGCATGCGAACCCAATGTCGTTGCCATATTGCGGATTCCGTCGCGCAGATTGGCGTGCGCCGCGACGTACCCCTGGTCGCCGTCGGCGAAGGTGCTGCCGTAACTGTCCTCGCCCCAGGCCGCGCCCGCGGCGGACAGCGCACCCTCCAGGGTGGCGAGGATGCGGTTGACGCGGTCTTCGAGGTCCTGCATCTGTCCTGCTGCACCGCGCAATCGACTCGGCGTCGCACCCACTCTCGTTGCCACTGAAGACCTTTCGTCATCGGACGGAAGGTCGACGATGCCAACGGGTGAGCCTCGGGCAACAGCCGCGCGGCCTCGAATTAACGCCGCCCTGACGGATCCCGCCGCGTTCTTGACGAAAACCCGTGCCGGGCAATGCCCGATCCGGCACCGGCGTGCTGGGCACCGGACCGGGCACGTCGCACTAGCTGCAGGCCGGGGAGGTCTGGTTGGCCAGCGACAGCGCGTTGCAGATCCATTCCTTCTGGACCTTCCACTTGCCGTCCTCGGCCACGAACGGCACCACGGCCTTCTGCGGCTGGCCGCCGTTCACCGAGATGTCGGCATCGGCGGTGATGGTGCCGTTGCCCAGATCGGTCACATTGGTGACGGTGATGGTGGCGTTGTTCTGCTTGTAGGCGTCGGCCAACCGGCTGGGCAGGCTCGGGTCGGCCTGGACGCCCTGCATCATGTCCAGCTTCTGCGCGTCCGGCACGCTCGGATCCAGCGCCGTCTGCAGTTGGGCGTTCAGATCAGCGGCGCTCGGGACCGGCGGGTAGCTGGTCTGAGCGGCCGTGGTCTTGGAGGTCGTGGTCTTGGTGGGCTTGCTGTCCTTGTCACCGCTCCCACACGCCGAGAGCCCGAGTACGGTCACCACAGCCAGCGCGGCGACCGCGATGCGTCCAGTCTTCTGAAGCTTCAACTGCTCGTCCTTTGCGTTCGAGTAGGTCCGTTCGACGACTCGCGAGACTACCAACGCGGGGTCACGGAAACGGCCATCGTCCGCGATGACGCGGCATTTTCAGTCCGAATCCTCATAATTCGCGCAAATATGCCTTACCCGCATCACCGCAGGCTGTCGAGCGGGTCCCCGCGCCGCAGATCCGGATCCTCGGCGGCGAAGGTGCGCGCCGGACCCGGTCCGGTCGAACGGGTTTCGAACCTGACGGTCACCACGCCGTGCCCCGCGCCCTGCACCCAGCCGTGCCCGAATTCGGGGTGTTCGACATCGAGCCCGGGATACCAGATTCCGACCGCATAGGAGCGAGTTGCGGGCGGCACCACCGGATCCGGGCTCTCCGGTAGCGCGAGAGCGGGTTCCTCCGACACCGCGCCGCCCGGGTCGACGGTCTGGTCGAGTTCGGGGAACAGCGATTCCTGGCGGATCTCCGACAACCCGGCAAAACCCACGCCCACCAGGCGAATCGGCCCGATCTCGGCCGGATCCAGCGCGGAGCGCTGAGCCGCGGCGGTCAGCGTGGTGAGATCCTCGGTGGCATACGGCAGCGTGGACGAGCGGGTCACGATGCTCATATCGGTCTTCTTGAGCTTGAGCACCACCGTGCGCGCGGCCCGCCCGTCGGCGGTCAGCCGCCGGTGCGCCGAGACCGCCATGGCGTCGATGGCGGGCCGCAACTGGGCGAGGTTGAGAATGTCGGTCTCATAGGTGGTTTCGGCACTGATCTGCTTGGCCTCGGCCCGCTCGGCCACCGGCCGGTCGTCGATGCCGCGCGCCAGCCGGTGCAGCGCCACCCCGATACTGCCGCCCAGGATCGAGGACGCCTCGGTCTCGGGCAGCGCGGCCAGCGCCCCCACCGTCTCGATTCCCAGTGAGCGCAAACGGCTTTCGGCGACCGGCCCGATTCCCCAGAGTTTGCGGACCGGCAGCGCGGACAGGAACCGGTCCTGCTCGGCGGCCGAAATCACCCGTACCCCATCGGGTTTGGCCAGCCCGGAGGCGATCTTGGCGAGCTGCTTGCCGCTGCCCGCCCCGACCGAGGCCACCAGCCCGGTGCGCTCCCGCACCGCCGCCCGCAACTCCTCACAGAACTCGGCCACCCGCGCCGGTGTCGCGCCCGCCAGTTCCGCCGGTTCCCCGAACGCCTCGTCGAACGACAGCGTCTCCAGCACCGGGATCCGCGACCGCAGGGTGTCGAACACCTGCCCGCTGAGCTCGCCGTATACCGCCCCACGCGGCGGAATCACCACCGCGGACATCCCGACCAGCCGCCGCGCCTGATGCATGGGCATGGCCGAACGCGCCCCGAACACCCGCGCCTCGTAGCTGGCCCCCGCCACCACCCCGCGCCCGCCCATGCCGCCCACCAGCACCGGCCGCCCACGCAGCGTCGGCCGGGTGAGCTGCTCGACCGAAGCGAAGAAGGCGTCCATGTCTATGTGCAGCACCCACCGACGCTGTCCCGAAACTCGGGCCCGGCTGTCGGTTTGCCGTGAATCCGCTGCCGGTGTGCCCAATCCCACGCCCCGCCTCGCCAACCCCGAACCACCGCCCCCACCAGGCACAATGTCCCGGTTGGCGGCAGCGGCGGAGGTGTTCACAACGGGAAATTTACGCCCGGCTACCGACAGGTACGTGCCGTGGCGTGTGTGATGATCGAGCCATGACGATTCGCAAGGCCGTGATTCCCGCCGCCGGCATCGGCTCACGGCTGCTGCCGTTGACCAAGGCGATCCCCAAGGAAATGCTCCCGGTGGGCGACAAGCCGGTCATCGAACACACCGTCCGCGAACTCGTGGCCTCGGGCGTCACCGACATCACCATCGTGGTCAGCGGTGGAAAGTCCTTGATCCAGGACCACTTCCGCCCCAACCCGGCCCTGGTCGCACAGCTGCGCGCCGACGGCAAGGCGGCCTACGCCGACGCCGTCGAGGAGGTCGGCGAACTCAGCCGCGCCGGCCACATCACCTACCTGGACCAGCACGGCCCCTACGGCAATGGCACGCCCGTGCTGAACGCCGCCCGCCACCTGGGCGACGAGCCCATGCTGGTGCTGTGGCCCGACGACGTCTTCGTCGCCGAGGTGCCGCGCGCCCAGCAGCTGGTCGACGCCTACGAGAAGACCGGCGCGCCGGTGCTGGCGCTCATGCCGATGAATCCGTCCGAATCGCAGCGCTACGGCGTGCCGGTCGTGGAGGAGACCGTGGGCGAGGGCCTGATGCGGATCAGCGGCCTCAAGGAGAAGCCCAAGCCCGCCGACGCGCCGTCGTCGTTCGCGGCCATCGGCGGCTACGTGGTGACCCCCGGCATCATCGCCGAACTGCGCAGGCAGGTCGACGAGTGGTACACCCACCGCACCGGCGAGGTCTACCTGACCGATGCGATCAATATCTTCGCCGCCGCGAACCCGGTGTACGGCCAGGTGATTCGCGGCCGCTGGTACGACACCGGCAATCCCGCCGACTATCTGACCGCCCAATTCGCCTCGGCGCTGGCGCATCCGGAGTACGGTCCGCTGTTGCGGCAACTCGTCACCGAGCAGCCGTGACCCGCTGACAAGTCACAACCTTCGAGGTCGGCGCATCGATCGGCACACAAGTGCCTTGCGCCACAAGCACGCCAGACCCAATCTTGTCGAAACCCGAAACATGGGGGCGCTTTTCGGCGATCATGCATTCGGGTCGGGCACCTCTGGATCGAAGGTCGGTTTTGCTAGACGGATTGGGCACCCGGGCGGCACTGCTCGCGGCGGCAAGTTGTTCCCTTGTCACTACGTTCACGATGGCCGTGACCCCCGCACCGGCCGACGCGGCCCCACCCGATCCGATCACCAGCACCGCGACGCTGGCCGACACCCCGGTCTCCGACGACGGATCCACCATCAAGTCCTACGAGATCCACGACTCCCGCAATCTGACGCTGCACGTGCATTCGGCGGCCATGGACAGCGATGTCACCGTCGAGGTGCAGCGCCCCGCCGACACCTCCGTGCCCCGCCCGGTGCTGTACCTGCTCAATGGCGCCGGGGGCGGCCAGGATACGGCCACCTGGAAGCGCAATACCGACTCCACGGAGTTCTTCGAGGACAAGAACGTGAACGTGGTGATGCCGATCGGCGGCGCGTTCACCTACTACACCGACTGGCGCACACCGGATCCCAGGCTGGGCCTGCCGCGCTGGAAGACCTTCCTCACCGACGAGCTGCCCCCGCTCATCGATGCGGCCCTGGATACCAACGGTATTCACGCCATCGCGGGCATGTCCATGTCGGGCACCTCGGTGCTGCAATTGCCGATCGCCGCGCCCGGGCTGTACACCGCGGTGGCCGCCTACAGCGGCTGCGCACAGATCAGCGACCCGATCGGACAGAAGTTCGCCGACCTGGTGATCTCCATCGGCGGCGGCAATCCGGTGAACATGTACGGCCCCAGCGACGATCCGCAGTGGGCCGAGAACGATCCCTACGTGCACGCCGAGGCCCTGCGCGGGCTGGGCCTCTACGTCTCCAACGGCAGCGGCCTGCCCGGACGCCACGACAATATCTCCGATGTGCGCAGTCTCGGCCCCGCGGACGGCGGTCTGCCGCAACAGATCCTGGTCGGCGGCATCCTGGAGGCGGCCAGCGACTGGTGCGCCCGCAACCTCAAGGTGCGCCTGCAACAGCTGGAGATTCCGGCCACCTGCGATATCGCCAAGCCCGGCACCCACTCCTGGGGCTACTGGCAGGACGCCCTGCGCTCCTCGTGGCCGGTACTCGCCAAGGGCCTGAACCTCCCCGAAAACCCCTGAGCCCCGGGCTCGTTCAGCACCGGCTCTCACTCGTCCGCGGCGTTGTAGCGCACCAGATATTCGGCCAGCCGCTCGACGTCGCCGTCGTCCCAGTCCCGGAACCGTTCGGTGAAGGCGTCCGCGCGCGAGCGGGCGGCGGCGCGGGCCACGCGCCGGCCCTCGGGCGTCGCGCGCAGGATCAGATTGCGCCGCTTGGCCGGGTCCACCTCGCGCGCCAGATACCCGTCCCGCTCCAGCGCGGCCACCTGGCGGCTGACCGTGGACTTGTCCAGGTGGAAGTGCCCGGCCAGATCGGCGGCCAGGCAGCCGTCCCGCTCGATGACCAGGTCCAGCACGCTCGACGCCACCAGCGACAGTTCCGGGTGCAGTTCACCGGCCCGCCCGCGGGCGCGGCGGGCGAAGGCGGTGAGCTCGCGCTGTATGACCTCGATCGCATCGGCACGGCCGGGGAATGCCGGATCTCCACTCATGGTTGTAGACTACAACCTCGCTTGGTTGTATTTACCAACTATTGGAGAAGAATCCCATGGCCTCCCACCAGATCCGGCATGTCGCCCTGCACCTGCTGACCCCGCTGCTCATGTGCCTCGGCATGGGCCTGGCCTACCTGGGCGCGTTCCACCAGCCCGAGCCCAATCACCTCGCGGTGGCCATCGTCGGCGACAGCCCGCAGGTCAAGGTGCTGGCCCAGACCATGAAGGACAAGGGCGGCAATGCCCTCGACGTGATCACCGTGCCCACCCGCGACGACGCGGTCGGCCAGCTGCGGCACCGGGATCTCGCGGGGGCGTACGTGCCCGACCCACAGAAGCCCGAATTATTGGTCGCCAAGGCCGGATCCGACACCACGGCGATGGCCGCCGAGGCCGTCTTCGGACAGGTCGCGGCCGTGCAGAACACGCCGATGACCATCACCGACGTGACCACCCCCAGCTCCGGCGACCCCACCGCGCAGGGCATCTTCTTCCTGCTGGTCACGCTGAGCATCGGCTCCTACGGCAGCGTGGCCGCCATCGGCGCGGCGGGCGCGGGCCTGCCGATGTGGATTCGCGGCCTGTTCGGCCTGGTCACCTCGCTGCTGGTGAGCCTGATCGGACTGGCGTTGTCGAGTCCGGTCTTCCACGTGGTCGACCATGACGCGGGCGCGGTCTGGGCCATGTCCTGGCTGTACTCGGCGGGCATCCTGGCCATCGGCATCGGCCTGCACACCTTCCTGGCGCGCTGGACCACCCTGGCCATGATGGTGCTGTTCGTCATGCTGAACTTCACCAGCTCCGGCGGCGTCTACAGCCCGTGGCTGCAGAACGATTTCTTCGGGACGCTGCACGACTTCTGGAACGGCGCGGGCTTCGTCGAGGGCGCGCGCAGCCTGCTGTACTTCGACAGCGCGGTTCGGCGGCCGCATCGCGAGCCTGGTGCTCTGGTTCGCCGCGGGCCTGGCGCTCATGGCCGTGGCGGCGCTGACCGAGAAGCGCCGGGCCGCAGCCGAACTCGGGCCGCGCCACGCCGCGACCGCGGAGGCCACGGAACCGGCAGAGGAGGAGATGGAGGAGTCCGTCGGCGTCTGACGGGCTACCGAATACCCAACTGCGACAGGGCGGTCCGGATACCCACCCGGACCGTCTCGTTGTCTCCCACTCCCCCGCTGATGGCTACGCCGTCGCGAGTCATCAGCAACACCCGCGACGCGTCGTCGACATCGGAGTATCCGGCGGCGCGCAGCCGGTCGGCCATGAGCTCCCGGAACCACCCGCGGTAGTCGTCGACCACCTTGCGCACGGCATGGTCGGGGTTCGGAAACTCCACGGCCGCGTTGAGGAACGGGCACCCCCGGAACCCCGGCCCGCAGCTGAGCTCGCCCAGGCGGTCGAAAATCCCCACGATGGAGTCGGCGCCCGACCCGGGAATGGCCTCCAGAATCTCGCGCTGCCGGGCGTATTCACGCACCAGATACGCGACGACCAGGTCCTCCTTGGTCCTGAAGTGCCGATAGAAAGTGGCCTTGGCGATCCCGGCCTCGGCGATGATGCGGTCGATGCCGACGGTGTGGATGCCCTCGGCGTAGAACAGCCGAGTCGCGGTGTCCAGCAGGCGATCACGGGCCTCACTCATGGCTGCTCTCCTTCCCCTGATCGGATCTTCGGTGTTGACGATAGCAGACAGACCTGTCTACTCTGGGTCGCGTCTGAACAGACAAGTCTGTCTAGGGAGATTCGAAATGGCTGAGCTCTTCACCTCGTCCGCTACCTCCGTCGGCCGCGAGGGCCGCTCGGTCAGCTCCGACGGTTACCTCGACCTGAAGCTGGCCCAGCCCAAGGAGGCCGGCGGCAGCGGTGACGGCACCAACCCCGAGCAGCTGTTCGCGGTGGGCTACTCGGCCTGCTTCGCCGGCGCGCTGCAGGTCGTGGCCCGCAACCAGGGCATCGCCCTCGGCGACGCCTCGGTGACCGCCGCTGTCAGCCTGAACAAGGACGAGGAGACCGGCTTCGGCATCTCCGTCGTGCTGCGCGTCGAGCTGCCCGAGGAACTGCAGAACGAGAAGGGCCGCGAGCTCGTCGAGGCCGCCCACCAGGTGTGCCCGTACTCCAAGGCCACCCGCGGCAACATCCCCGCGGAACTCGTTGTCGAGTAAGCGGATTCAGAAGAAGCGGCGAATGGCGTAGACGTCGAACCGACTCAGCGGAGTCAGCCCGACGGGCACACCCCAGTCGTACGCGTTCAACACATTGCCGCCTCCCGCGTAGATGCCTTCATGGGAGGCGTCATCGTTGAGAATGACCACATCACCGGGTTGCAGTGCGCCGAACGGCACTTCGAGCCCGGCCTCGGCCTGCTGCCACGTGGTGCGCGGCAGATCGATGCCGACACCGCGGAAGGCCCACTGCACCAACCCCGAGCAGTCCCAGGCATCCGGCCCCGTCCCGCCCCACTCATAGGGCTTGCCGGTCTGCGTCCCCGCCAGCGCCAGCGCGGCCATGGCCCGCGGACTGGCGATCGGCAATTGCGCCGAGCCGCTGGCGCTTCCGGAGAACGAACCGGTGCCGCTGCCGGAGGAGGACCCGGACGCGGAGCCGGTGTCCGCGTGGGCCATCCCCGCCCACAGCGCACCAATAGCAATCATTAAAGCGGTTGTCGAACCAAAGATTCTGAGCCTGCCTAGCATGCTTCGAGCCATGTGCGCGCCCCTTCATCGGCGATACCGCGGGAACTGCTGCATCAAAAGATCATTTGCTAGCCAATAGCCGTTGTATCGCACGCGCAACACACGTCACAAGAGAACCACCACCCGCGTGTCTCGAGACCCGCATCACCCGAATCCGGAAAACCCCCGGTCGGGCTATTCGGCCGCGCGCTGGTCGAGCACCTCACGCAGGGCCGCCACGCCATTGATCGACGCCGGGAAGCCCGCGTACGCGGCGATCTGGATCAGCGCCTCGGCGATCTCGGTCTGCGTGACGCCGACATTCCGCGCGGCGTCGATATGGAAGCGCAGCTGCGGCGCGGCCGTGCCGAGCGCGGCCAGGGCGGCGATGGTGACGAGCTGACGCTGCTGGATCGTGAGTCCGGGCCGGGAGTAGATGTCGCCGTAGCCGAATTCGACGACGTAGCGGCCGAGGTCCGGGGCGATGTCGGCCAGCCGGTCGACCACCGCGCGGCCGCCCGGGCCGCTGATCTCGTCGAGGACGGCGAGGCCGCGTTCGAAGCGGTCGGCGGTGGTGTCGAGGGAAGTCATTGCGTCTCTTTCTGTTTCGTCGCGGATGGCGGGTCAGCGGTGCAGGCGCAGGGTCAGGTGGTGGTTGGCCTTCATCAGCATGGGGACGAGGAGGTAGGCCGTGGCGGGCACCACGACCGCGGTGAGGACCAGGGTGCGGGCCATCAGCGGCAGGCCGGTCATCAGCGGGCCGAGCAGGGCCAGAGCGAGGGTGATGGTCGGGTACACGGCCAGCCAGGTGATGACGGCGCGCCGGTGCACCGACGGAACCGCCACGGGGGCGGCGACATTCGCGGTAACGGCGGGGGTGGTGGTGAGGGTGGTCATTGTTCGCTCCTAGCGACCGTGTTCCCAATTCGGCGAGACGGTCCGTCTCGTCTCATGAATGTAAGTTATGCGCCCGGCGATCACTTGTCAAGACGAGACGTTCCGTCTCGTTTGGGGGTATCATCGACGCATGCCACCGCCCCCGAATCCCGAACTGCGCAGCGCCAAGTCCCATCAGGCGATCCTGGACGCCACCTTCGAGCTCGCGGTGAGCAAGGGCTACGGCAAGCTCTCCATCGAGGCCATCGCGGCCAAGGCCGGGGTGGGCAAGCAGACCATCTACCGGTGGTGGCCCTCCAAGGGCGCGATCGCGCTGGAGGCCATCAATGACCAGATCGGTTCGGCCACCGACTTTCCCGACACCGGGGATATCGCCGCCGATTTGAAAGCCCAGGTCACCGGGCTATCGCGGATGTTTGCGGGCGATGTCGGCTGCGTCTACCGCGGCGTCATCGCCGAGGCCCAGCACGACCCGAAGCTCATGCAGATGATCCGCGACACCTTCGTCGAGCCGCGCGCGACCGCCGGAGCCCGCCGCCTCGAGAAGGCCATCGCGGCCGGGCAGATTCGCGACGATCTGACGCCGCTGGTGATGACGAACATGCTCTACGGACCGGTCTACCTGAGGTTCCTGCTGGGCGCGGGCGATGTCCTCGACGCTCCGAGCCTGGTGGATTCCATCCTCGACGGGCTGCGCCCGCGCCCCTGACCGGGCAAAAGAAAAGGGGCGGACCCGATTCGGTTCCGCCCCCGCCACTTCGACAAGGCTGCAAACCTTCTCGCTCCGTGCCCCGCTGCTCCAGCAGCGGGGCACGGGAATCGAAAGAGATTCGACTATGCCTTGACGATCGAGACCTTCACGCCACCGACGATCTCGGCGGACTCCGCGCCCGCCGCACCGAAAGTCAGTGCGGTGGCGAGGATCTCGCCCGCGATCAGGTCGCGGTGCGTCTCGGCCCAGCCCAGCCGCTCGGCCGGGACCTCGAGGACCACGGTGATGCGGTCGGAGACGTCCAGGCCCAGGGACTTGCGGGTCTCCTGGAGGTCGCGGATGAGGTCGCGGGCCCAGCCCTCGGCCTCGAGCTCCTCGGTGACCACCGAATTCAGCACCACCAGACCGGCATTGCCGGGCAGGGCGGCGGTGGACTCGGGCTCGGCGGCGACCAGGCGCTGGGTGTACTCCTCGGGCAGCAGCGCGATTCCGGCGGCGGTGACGGTGCCGTCGGCGGCCTCGCGCCACTCCCCCGCCTTGACGGCCTTGATCACCGTCTGTACGTCCTTGCCGATGCGCGGACCCGCCGCACGCGCGTTCACCACCAGCTCGAAGCGGCCGTGGGAGGCCACATCGGTGGTGAGGTCGACGCGCTTGACGTTCACCTCGTCGGCGATCAGATCCACGAAGGGCCGCAGGCTCTCCGCGTCGGCGGCGGCCACGGTGACCTCCGAAAGCGGCAGGCGCACCCGCAGATTCTGGGCCTTGCGCAGGCTCAGCACCGTGGAGCAGACCGTGCGCACCTCGTCCATGGCCGACACCAGCGCGGCGTCGTGCGGCAGCTCGTCGGCCTTCGGCCAGTCGGTCAGGTGCACCGACCGCTCACCGGTGAGGCCGCGGTAGATGACCTCGGACAGCAGCGGCAGCAGCGGCGCGGCCAGCCGGGTGGTCACCTCGAGCACCGTGTGGAGGGTGTCGATGGCGTCGCGGTCCTCTTCCCAGAAGCGCGAACGCGACCGGCGCACATACCAATTGGTGAGCGCGTCGGCGAAGGTGCGCAGCTCGTCGCAGGCGGTGGCGATGTCGTAGACCTCGAGCGCGTCGGTCATGACGTCGCGGGTCTGCGCGAGCTTGGCCAGGATGTACTGGTCCAGCACGTTCTTCGAGTCGGTGCGCCAGGTGCCCGGCTCGGTGGCGTAGAGCTGCAGGAAGGTCCACGCGTTCCACAGCGGGCGCAGCGCCTGGCCGACACCCTCGCGGATGCCGCGCTCGGTGACGATGAGGTTGCCGCCGCGCAGCACCGGGGACGCCATCAGGAACCAGCGCATGGCGTCGGAGCCGTCGCGGTCGAAGACCTCGTTGACGTCCGGGTAGTTGCCCTTGGACTTGGACATCTTGAGGCCGTCGTCGCCGAGCACGATGCCGTGCGCCACAACGGACTTGAACGCCGGGCGGTCGAACAGCGCGGTCGAGAGCACGTGCAGGTTGTAGAACCAGCCGCGGGTCTGGCCGTTGTACTCGACGATGAAATCGCCGGGGCTGTGCGGCGCGGCGACGGCGGTGCCGTCAGTCGACTCCGTCGAGGTGCCCTCGAACCACTCCTTGTTCTCGAAGGGGTAGTGCACCTGCGCGTACGGCATGGACCCGGACTCGAACCAGCAGTCGAGCACCTCGGGCGTGCGCCGCATCATCGACTTCCCGGTCGGGTCATCGGGATTCGGCCGCACCAGCTCGTCGATCATGGGCCGGTGCAGGTCGTCCGGGCGCACGCCGAAGTCACGCTCGAGCGCGTCCAGGGAGCCGTACACGTCCACGCGCGGGTAGGCCGGATCGTCGGAGACCCACACCGGGATGGGCGCGCCCCAGTACCGGTTGCGGCTGATGTTCCAGTCGCGCGCGTTCTCCAGCCACTTGCCGAACTGGCCGTCGCGGATGTGCTCGGGGACCCAGGTGATCTCCTTGTTGAGCTCCACCATGCGGTCGCGGAACTTGGTGACCGCCACGAACCAGGACGGCACGGCCATGTAGATCAGCGGCTGGCCCGAACGCCACGAGTGCGGGTAGGAGTGCTCGATGGTCTCGTGCCGCAGCAACTTTCCGGCGGCCTTGAGGTCCTTGATGATGACCGGGTTGGCGTCGAAGACCATGAGGCCCTCGTAAGGCGGCACCATGGAGGTGAACTTGCCGCCCGCGTCGAGGGGCGGCACGATGTCGATCCCGTTGGCGGAGGCGACATCCATGTCCTCCTCACCGAAGGCGGGCGCGAGATGCACGATGCCGGTGCCGGAGTCGGTGGTCACGTAGTCGGCGTTGAGCACGCGGTGCGCGCGCGGGTGGCCCAGGAAGAAGTCGAACGGCGGCAGGTAGTGCAGGCCCTCGAGGGCCGCGCCCGAATGCTCGGACAGCACGGTCGGCTCTTCGCCGAACTCGCGCGTGTAGTGCGAGACCCGCTCGGCGGCAAGCACGTACCGCTTGCCGTCCTTGCCCTCGACGTGGGCGTAGGTCACGTCCGGGTGCACGGCGATGGCGAGGTTGGACGGCAGGGTCCAGGGCGTGGTGGTCCAGATCAGGGCGTTCGCACCGTTCAGGGCGTACAGCGGGTGGTCGGCCGGAACCTGGAGTACCATGTCCACGGTGACGGCCGGATCCTGGCGCATCCGGTAGGAGTCGTCCAGGCGCGCCTCCTGGTTGGACAGCGGCGTCTGCTCGTACCAGCTGTAGGGCAGCACCCGGAAGCCCTGATAGATCAGGCCCTTGTCGTACAGCGACTTGAACGCCCACATGACCGATTCCATGAAGTCGAGGTCGAGGGTTTTGTAGTCGTTGTCGAAGTCAACCCAGCGCGCCTGGCGTGTCACATAGTTACGCCACTCGTTGGTGTAGCGGAGCACCGAGGATTTGCACGCGGCATTGAATTCCCCGAGCCCCATGGCATCGATCTGTGATTTTTCCGTGATACCGAGCTGCTTCTCGGCTTCGATTTCCGCGGGCAGCCCGTGAGTATCCCAACCGAATCGTCGTTCCACCTTCTTCCCGCGCATGGTTTGGAATCGCGGGATCAAATCCTTGACGTATCCGGTCAGCAGATGGCCGTAGTGCGGCAACCCATTGGCGAAGGGCGGGCCGTCGTAGAAGACGAATTCCTCTGCATCGGAACGGTTCTCGATGCTGGCGCGGAAGGTGTCGTCGGCGGCCCAGTAGTCGAGGACCCGCTGCTCCAGCTCAGGGAAGGACACCTGACCGCTGGTCCGGCTCAGGTCGACCCGGGGGTATGCGTTTCGGGTGGTGGTCTCGTCCGCCATCGCGGCCTCTCAGCTCCTCGTGCCAGCACTGTGGGCACGGGGACGATGGCGACGCCAGGTGCGTCGTAACCGCGGTACCACCCCGCTTGCCCGACCCGTGGATCACGAAAACCCTTGCAGGACCGAGCCTCTCGTTGCGAGCTGTGACGGGCTCACCCGTTCGGTTCTACTGAGCGAGCCATGCCCATGCTGCCGAAGGCACGCTCGCCGTTCTTCCGAAGACTCCCCGGTGATGGCCGGATCGACGCCGTATTGCTGTCTACATACTAGCGGGGCGGGTCCAGCGGTTATTCCGCCGACCCGCCCCAGCACGTCTGGCTAGTGCTTCGCGTGTCTGCCACCCGGGTGCGACGAGGCTTCCTCGTCGTTCTCGGTCCGCAGCGACAACGCACTGACGAGCAGCAGCACCGCGCCGATCACGCACACGATGATGCAGCCCCATGCCCAGATCACCGAACCGGTGGTCAGTGCGGTCACCAGCAGGCCGAAACCCACGGCGGCGAGCGCGAGCGTCACCACGAGCAAGTACACCACCCCCTCGCTGGGCTTCGATGGCGGGCGCCATCGGAGGACTCGAAAGGTTGGCGACGACGCCGCACCGTCCCGGGATTCACCCGGCCCGGTACAACATCGCTGGCCGTATTAGCGACTCTACTTGCCGCCCTTGAGAAGTGCGCCGTTGCCCGACGCGTCGGCACCGAACTCGCCGCCGTCGACCGGGACCGCCGAACCACGGTTCTCCAGCTCCTCCAGCTGCGACTCCAGGTAGGACTTCAGGCGCACGCGGTATTCGCGCTCGAAGGTCTTGAGCTGCTCGATGCGGCTCTCCAGCACGCTGCGCTGCTGGGTGATGGTGGCCATGATCTCGGTGTGCTTGCGCTCGGCGTCGGCCTGCAGGGCGTCGGCCTTCTCCTTGGCCTGGCGCAGCTGGGAATCCGAGCGGGTCTGCGCGTCGGACAGCATGGCCTCGGCCTTCTGGCGGGCGTCGGCGATCATGGCTTCGGAGCGGGTCCGCGCATCGCTGACCAGGCGCTCCGAATTGGCTCTGGCGTTGGCCAGCAGCTGCTCGGCCTCGGTCTTGGCATCGGAGGTGAGGCGGTCGGCCATCTCCTGGGCCAGCGAAAGCACCTTGGCGGCCTGCAGATTCGCGTCCGCGGAGGGGGCGTCCTGCTTGACGGGGGCCACGGGGGCCGGGGCCGGCATCGGGGCCGGGGGCACGGGCGGAGCGGCCTTGATGGGCTCCGGCGCGACCGGCGCCTTCACGGTCTGGACCGCGGGGCCCCGATTCTTCTTGGCGTCAGCCAGTTCCGCGTCCAACTCGGCAACGCGCTGGCGAAGATCTGCGTTCTCCTCGATGAGGCGTGAGAGCTCCTGCTCGACGAGGTCGAGGAAGGCATCGACTTCGTCCTCGTTGTATCCGCGCTTCCCGATCGGCGGTTTGCTGAACGCGACGTTATGAACATCGGCGGGGGTCAGCGGCATGGAACGATCCCTTCACGCTTCGTATGGAGATCTAGCGGTAGATCTGGGCAAGCTTTCTTTCGGCCCATTCTGTCACACCTGAGCTATCGACTGCCCTGCCTGGCCCGTGATCGTCATCAAGATGAACACGATGAAAAGCAGGACCATAATGGACAGATCGAGCCGAATTCCCCCAAGATTCACTGGGGGTATCAAACGCCTCAGAAGTTTCACCGGGGGGTCGGTGACCGTGAAGATCACCTCCAGGATGACCACGACGAAGCCCCTCGGCCGCCAGTCGCGCGCGAAGCTGCGGATGAACTCGACGATGATTCGGCTGATCAGCAGCAGCCAGAAGAGGAACAGCAGCAGGTTCAGCACGGGGAACAGGGCCACCCGACCACTCTGCCTCAGAAACCATGATCGGCAAAATAGAAACACTGATCGCCCCGGTCACAGCTGGACCGTTGCCGCATGACCGCGTGCCGACCCCGCCGACACAGACTGTGGCACCCGAATACCCGGCAAGTCGGGCACAAGACTCCCCCGCGATTCCCCCGCGACTTTGTCGCAACCCCCGTAGACGCAACGCAATTCGTTGCCGCCGTTAAGCTTTGGCGCGAACGCCGACTCCCGGCCGCCGCCGCTGCTTCCCCACAGCTGACGGCAGCTCGTTATTTCTGGTTGTAGAAGCCGTTTTCGGCGATGCGGCGGCGCTCTTCCGCGGAGACGTCCACGTCGGCGGGCGACAGCAGGAACACCTTGGTGGCGACCTTGTCGAACGAACCGCGCAGTGCGAAGGCCAGACCCGCCGCGAAGTCGACCAGGCGACGCGCGTCGGAGTTGCTCATCTCGACCAGGTCCATGATCACCGGGGTGCCGTCGCGGAAGCGCTCGCCGATGATGGCGGCCTCCGCATAGGTGCGCGGGCGCAACGTGGTGATCTTGGACAAGGTGCCTCCGTCCTCGAAGATCTGGGGACGGCGGGCCGCCTCGATCCGGCGCTCCTGCTCCCGCAGCTCCTCAATGCGACGCTCCGCGTCGGTATCCATCGCGAGCGCGCCGCGGGTGCTGCCGCGCACCATGGGCGCGCTGCCGCCCACGGACCGGGTGCGGCTGGAGGGGGCGGTGTCGATGCGGGTGGGACGGCGCGGCGGCTCGTAACGGTCGTCGGCGTCGTAGCGGTCGCGGTGGTCGCGCTCGCGGACGTCGTCGGCGTAGTCGTCGCGGCGCGACGCGCTGTAGGCCGGCTTGTAGGGAGCCTTGTACGACGGCTCGTAACCGGGCTCGTCGTCGTAGTCACGCTCGGAGTACCGGTCGTAGTCGCGCTCCCGTTCCCCGTAGGCACGGGGGCGACGCTGGCCACGCTCATCGGCGCTCCGGGCGGCTCCGCGGTCGTCGACGTAATCGTCTTCGTAATCCTCGAGCGGAACCATCCCGAAGTACGCCTTGAACTTGTGCAGCGTGCTCATCTGGTCGACCTTCCTTCGGCCCCGGTTGGCCTGGGGTGTTGTCCTGCTCAGCCCTCGTCTGTCACCAAGCATATGTTTCAAATGTGACTGATGAGGTTTCTTTGCTACGCCGAGGTTATCGGTCGCGCGCCCATCAGCGCAGTACCGACACGCACGCACGTCGATCCGTGGCGGATGGCCGACTCCAAGTCGCCGGACATGCCCGCCGACAGCTCTATAGCTTCGGGGTGGACGGTCGTTAATGCGGCGTGGATGCGGGCCAGTTGCTCGAAGGCGGCATCGGGTTCGACGTCCAGCGGCGGGATGGCCATCAGGCCCGCGAGCTGCAGCGATTCCGAGGCCGCGACCTGATCGGCGAGGGCGTGCAGGGCGGCGTCCCGGACACCGCCGCGCTCGGGATCGGCGTCGAGCGAGACCTGCAGCAGCACGCGCAAGGGGGTGGTGCGCGCGCCCTCGTCCAATGCGGCCCGAGCGCCCGCATCCAGGGCACTCGCGAGCCGGTCCGAATCGACCGAATAGACCGTATCCGCCCAGCGTGCAACGGATTTCGCCTTGTTGCGCTGGAGACGGCCGATGAATTCCCAACGTATCTGAGACAGCTGGCTCAGCTGCGCCACCTTGGCCGCGGCCTCCTGCTCGCGGGACTCCCCGAACTCGCGGCGGCCCAAATGATAGAGGATCTCGATATCCGAGGCGGGGTGGAACTTGGTCACCGGGAGCAGCCGGACCGCGCCCGCCGGACGCCCCGCGGCCGCACACGCTGCGTCGATACGCTGCAGGAGTGCTGAAAGCGAGGCCTCGAGCTCAGCGGCGCGGCCCGCGCCGGGAGTGACCTGCGCCGCATCGGATCCCTTTGCGACGATAGAACTTTCGGTCATTCTGAAACTCCCTCGGATGACATCCAAATCACACCGGCGAGTCGGCCCGTCGGCGCGCCGCGGCGGTGTGAGAACAGCGTCTTGTCCTCGATGGTGCATCGCGGGTCCATCGCGACCGCACCCACCCCCGCCGCCTCCAGCTGCCGGCGGATGCCCGCGCGCAGATCCAGGCCCGGGGTCCCCTTGGCGGTGGTGGTCGCGCTGCCCGGCAGATGCGCCTCGACATCGGCGCGCATGGCGGCGGGCACCTCGTACTGGCGACCACTGGCCGCCGGTCCGAGGAACGCGCCGATGCGCTCGGGCTTCGCACCCACCGACACCATGGCCTCGAGCACCCGCGGCACGATCCCGATGCGTGCCCCGATCCGCCCGGCGTGCACGGCCGCGATGACACCGGCCTCGTCGTCGGAGAGCAGGATCGGCACGCAGTCCGCGCTCAGCACCACCAGCGCCAGATCGCGCCGGGTGGTCACCAGCGCATCCGTGGCAGGCACCGGCTCGTCGCGCGGCCCGTCCACGATCTCCACGTTGCGCCCGTGGATCTGCTCCATCCACACCAGGTGATCCGGGGCCAGCCCGATGCTCTCCGCCAGCCGAACCCGATTGCGCCGCACCGCCTCCGGATCGTCCCCCACGTGATCACCCAAATTGAACGAGTCGTAGGGCGCTTGCGAGAAGCCGCCCGCCCGCGTGGTCACAACCCGTCTGGTCCGGAAAACAGGTGCCGCCGAAGTCATGCCTCCGAGGGTAGTAGCCACTCCGAGGCAACCTCGAACTCACCACGACCCCGGCCGCTGCCGCCCCGAGCCCGCCGCGCACCGAGCCCGCCGCCGCCACGGCCGACGCAGCCGTGGCGCGCGCTACCTGAGATCGCCTGTGTCACACGCCCTATCGCCGCGGTGTGCGCGACAGCTCGGCGCGCGGCGGCGTGACAGTCGGCCGGAACAGGGGCCAGGCGTATCGCGGCGACCACCGATGCACCCCGGGTCGGCGGCGAACCCAGCGGTGAAATGCGCCGCGCCCGCTCCGGTGACCGGAGCGGGCGCGCTGCGAAGCCGTCAGGGGCGCTGCGGGTCAGCGGCGCATGAAGGAGGGGACGTCGACGTCGTCGTCATCGGCGTCCGGGGGCTGGATGTGGTTGCGGGCGTTGCCGCCGATGGTCGGGTCGACCGAGGGGCGGGGGGCGCTGTAGGAGGGGGCCGGGCCGCGTTCGGCCACCGGAGGCTGGGGGGCCGGGGCGGGCTCGACGGGGCGGACCGGCTCGGCGGCGGCGCGGGTCGAGCTGTATTCGCTGGTGCGGCTTACCGATCCGGCCGAGGCGCTGGCGGTGCCGGTGGTGAAGCGGCTGGCCGTGGGCTCGATGCGGCGGGACGGGCCGCTGCCGTCGAACCCGGCGGCGATCACGGTGACGCGGACCTCGTCGCCGAGGGAGTCGTCGATGACCGTACCGAAGATGATGTTGGCCTCGATGTGGGCGGCCTCCTGGACCAGCGAGGCAGCCTCGTTGATCTCGAACAGACCCAGATCCGAACCACCGGCGATCGACAGCAGCACGCCGTGCGCGCCGTCCATGGAGGCTTCCAGCAGCGGCGAATTGATGGCCGCCTCGGCCGCCTTCACCGAGCGGCCCTCGCCGCGCGCGGAGCCGATGCCCATGAGCGCCGAGCCCGCGCCGGACATGACCGACTTGACGTCGGCGAAGTCGACATTGATCAGACCCGGGGTGGTGATCAGATCTGTTATGCCCTGAACACCGTTGAGCAGCACCTCGTCCGCCGAGCGGAAGGCATCCATCAGCGAGACGGCCGCGTCGCCGAGCTGCAGCAGCCGGTCGTTGGGGATGACGATGAGGGTGTCGCAGGACTCGCGCAGGGCCTGGATGCCCGCCTCGGCCTGGTTGCTGCGGCGCTTGCCCTCGAACGAGAACGGCCGCGTCACCACGCCGATGGTGAGCGCGCCGAGCTTGCGGGCGATCTGCGCGACGACCGGAGCGCCGCCGGTGCCCGTGCCGCCGCCCTCACCGGCGGTCACGAAGACCATGTCCGCGCCCTTGAGGACTTCCTCGATCTCGTCCTTGTGGTCCTCGGCGGCCTTGCGGCCGACCTCGGGATCGGCACCGGCACCGAGGCCGCGGGTCAGTTCACGGCCGACATCGAGCTTCACGTCGGCATCGGACATCAACAGCGCCTGCGCGTCGGTGTTGACGGCGATGAACTCGACTCCCTTGAGTCCCTGTTCGATCATCCGGTTGACGGCATTCACGCCGCCGCCGCCGATACCGACGACCTTGATCACAGCAAGGTAGTTGTGCGGGGGCGTCATGGGCTCTCGCCTTCCTTCGATCTGAAACAGCTGTCGTCTTCGGTTACTCGGCAAATGCCGGCGCAATGGTCTCGGTCCGATAAACCCTCAACCATAGCTTCAGCGTTATGTCAAGTATCCGACTGGTGCCGAACGGTATTCGCAGCCACCGCGTTACCAGCGCAGGCGCGCCGAAACGAGTGTCAGAATCTTGTGTGATTCGCCTCGTCCGACCCACCTGAGCATCGTATCGTGGACGGTTGCCCTCCGGTCCTGGATCGGAACCGACGGTGCCCTTCCGGCAAACCACCGAAAATTTCGGCGGCCCAATGGGTATCGCTCACTTTACCGTGACCAGATTCGGACTCGAAACATCGAATACCTTGCCCGGCTGGGAAAGCAGGGGTCCGACCACCGCCGCCTTGCGCGCGGAGTCCGCGATCCCACCCCACAGCACCGTACGCCCGTCACGCAACTCCAGGGCAATATCCGAAACCGAGCGGGCCACAACCGCTCCCACGCCGAGCTGGTCACGCAGCGGTATCGGAATGGCGGCCATGACCGCGACCGCGGCCTTGGTCACCGGATCAGAACCGCCCGGATGGTCGGTAATGAGTTTGGGCACTCCGGGTCCGGGCGGCTCGATCGCGAATTCCACGCTGTCGCAATCGAGCAGGTGTGTGCCGTCCGAGCTGTCGAAGTAGAGCACCGCGGTGCGTTCCACCACCGTCACCTGGACGGTGGCCGGGAATTCCCGCTGCACCCGGACCGAGCGGACCTTGGGTAGTCGCGAGACCCGTTCGGCCATGGCATTGGTGTCCAGCCGCATCATGGACAGCCCGTCAGGTACCTGGAGGGCGTCCAGAACCTGTTGCTCCCCAATGGTGGCCAGGCCGTCGACGCGGACCGTGCGGACCGCCAGCAAGGGGGTGAACCAGGCGACCAGTCCGAGGGCGATCAGTACGAGCGCACCTGCCGGGACGCCGAAGCGGACCTTGCGCGAGCGCCAGGCGGTCAGGAACCGGGACTCGGGACGCGCGCGCTCGCGGCGCAGGCGCGCACGCCGAGCCGCGGAGGATTCATAGTCCGCTTCCGGCTCGGCCGAATCCTCCTCGTCCCAATCGTCTTCCGCCGCTTCCGGTGTCTGGGTGTCGGCTCCCCCGCCCGAGGTCATCGTGGCTCACCGCCCGTGGCCGGGTCGGGCGCGCAGACCGTCCAGGATCTGGCCGCCCAGCATGGTCACATCGCCCGCGCCCATGGTGATCACCACGTCGCCCGGCCGCGCCAGCGCGCCCACCTGCTTGCCGACCCGCGACATATCCGGCTGGTAGTGCACGGGTTTGGTGACCGCGTTGGCCACCAGCGCGCCGTTGACACCCGGCAGCGGCTCCTCGCGCGCGCCGTACACGTCGAGCACCACCACCTCGTCGGCCAGCGAGAGCGCCGCACCGAACTCGGTCGCGAAAGTCGCGGTGCGGCTGTACAAGTGGGGCTGGAAGACCACGATCACCCGGCCCGGCCGCGAGCGCGCGCCGTCGCGGGCCTCCTGCGCGACCAGTTCGGCCGCGGCCGAGAGCACCGCGCGCACCTCGGTCGGATGGTGGGCGTAGTCGTCGAAGACGCGCACGCCGTTCTCGCGCCCGGTGAGCTGGAAGCGGCGGTGCACACCGCCGAAACCCTCCAGGCCCTGGATGATTTCGCCCATGTCGGCCCCGGTGGCGCGGGCGGCGAGCAGCGCGCCGAGCGCGTTGAGGGCCATGTGGCGGCCGGGCACCGACAGCCGCAGGGTGCGCGGGGCGGGCTCGTCGGAGAGCTGGAAGACGGCGACGCCGCCGACATCGCGCGGTTCCCAGGACAGCAGCCGCGCGCCGACCGGGACCCCGGTCTCGGCGCCGGAATCATCAAGGGCGCCGCCGGAGCCGTAACCGATCACCTGGATGCCGTCGGGGTTGTCCTTCAGTTTGGCGACCGAACGCCGGGCGAGCCCGAGCGAACCCGGATCGTCCAGGCACACCACCAGCCGACCGCCCGGTTCCAGCCGATCCACGAAGTCGTCGAAGACCTGGACGTAGGCCTCGTCGGTGCCGAAGTAGTCCAGGTGGTCGGACTCGATATTGGTGACCACCGCGACATCCGGCGCGTATTGCAGCAGCGACCCGTCGCTCTCGTCGGCCTCGGCCACGAAGATGCCGCCGGTGCCGTGGTGGGCATTGGTGCCCGCCTCGTTGAGCTCGCCGCCGACCGCGAAGGACGGGTCGAATCCGCAGTGCTGCAACGCCACCACCAGCATGGAGGTGGTCGAGGTCTTGCCGTGCGTGCCCGATACCAGCAGCGTCTTGTGCCCCTGCATGAGCGAGGCCAGCACCGCGGGGCGCAGCAGCACCGGCAGGCCGCGCCGGTGCGCTTCCACCAGTTCGGGATTGGTCTTGGGGATGGCGGCGTAGGTGGTGACCACGGCGGTGGGCCCGCCGGGCAGCAGGTCCAGCGCGGAACCGTCGTGCCCGATGCGCACCTGGGCGCCGCGCGCCCGCAGGGCCAGCACGGTGCGGCTCTCCTTGGCGTCGGAACCGGACACCATGCCGCCGCGCGACAGCAGAATCCTGGCGATTCCGGACATTCCGGCCCCGCCGATGCCGATCATGTGCACGCGCCGCAGGTGCTCGGGCAGATCGGTGTGCTCTCCTGCGACGGGCTCGGTCGCGGTTGGCGCATCGCTGTCCGGCCGCTCCACTGTCACCTCGAATTACCCCGTTCCCTGGCGTGTTTCATCGGATAGTTGGGTTCCCAGGCCCGGGTGCTGCGCCACGCCTCGGTGGATCGACTGCTGCGATCCGCGGGGCGGCCGCTGCGGCGAGCCGAATCCGAATCTATCGATCGCCGCGCGGACGCATCCGACCCGCCCCGGGCCCGGCCCGATGGTAGCGCGCGCTTGGGCGGGCTGGGCTTGACCTTGGCCTTCGCCTTGCCGCGGGCGCGCGCGGCGCGAGCCCGTGTCGGCGAGTACATTTCGGGCTTGGGCAGCCGCAGCAACCGGCTGAACCGGCCGTCCCCGCCGCCGTGCAGGGCCGCCACCGCCTCGGGTTCGTGCCGGGCGGCATTGGCGATGATGCCGAACATGAGCAGGGTGATGGCCAGCGAGGACCCGCCCGCCGACACCAGCGGCAGCTGCAGCCCGGTCACCGGCAGCAAACCCACCACGTAGCCGACATTGATCAGTGCCTGCCCGGTGATCCAGGTGGTGGCCGAGGCGGTCAGCAGCCGGATGAACGGGTCCACCGACCGGGTGGCGATGCGCAGGCCGGCGTAGACGAACAACGCGAAAAGCCCCAGTACCAGGGCACATCCGAGAAATCCGAGCTCCTCGCCGATGATGGCGAAGATGAAGTCGTTGTGCGCGTTGGGCAGATAGCTCCACTTGGCCCGCGACTGGCCCAGCCCGCGCCCCCAGATGCCGCCGTCGGCGAGGGAGTACATGGCCTGGCGGGCCTGATAGCCGATGCCCTGCGGGTCCGAGCCCGGGCTGAAGAAGGCCCGCATGCGGTCGGACCGGTAGCCCGCCGACAGCGCCAGGATTCCCGCCGCCACCCCGCCGGACACCGCGATGGTGACGAACATGCGCAGCGGCAGCCCGCCGAACCACAGCAGCGAGGTGAGCACGATGCCCAGCGCGATGGTGGTGGACAGGTTGGGTTCGAGCACCACCAGGAAGCACACCAGCAGGCCCGCGGGCACCAGCGGCATGAGAATGTCCTTGTACCCGGCCCTTTCGGTCTGCCGGGAGGCCAGCAGGTGCGAACCCCACACCACCAGCGTGATCTTCACGATCTCCGAGGGCTGGATCGAGACCAGGCCGAGGTCGAACCAGCGCCGCGAGCCCTGCACCTCGGTGCCGATGCCGGGGATCAGCACCAGCACCAGCAGCACCAGCGACAGCGCGAACATCGGGAACGACAGCTGCCGCATCACCCGCATGGGCACGCGCAGCGCGATATAGAACAGCACCCCGCCCAGGACGGCGAACATGGCCTGCTGGATGAACAGCGAATACACCGATCCGCCACCGGCGTAGGCCTCCACGCTGGAGGCCGAGAGCACCATGACCAGACCGAGCACGGTCAGCAGCACGGCGATGGCCACCACGAGGTGGAACGACGCCAGCGGGCGGGCCAGCCATGCCCCGAACCATCCGGTTCGCGCACGCTGGGCCTTGTTCCCGACCCGCCGCGGCGTCGCCGTTGTCATTCGGTTCTCCCGATGTCCTTCTCGTCCAGGGCCCCCACGGCGGCCGCGAAGGCGCGGCCGCGGTGCGTGTAGTCGGCGAACATGTACAGGGACGCCGCGGCCGGGGCCAGCAGGACGGTGTCGCCGCGGTGGGCGAATCCGGCCGCCACGCGCACCGCGCGCGCCATCACCGCTTCGGGTTCGATCTCGGTGAAGGGGTCACCCATCCGAGCATCGTCCCCCGAATTCAGCTCCACGACCGGGACATCCGGGGCGTGTCGCGCCAGTGCGGCCGCGATCACCGCCGCGTCCTGGCCGAACAGCACGGCCGCGACCAGATGCTCACGGCACTCCTCGATGAGGTCCTCGACAGTCGCGCCCTTGAGCTGACCGCCCGCCACCCAGATCACATTGGGGTGGGCCAGGATCGAGGAGCGCGCTGCATGCGGGTTGGTGGCCTTGGAGTCGTCGACGAATTCGACGCCGGACAGCTCTCGCACGAAGGCGGCGCGGTGCGGGCCGACCTTGTGCTCCTGCAATCCCTCCTTGACGAATTGCGGTGCCACGTCGATGGATCGGGTGAGCGCGGCCGCGGCCAGCGCGTCGGCGACCCCGGCCGGGCCCTGCGGGCTGATGTCGCCGACCTCGGCCAGGATGGCGGCCTTGGTGAAGGCGCGGTCGAGCAGCTTACCGTCCACCACGCCGAGCTCGCCGTCGGCGGGGACGCCGATCCGGAACCCGACGGTGCGGCGCGCCTTGGACTTCCGGGCCAGCGCGGCGGCGACGGCGTCGTCCAGGCCGACCACGCCGACCCGTCCGGTCAGCGCGCGGGCCTTGGCGGCGGCGTAGGCGTCCAGGCCGCCGTGCCAATCCAGGTGGTCCTCGGCCACATTCAGCACCACACCGGCCTCGGGGCGCACCGACGGAGCCCAGTGCAGCTGGAACGAGGACAGTTCCACCGCCAGGATCTGCGGGCCGGGATTGCGGCGCAGCGCGTCCAGGATGGGCAGGCCGATATTGCCGCAGGCCACCGACGGGATCCCGGCGGCGCGCAGGATCGAGTGCGTCATCTGGGTGGTGGTGGTCTTGCCGTTGGTGCCGGTCACCACCAGCCACTTGCGGACCGGCCCGTAGATGCGGGCCTGATCCACCCACCAGGCGAATTCGACGTCGCCCCACACCGGAATGCCCTCGGTGACGGCCGAGACCAGCACCGGGGAGTCCGGCCGCCAGCCCGGGCTGGTGATCACCAGCGCGAAGCGTTGCAGCGCATCGGGTTCCAGCAGATCCTGGGTGGTCGCGGTGCCCAGTCCGAGTTCGGCGGCCTCGGCCAGGGCCTTGCCGCCGCCGTCGGTGACGACCGGTCGCGCGCCGATGTCCTGTAGCGGCTCGATCAGCGAGCGCCCGGAGACGCCCCAACCGGCCACCAGCACATCACGGCCACGCAGAAATTCGAGCATGGGGCCCGGCGAACGCAGGACCCTCGGAGAATGTTCGGACATTGCTCACTCACCCTGCCGCAGAGAGGTATTCGCTGTAGAACAGGCCCAGTCCGATCGCCGAGGCCATGCCGGCCAGCAACCAGAACCGGATGATGACCGAGGTTTCGGCCCACCCGCTCAGCTCGAAGTGGTGATGGAACGGTGCCATCTTGAACAGGCGATTGCGCGTGGTGCGGAAGACCGCCACCTGCAGCACCACCGAGGCGGTCTCGGCCACGAACAGCGCGCCGATCACGACCATGAGCAGTTCGGTGCGAGTGGTGATGGACAGGCCCGCGAGCAGACCGCCCAGCATCAGCGAACCGGTGTCGCCCATGAAGATCTTGGCGGGCGCGGCATTCCACCACAGGAAGCCGATGCAGGCCGCGCCGCCCGCGGCGCACACCAGGGCCAGATCCAGCGGATCCCGGACCTGGTAGCAGCCCGCGACCGCATGCGCGGAGCAGGAATTGCGCCACTGCCAGAAGGTGATGATCATGTACGCGCCCAGCACCAGACTCATGGAGCCCGCGGCCAGTCCGTCCAGGCCGTCGGTCAGGTTGACCGCGTTGGACCAGGCCACCACGATCAGGCAGACGAACGCCAGGAAGAACGGCAGCCACAGCGTCACCGTATTGATGTCGCGGGTGTAGGACAGGTGCTTGTCGCCGGGCGTGAGGCCGTGCGCGTTGCGGAATTGCAGTGCCAGCACACCGAACACGACCGCCGAGGTGAGCTGGCCGATGTACTTGCCGGCCGCGGTCAGGCCCAGGTTGCGCTGCTTGCGCAGCTTGATCAGGTCGTCGAGGAAGCCGACGAAGCCGAGCGCGGTGGCCAGGCCCATGACCAGCAGGCCCGAGGCCGAGGGGCCGGGCTCGCCGTAGGTCATGGAGATCAGGTGTGAGCCCAGGTATCCGGCCCACATGCCGATGATGATGGCGACGCCGCCCATGGTGGGGGTGCCGCGCTTGGCCTTGTGGCTCTCCGGGCCGTCGACCCGGATCTCCTGTCCGAAGCCCTGTTTGGCGAAGTAGCGGATCACCACGGGGGTCAGCAGGATGGAGACGGTCAGCGCGATGGCCGCCGACAGCAGGATCTGGGTCATCGGGCGGCCTCCTGCTCGGCGGCGATCAGGTGGTCGGCGACCGTCCACAGGCCCGCGGAGTTCGAACCCTTCACCAGCACCACGGCGTTCGGCTCCAGTTCCTCGTCGAGCAGGGCGATGGCCGCGTCGATGTCGGGCACATGGATCGCCTCCTCGCCCCAGGAGCCCTCCTGCACCGCGCCCTGGAACATGGCGCGCACGGGACGGCCCTGGCCGACGACGATGAGCCGGTCCACGTCCAGCCGGACCACCAGGCGGCCGATCCGGTCGTGTTCGAGCACGGATTCCTCGCCCAGTTCGGCCATTTCGCCGAGTACCGCCCAGCTGGGGCGCGGGGAGGTTCCGGTCCGGGACATGGTGACCAGCGCCTTGAGCGCGGCGCGCACCGAATCCGGGTTGGCGTTGTAGGAGTCGTTGACGACGGTGACGCCGTCGGCGCGGGTGCGCACGTCCATGCGGCGACCCGACACCGCGCTCGCGCCGGACAGCGCCCGCGCGACGGTGGCGAGGTCCGCACCCTGATCCAGGGCGACAGCGGCTGCGGAAAGCGCGTTGCCGACCTGATGCTCGCCGTGCACGGCCAGCTGGACATCGACCGATTCGCCCTTGGCGTGCAAGGTGAATCGCGCGCGGGCGTGCTCGTCGAGGACGACGTCGGAGGCGCGGACATCGGCGCCCGCGGCCTGGCCGACGGTGACCACGCGGGCGGCGGTCCGCCCGGCCATCTTCGCGACCAGGTGGTCGTCGGCGTTCAGCACCGCCAGCCCGTTGGCCGGAAGTGCTTCCACCAGTTCGCCTTTGGCCTGCGCGATGATGTCCTGGCCGCCGAACTCGCCCAGGTGCGCGGTGCCGACATTGAGCACCACGCCGATGCCGGGCGAGGCGATCTCGGTGAGCGCCTTGATGTGTCCGGGCCCGCGGGCGGACAGCTCCAGCACCAGGAAGCGGGTGCCGGTGTCGGCGCGCAGCGCGGTCCAGGGGTGGCCGAGTTCGTTGTTGAACGAACCCGGCGGGGCCACAACGGGTCCCAGCGGGGCCAGCGTCGCGGCGATCAGATCCTTGGTGGAGGTCTTGCCCGAGGAGCCGGTCACGCCGACCACGGTCAGCGTGCCCGCGGCCACCAGGCGGTCCACGCTCACCCGCGCCAGCTTGGCCAGCGCGTCCAGCACGGCCGCACCCGAGCCGTCGGTGTCGTGCTCGAGCGCGAGGGCGCGCGTGTTCCCGGGGCGGGGCTCCACCACGATGGCGGGCACCCCGACCGGCCGGGCGGCCAGCACCGCGACCGCGCCCTGCGCGACGGCCTGCGCCGCGAAGTCGTGGCCGTCGGCGTGCGCACCCGGCAGCGCCAGGAACAGGTCACCGGAACCGATTCGGCGCGAATCGAATTCGGCCGCGCCGGTGACCTTCGCCTCGGGGTCCGGGGCGTCGTGCAGCGTGCCGCCGACCACCTCCGCGAGCTCCCGCAAAGTCATCTCGATCATGAATGCGTCAGGTCCCTCGTCTTTTCCGACAGGGCGGCCGCGAGTACCTCGCGGTCGTCGAACGGATGCTTCACTCCTGAAATCTCCTGCCCTGTCTCATGTCCCTTGCCCGCGATCAGCAGCACATCGCCGGGCTGCGCCCAGGCGACGGCGGCCTTGATCGCGGCCGCCCGGTCCCCGACCTCCCGGACCTCACCGCGTTCCGCGTCCGGTACCTGTTCGGCACCGGCGAGCACCGCGGCGCGGATGGCCGCCGGGTCCTCGCTGCGCGGATTGTCGTCGGTAATGATGGCCAGGTCGCTGCCGCGCGCCGCAGCCGCACCCATCAAGGGCCGCTTACCCGCATCGCGATCACCGCCCGCGCCCACCACTACCGCCAGACGCCCCTCCCCCTGTTCGGCCAACCACGTGCGCAGCGTCGCCACGACCGATTCGATCGCGGCGGGCTTGTGCGCGTAGTCCACCACGGCCAGAAACTCCTGACCCTCATCCACCCGCTGCATGCGGCCCGGGACGTCGACGTCTCCGAGCGCCACAGCGGCAGCCTCCGCCTCGACTCCCGCCGCCACGCACACCGCGACGGCGAGCAGCCCGTTGGCGATGTTGTACGTGCCCGGAAGCCGCAGCCGCACATCCACATTGACGTCGGGGCCCATGGCGATGAACTCCTGGGTGCCGCCCGGCCCGGCCGTGATGCCGTCGGCCAGCCAATCCGCCCGAACCCCTGCGCGAGTCGCGACGGTCCGCAGGCGCGCACCGGCGGTTTCGGCCGGGCCGAGATCGTCCCCGATCTCGGCGGCCAGGCGCTGTCCCCACTCGTCGTCCACGCAGATCACCGAGGCGCGCGCGGCCACCGAGGGGCGCGCCGAAGCGGCGGAGTCCGGGCCGTCGGGGATGAACAGGCGGCGCTTGGCGGCGTAGTAGTCCTCGAAGTCGGAGTGGAAGTCGAGGTGGTCCTGGGACAGGTTGGTGAACGCGCCGACCGTGAAGTGCACGCCGTCCACCCGGCCCAGGGCCAGGGCGTGGCTGGAGACCTCCATGACGACGGCGTCCACGCCCTGCTCGACCATGAGCGCGAACATGGCGTGCAGCTGCGGCGCCTCGGGGGTGGTGAGCGCCGAGGGCACCCGGACGCCGCCGATGCGGGTCTCGATGGTGCCGATGAGCGCGGTGGTCAGTCCCGCGGCGGCGAGCCCGGCCTCCACCAGATACGAGGTGGTGGTTTTGCCCGAAGTGCCGGTGATGCCGACGATGCGCAGTTTGCGAGAAGGGTCACCGTAAAGGGCCGAGGACAACTCGCCGAGGATCGCGCGGGGCGCGTCGTGCACCAGGACCGGCACGGCGATCTCGCCGATCAGCTCCGCGCCCGCCGGATCGGTGAGGATCGCGACCGCGCCGCGCTCGACGGCATCGTGGGCGAAGCGCGCGCCGTGCGCGTGGGATCCCGCCAGACCGGCGAAGAGATCACCCGCCCGAACCGCATTGGAGCGCTGCTCGATACCGGTGACCTGGACGTTCTCCGATCCCTCCGGAGATCCGGCGCTGCGCGCACCCGTGAGTTCCTCCACCTTGCGCAGGCTGGTCGCCGCGGGGGCGGCGGGCCGAAGTACCTGCGGGCTGGACTGCGCGGGCACGAAGCTCCTCTCCGGGTGGCGGTCATATGCAGAAATCGGTCCGGCGGACCGGATCGACGTGTCAGGTTACCTGTGTTCGATTGCCTCGCGATCGGCACGGCGCAGTTCGGTCAACCGCCGGTGCACGCGCCGACGGCGGTGTGGATCACGACCATTCGTTCCTTGCTCTAACTCGCCTGCAAAACCAGCTGTTTGGCGGGCGGCGACGGCGGGATCCGGTCCCGCTGCAGCAGCCACGAGGCAATGCTGTGGAACAGCGGCGCGGTCGACCCGCCGCCGCTGCCGTCGGAGCTGCGTACCGGCGCGTCCAGCATCATGCCGATCACGTAACGCGGATTGTCGGCGGGGGCCATGCCCGCGAAGGTGATCCAATAGCGGTCGCTGGAGTAGCAGTGGCACTTGGGATCGACCTGCTGGGCGGTGCCGGTCTTACCGGCGATCTGGTAGCCGTCGATGGCGGCCGGAATGCCGGTGCCGAACTGGTTGCCGCCGTTCGGGTCCTTCTGCACCACGGCCTCGAACATCTGCCGCAGGGTGCGCGCGGTCTGCGGGCTCACCACCTTGACGGGGTCCGGCGACTCCTCCTCGGTGCGGGTGCCGTCGGGCGCGATCCTGGCCTTCACGATGCGCGGCGGAATCCGCACGCCGTCATTGGCGATGGCCTGGTACATGGCGGTCATCTGCAGGGTCGTCATCGAAAGGCCCTGGCCGATGGGCAGGTTGGCGAAGGTGGAGCCGGACCACTGGTCGCGGGCGGGCAGCACGCCCGCGCTCTCGCCGGGCAGGCCGACGCCGGTGCGCTGGCCGATGCCGAACCGCTTGACCATGTCGTACCAGCGGTCCTCGCCGACCCGCTGGGCCAGCATGAGTGTGCCCACGTTCGACGACTTACCGAAGACGCCGGTGGTGGTGTAGGGCGCATTGCCGTGCACCCAGGCGTCGTGCACGGTGACGCCGCCCATACTGATGGCGCCCGGAACATCGAGCACCTCATCGGGATTGGTGACGCCGTACTCGATGGCCGCGGCCGCGGTGACGATCTTGTTCACCGAGCCCGGCTCGAACACCTGCTGCACCGAGGGGTTGCCCAGGTCGGTGCTGGACCAGGTGGCCGGATCCATCGAGGGGTTGAAGGTGTTGTCGTTGGCCATGGCCAGCACCTGGCCGGTGCGCACGTCCAGCACCACCGCCGAGGCCGCGCCCGCGCCCGAGAGGTTCTTGGCCTGCTGCACCTGCTGCTGCACGTAGTACTGGAGGTCGGAGTCCAGGGTCAGCTCCACGCCGGAGCCGTTCACCGCGGGATGGCGATCACGCCACGAGCCGGGAATGACCGCGCCGTCGGAGCCGCGGTCGTAGGTGAGCGAGCCGTCGGTGCCGGCCAGCTGCGCGTCCATCGAGGATTCCAGGCCGATCTGGCCGTGCCCGTCCCAGCCGGTCGCGCCGATCACATTGGCGGCCAGCGATCCTCCGGGATATTGGCGCATGTCCTGGCGTTCCTGCCCGATCTCGGGGAACTTCAGGGTGATGTCGGCGGCGATCCGCGGATCCACATTGCGCACCAGGTAGACGAACGGCTCGTCGCTCTTCAGCTGGGCCAGGATGTCCTTCTCCGGCGCGGCATTGCCGAGCTTCTCGTGCATGTACTTGGCGATGGCAGCCAGCCGATCATCCGGATTCGGCGCGGTCTTCGGATTCTTCTCGTAGGCGTCGGCCAGATCCTTGCGCACCCGCACCGGCTGAAAGCTCAGCTGCTTGGCCGCGATGGTGAACGCCAGCGACTTCCCGTATCGATCGGTGATCGCCCCGCGCGTCGCCGGATCGGCCACCTTCACCGTCCGCTGACTGGCCGCCTCCGCCGACAGCTTCGGCGCGGAAACACTCTGCACCCACAGCAATTGGACGGCCGCCACGGTGAGCGCCACCAGCATCGCCAACCGGCCCACCCCGAACCGGAATCGCGTACTCGAGTCCAGCCCCGGAGCGGGCCGCGGTCTGGACTGCCGCCCCGGCCCCGCACTCGCCCGGCCCGAACCACTCCGGCTGCGGGCGGCGGCAGTGCGCCCCCGCCCGGTGTCGCGCCCGCGCCCCGCGCGAGCAGGACTCACCGGGGCGCTCCGTTCGCCTGGACCTGGGGATTCTGCGGAGCCTGAACTGCCGGAGCGGGATTCGCGCTGGTGGGCGGCGTCGTAGTCGGCGCGGCGGGTGGGGCCGGGGTGGTGGTCACCGGGACGACGCGGTCGGCCTGGGGCTGGCCCGGCTTGGGCGGCTGGGCCGCGGCGGGCGGGGTGGTATTGAGCGGCGGGGCCGGGGTGCCCTGGGCCGGTTGGGGATTGCCGATCACGGTGACCTGGCCGTCGGGGCCGATGACGAGGCGGGCCGGGTCCTTGGCGGGGATCATGCCGAGTTCGGCTGCGCGCTGGGCCAATTCGGGGGCCGAGTCGGCGGCGGCGACCTCGCGTTGCAGGGCGTCGCGCTCGTCGGACAGCTTCTGGTTGGCGCGGCGCTGGTCGCCGAGCTGGTAGGAGTCCTCGGTGGCGCGGGTGGTGAGCAGCAGGGTGAGGGCCAGGCCGCAGCCCAGCAGGGCGATGATGGTGGCCACGAACGACATCCGGCCGCGCGGCATGGCGTCGCTGCGCCGCCCGCGCCGCATGCCGGGCACCTCGGCCGCGCCGCCCGCCCGATTCCGGCGGCGGGCATAAGCTCGTTTCGCCGCACCGGATTTCACCCGTTCGGCGGCCTGCACCCGGCGAGCCCCCCGGCCCGCCGCCTGCTTCTGAATCGTCATAGGGCGGCCCCGAACCGGCGGCTCCCCGCCCGATCGGTGGTGTCCCGCTCCCGGTCCCGGGCTTGCCCGCTCATGTGCCGTCCTCCCCTGCGATCCGTTCCGCCGCCCGCATGCGCACCGGCACCGCGCGCGGGTTGTCCTCGATCTCCTGCTCGGTCGCCTTCTCCGCGCCCCGGGTCAGGATCTTGAATTCCGGTCCCATGCCGGGCAGTTCGACCGGCAGGTCCAGCGGTGTGCGCGAGGCCGACCGCTTGGCCAGCTCGGTCTTCACCACCCGGTCCTCCAGGGACTGATAGCTCATCACCACGATCCGCCCGCCCGGGGCCAGCGCGTCCAGCGCGGCGGGCAGGGCGGCCTCGAGGGATTCCAGCTCACGGTTCACCTCGACGCGCAGCGCCTGGAAGGTGCGCTTGGCGGGATGCCCGCCGGTGCGCCGGGCCGCGGCGGGAATGGTGTCGTAGAGCAGTTCCACCAGCTGCGCGCTGGTGGTGAACGGGGTGCGCTGGCGGCGGCGCACCACCTCGGAGGCGATCTTGCCCGCGAAGCGCTCCTCGCCATAGATTTTCAGTACCCGGGCCAGCTCGCCGTGGCTGTAGGTATTGAGCACGTCGGCGGCGGTGGGGCCGGTGCTGGAGTCCATCCGCATGTCCAGGGGCGCGTCGATGGAGTAGGCGAAGCCGCGCTCGGCCTCGTCCAGCTGCATGGAGGACACACCCAGGTCCATCAGAATCGCGTTGACCGAGGACTTCTCGGGTAGTCCGGCTTGTTCGAGTGCGTGCGCGATGCCGTCATACCTGGTGTGCACCAGGGTGATCCGGTCCTGGAACGGGGATAGTCGCTCCCCGGCCAGCTTCAGCGCCGCGGTATCGCGGTCGAGTCCGACCAGCCGGATGTTCGGATACGTCTGCAAGAAGTATTCGGCGTGCCCGCCCAGGCCCAGGGTGCAGTCCACATAGACCGCGCCTTCGGATTGCAGTGCGGGACCGAGGATTTCATCGGCGCGATGCAGGAGAACCGGAACATGGCGGGGGCCGTCATTGCCTCGGTGCACCTGGACCTCCCGGAATTTCCTGCCTCACGTTCATTCGCACGGCCCCTACAGGGTCGCCGGACGGCCGTACTCGTTTCGAGAACGACCTTCGAATTTGGGCGAATGCCCCGTGGTCTCTGACCGAAGCACCGCACCTGGCGTTGGGGAAGTACGTCAGGGTCGGTGTCGGGCAGAGGCCGCAGGGCACTCGCCTCGCTGCGGGCTAGAAGATCCCGCCCAGCGACTCGTCTCTGGCCTGCGAGTAATCCTCCTCGTGCTCGGCGAGGTAGGAATCCCACGCCGTCTTGTCCCATATCTCGAGGAAGTCGACCGAGCCGATCACCACGCAATCCTTGGAGAGATTGGCGTAGCGGCGGTGTTCGGCCGACAGCATGATCCGGCCCTGTGCGTCCGGACGTTGCTCATCACTGGAAGCCGCCAAGGCCCGGACGAATGCTCGGGCCTGCGGGTTCGATCGGGATGCGGCCGCGGCTCTCCGCGCTAACGCGGTGAACTCGTCCTTGGGGTACACGGCAAGGCTGTGGTCCTGTCCCTTCGTGACCATCAACCCTCCCGCCAGCTCGTCCCGGAACTTCGCAGGCAACGTCAGTCGCCCTTTGTCGTCCAACCGAGGGGTGTAGGTACCGAGAAACAAGCCCCGACACCTCCTACCGGATCACCCTCTCGACTGTTCGGCCTCCTGTAGTGCGCGCTCCACATTACCCCACTTTCCCCCACTTTCAATCGAAAGCGTCGGTGATCTCGGTCCCCGCATGGCGAACTTCGCAGGTCACGCCAGCTATCACCGAGGTGGGGAAGATTTCGTGCAGTTCCCCGACACGCGCGACGCGCGCCGGACGGCGCCCGACAACCGCCAGCAAACCCGCAGATAGCGGGCATAACAGGCGCGCGTGGGGCGCGGTGGGGTGCACCCGTGGGGAGGTGTGGGGAATCATGGAAACCCGCGACACGCCGAACCGGCACCTACACGAAACGCCGTGACGCCACACCCGAAATCGGTGTGGCGTCACGGCGTTTCGCAAGTGTTTCAGTTAGTCGATCATGGTCCGCCGGTCGGCCGCGCCGAAAGCTCTCGGCCGCACGGCAGTCCGTCAACTGTCTTGTTCGAACCTCTTGCGGAAGCGGTCCTCCATCCGGGCGGAGAACCCACCCGGCTTGCGCTGCTTACCGCGGTTGGCGCCGGGAGCGCCGCCCGCGCTGGGGTGCGCGTCGCTGACGCGGCTCGCCGAACCGCTCATGCGGGGGCCACCGATCAGCAACAGGACGCCGGCCGCGAACATGACGATGAAGCCGACCAGACTGATGATCGGGAACCCGCCGGGCTTGAACGGTGCGGCGATACCCGCCACCAATAGGAACAGACCGAGGACGAACAGGGCGGCCGCCTGAAGTCTGCGTCGACCGGTGGCAGAACGTAACCGTCCACCCCGAACAGTCGAGGCGAACTTCGGATCCTCAGCATAGAGCGCGCTCTCGATCTGTTCGAGCATGCGCTGCTCGTGCTCGGAGAGTGGCACGGTACCTCCCCCGGCACTAGGTGGTGGCTGTCGCCTCCGGGTAGACGACGGATAGCCGACCTTGGCGGCTGTCTGCCACCAATAATACGAGTTCGATCAGAGTGCGACCACCTACTCGCCGATACTCACGCCAGCATTCCGGTTACCCACCCTGAACTGGGGCGCAAGCGAGCCGCGGCGGCCAGCAGATCGCCCACGTCATGCAGGAATGCGCCTACCCGCGAAGCGAACTCGTCGGCGCGGCGATCATCGACCGGCCTCGGCAACCCCGCTTCCAGGGCCGCGCGGGTCTCGGATTGGCCGGTGAAATAGTCCGCCCACATCACGAATTCCGGTGCCGCGCGCTGCATCAGGACCCAGGCATTGCGAGAACGCGCGCGGGGCGCGCGGTCTGCTCCGGTCAGAGCCAGCACCGCACCCGCCCCGCGCAGGGCGGCCAGGTAGGCGATGCGGAAGCGCTCGGCCGGGTCTCGCTCCCCCTGGGCCTCGAGCAACAGACCATCCGCCTTGCGCAGTAGGTCGCCGGCGCGGCCGGGATGGCCCGGTCGTTCCGTTTTCCCGCTCATTTCGGGTACCTCCCCACTCGTCCACCGATTCGTCTTCTATAAGGGCATCTGGCCGGCGTGAAGATCGAACAGGTATTCGAAGGTTTCTCGTGAGTTTGAATATAGAGAGACCCACCGACAAGTTGCGGCGTCCGCCGTGGCGCTACTGTCGAATCCATCTGTCCGCGCCAACGGAGAGTTGCGTCCAGCCGATGACCGCAGTCACCCCCAAACCGACACCCGCGCCCGTCGTGGTCGACATGTCGGCCGCGACCCTGCGGCACCGGCTGCACGATGCCCTCGCGGTCTACGTCGCGGCCATGGACTATCCGCGCGGCACCGAGCACCAGCGCGCGCCCATGTGGACCGAGCACACCACCCGGCCCGGCTGGCAGGCCGTGGCCGCGGTGCTGCCCGACGACGACGGGCGGCTGGACCTGCGCACCGCGCCCATCGTGGCCATCGCCTACGGGTATCACGGCGCGCCGCACCAGTGGTGGCATCAGCAGGTGTACAGCGGAATGCGGCGCACCGGGTGGCCCGAACCCGCGGCGCGGGAACTGCTTTCGGACTATTTCGAGCTCACCGAGCTGCACGTGCACCCGGCCGCGCAGGGGCGCGGGCTCGGGGAGATCCTGCTCACCCGGCTATTACAGAACCGGCCCGAGCGCACCGTGCTGCTGTCCACGCCCGAGGTGGATCGGGAGGCGAACCGGGCCTGGCGGCTGTATCGGCGGCAGGGGTTCGGGGATGTGGTGCGGCACTTCATCTTCTCCGGCGACACCCGCCGGTTCGCGGTACTCGGGCGGCGGCTGCCGCTCTGGCCGGAAAAGGCACAGTGAGCGGGAGTTTCGAGTCCCGGACCGTCGCCATTGTCGGATCCGGGCACAATGCGCTGGTCGCGGCCTGCTATCTGGCGCGGGCCGGGCATCGGGTCGAGGTGCTCGAGCGCGACACGGTACTGGGCGGAGCCGTCTCCACCGTCGAGCGATTTCCCGGGCACCAGGTGGATCGGGGATCGTCCGCGCACATCATGATCCGGCACACCGGGATCATCGAGGAACTGGAGCTGGAGCGGTTCGGGCTCCGCTATATCGACTGTGATCCCTGGGCCTTCGCGCCCGCGCCGCCCGGCAGTGACCTGCCGCCCCTCGTTTTCCATCGCGACCTGGACCGGACCTGCGCGTCCATCGCCGCGGCCTGCGGGGAGCGCGACGCCGAAGCGTATCGGCGGTTCGCGAGCGTGTGGGGTCCGCGCAGTGCCCGGGTGATGCGGGCCTTCTCCGGGACGCCGACCGGCGGGCACCTGCTGAAATCGTTCTGGGGCATGGATCCCCGCGAGGCCGCCGGGGCGACCGGGCGCGCCAGCGGCGGGGCGCTCTCACGGGAGATGATGCAGACCGGGGACGCGCTGCTGGACAGCCTCTTCGACAGTGAGCGGCTGAAGGCGGCGCTGGCCTGGTTCGGCGCGCAGTCCGGGCCGCCCATGTCCGAACCCGGGTCCGCGCCCATGGTCGGGTTCGCGGCGCTCATGCACACGCTGCCGCCCGGGCGGGCGGTCGGCGGCAGCGGGGCGTTGAGCGCGGCGCTGGTGGCGCGGCTGGAATCCGACGGCGGCACCGTGAGCGCCGGGGACGCGGTGGTTTCCGTCGCCCGGGACGGGGAGCGCTGGGAAGTGCGCACCGCGAGCGGGCGGAACGTCCACGCGGACAGCGTGATCGCGGGCTGCCACATCCTCACCACCCTGGACCTGTTGGAGCGGGGCGGATTCGACGCCGCCGTGCTCGCCGACTGGCGCCGCCGCATCCGCGTCGGCCCCGGCATCGGCATGGTGGTCCGCGCGGCCACCACCGCCCTCCCCCGCTACCCGGGCGCGACCACCGCCGAATCCGCCCACGGCCTGCAACTTCTCGTGACCGACCGCCGCAAGCTGCGCCGTGCCCACGGTGCGGCCCTGGCGGGCGACCTCCCGCCCCGCCCGGTGGTGCTGGCCATGAGCTTCAGCGCCCTGGACCCGACCATCGCTGCCCCGGGCGAACACCAGCTGACCCTGTGGTCCCAGTGGCACCCCTACAACCTGGCCGACGGCACCGAGTGGTCCGACCACGCCGACCGCGAGGCCGACCGCATCATCGCCGAACTCGACGCCCACGCACCGGGTTTCGCCGCCACCGTGCGCGACCGCCAGGTCCAGACCCCCGCCGACCTGGAACGCGAAATGGGCCTGCTCGGCGGCAATGTCATGCACGTCGAGATGTCCATCGACCAGATGTTCATGTGGCGCCCGCTCCCCGAACTCTCGGGCCAGCGAGTTCCGGGAGCGCCGGGGCTCTATCTCACCGGCGCCTCGACGCATCCGGGCGGCGGCGTGTCCGGCGCGAGCGGCCGCAGCGCGGCCCGGCTGGTCGAGCACGACCTGCGCCCCCGCCGCCTGCTCACGTGGCGGCGATGACCACACGCCATCCCGGAATGGACGGCGAATCGAGCCCGCACCGGTGCGGGTGATGGCCGCGGAGCGGGCGACGGTGGTTTCCGCGGTGCCCGCGATCCTGCTGGTGCTGGTGCAGATCACCTATCCGCTGGCGCACGGGGTGGGGCGGGATCGGGTGACCGTGGTGGTCGTATTGCTTTCGGCGGGGGCCGCTTTGGTGCACGCGGCGGTGACTCGGGGTGTGCGGTGGGCGGCGGGGTTGCTGGTGATCGTTTCGGGGATCGGGCTGGGGGCCGAGGTGCTCGGGACTGCGACCGGGTTTCCGTTCGGTTGCTATGAGTACGCGAGTGGGCGGCTCGGACCCGAGGTGATGGGGGTGCCGCTGGTGGTGGCGCTGGCGTGGACGGGTGGGTTGTATCCGGTGTGGATGGTGGCCGGGATGGTGAGTCGCGGTGTGCGGGGACGGATTTCGCCGGTGGCGGGGCGGGTGGTGCTGACGGCGGCGGGGGCGGTCGGATGGGATTTGTTCCTGGATCCGCAGATGGTCGCGGACGGGCAGTGGAGCTGGCGCTCGACGGTTGCGGGATTGCCCGGGCTGGAGCGGATTCCGGTCACCAACTATGTCGGCTGGTTCGGGGTGGCGGTGGCGATGGCGGTACTGCTGGAGGTGTGGGACCGGACCGCACCCGATACCGGGGCGGGGCGGGCTGTTCCGGTGGCCGTGTTCGGGTGGACGTGGCTGGGGTCGGCGCTGGCGCACGCGGCGTTTCTGGGACTGCCGGTATCGGCCGGGTACGGGTTTCTCGGGCTCGGGGTACTGGGGTTTCCGCTGGTTCGTGAGCTCGGTGCCCGTCGAATCACCCTGCGGCCCCGGGCGCATGGCACGATGTGAGCCGTGCAGCCGAGTCCGATCATGTCGACACCAGAGGAAACGCCCGAGTCAACCCCGGTGCGGCGGCCGCGCCGCCGGGTGCGGATGCTGGCGGTGGTCCTGCTCGCGGGGCTGACCGGATGCCTGCGGGTGCAGGTGTCGATGGGCGTGTCCTCCAATGACCGGGTGTCGGGCCGCATTGTCGCCGCGGCCGTCCCGCAGAACGACAAGGACAAGGGGCCGCAGCTCAAGGCGCCCGACGGGTTGCAGAGCAAGGTCCGGGTGGACTCGTACGCCCAGGACGGATACGTCGGCAGCCAGGTGTATTTCGACGACCTCACCTTCGGCGAGGTGCAGCAGCTGGGCTCGATGTCGGACCAAACCTCGGGCATGTTCAACCTGGTCTTCAGCCGCACCGGCGACCTGGTCACCCTGACCGGCCGGGTGGATCTGAAATCGCTGCCGCCCCAGGGCTCCGACGTGCAGCTGACCGTCGCCTTCCCGGCCCGCGTCGCCACCACCAACGGCACCCGCGAGGGCGACTCCGTGGTGACCTGGAAGCTGCCCGCGGGTGATGTCACCACGCTGCGCGCGGAAGTCGGCTACGCGGACCCGAATACGCGCTCCTTCGCCGGGTGGGCGGGCATTGTCGGCGGCATCACCCTGGCGGTGGCCGCGGTCGTCGCGGTGCTGGCGTACATGACCCGGAATCCCGATCCGCCGGCCTACGTGCGGGCCGCCCGCTGGCTGCGCCCCGATCGCACCCGGCTGCGATGAGCCTGGCCGCCAAGGTGGTGACGGCCGGTAGCGCCGTCGCCGCCGGCGGCGCGGCCATCGCCCTCGCGAACAGATTGAGCCTGCGGCGACTGCGGCCCGCCGAGCACGAGATCACCGAGCCGGTCACCGTGCTGATCCCGGCCCGCGACGAGGCCGACCGCCTGCCCGCCCTGATCGCCGATCTGCGCGCCCAGCGCGGCATCGCCGACCTGGGCGTCATCATCCTCGACGACGGCTCCACCGACGGCACCTCCGCGGCCGCGCAGGCCGCCATCGGCGGGGACGAGCGATTCTTCCTGTCCCGCAACGATATCGAGCCGCCGCCGGGCTGGACCGGCAAGACCGCCGCCTGCGCGCGACTGGCCGAGCTGGCCTCCGGCGAGGACGTGCTGATCTTCCTCGACGCCGATATCCGGCTGTCCCCGGACGCGCTGGCCGCGGCCGTGCGCGAATTGCGTTCGGCGCGTGCGGCACTGGTCTGCCCGTGGCCCCGGCAACTCGCCGCCTCCCCGGCCGAACGCCTGGTGCAACCGCTGCTCGGCTGGTCATGGGCCTCGACGCTGCCGGTGGCACTGGCGAATCGGACCCGCCTCCCGTCCATGGCCGTGGCCTGCGGCCAGTTCCTGGTCTTCGACGCCGCCGCCTATCGCGCGATCAGCGGCCACGAACCCGTCGCGGACCGCGTGACCGAAGACCTGGCCATCGCCCGCGAACTGCGACGCAGCGGGCGGCGCACCACCCTGGTCGCGGCCGGGCCCATGGCGCGGACCCGCATGTACCGCGACGCGACCGAGCTCACCGAGGGTTACACCCGCTGGTTGTGGTCGGCCTACGGCGGGCCGGCCGGGAGCCTCGCGGTCGGATCCATTGCAGCCCTGGCCTTCTGGGCTCCGCCGCTGGCCGCACTGTTCGGGCGCGGGCGACTGCGGGGAGCCGGGCTGCTCGGCTACGGCGCGGGGGTCACCGCCCGCCTGCTGGCCCGCTCGACCGAGAACGGCGGACCCATCGACGGCGCGGATGTCGGTGCGGCCCTGGCGCATCCACTCTCCGTCGCCGCCTACCTGGCGCTGTCGATCCGCTCACACCGGGTGCGGGGCCGGAACCGCTTGCGCTGGAAGGGCCGACCCGTCGGGGCCACCGGCCCGGGTGTCGGAACACACTGACCCTGGAGCGTATCGGCCTCGAGGCGCACTGATCTCGGCGAACCCGGTTACGGAACCGGAGTCATTCCCACGGTGGGCAGGAACAGGCAGGTGGTCGCCCCATTGCGGACCGTGCCGAACATGGCGGCCAGGACGGTGCCGGAGCCGGTGTTGACCGGGACCGCGCGCACGCCGCCGGATGGAAGGGCGGCGGTGAAGTAGTCGCGGACGGCCTGTTCGACCATGGGGCGCAACTCGTTCGGGACCTGGGGCGGGATCATGGCATTGAGCACCTGGCTGAGGGGGCCCATGGGAACCAGGCCACCGCGACCGGTGGTGAGGTTGAACCACGCGACCTGCATGCCGGAGGTGTCCGCGCCGTCGGGGTTGATGCCGTAGGGGACGAACGCGAACATGGTCTGCCCCGCCTTCACCGCCGAAAGGTCCAGGCCGGGAATGGAAATCGCGTAGCGGGGCCACGGGCCGGGGACGGTGCCCGCCACCGCCGGAGCCAGGCCGAGGGTGGTGCCGCCGAGACAGAACGGGGCGGCGGTCGGGTAGAGGAACGGCTGAATGCCCAGTGCCTGTAGGCCGTTGACCGTCTGACCGTAGGCGGAGAGCCAGTCGGACGGGGCGGCGGTATCGGATCCGGCGAAGGCATTGCCCAGGGTCGTGATCGCCGCCAGGGCCGCCGCGGCGTCCTTGGTCGCGGGGGCGGCCGGGGCGATCCGCACCGGATCGCCGGAGCCGTTGCGCACCGGATCGGCGGGAGCCGCGGATGCCGGGCCCGCCAGGGTTGCCGGACCGGCGGCGGCGAGTACCGCGCAGACGCCGACGGCGCCTGCGACACGGACGAGGTGGTGGAACAAGGACATGGGTGGCTCCCCTCGAGGTCACGAGTCGAGGGGAACGCTACTCCGCTGACCAGTGCAAACCGGACATTTCATTCGGTATGCCGGTCACTTGTTCAGGCTGGGGCCGGACCTTTTCAGACCGTGGCGGGTGCGGGCGACATCGAGTAGCCCAGGTTCGCCAGCACTTCGCCGGTGGCCTTGGCGAAATTCAGGGTGATGAAATGCAGGCAGGGCGCACCCTCGGCGATGAGGCGTTCGGCGATCTCGGTGGCGATCTCGATGCCGACCTCGCGGACCGCGGCGCGATTCTCCTCCGGACCGTCACCGGCGGCCTTGTGCAGGCGCTCCATCACCTTCGGCGGCAGCGGCCGCCCGCACAGCTCCACCGCGCGCTCCACGGTGCGCAGCGAGGTGATCGGCATGAGCTCGGGAATGATCGGCTTGGCGCCTTCGACCGGGTCGCAGGCGATGGCGCGATCGCGCAGCCGCAGGTAGTGCTCGGGGTCGAAGAACATCTGGGTGATCGAATACTCCGCGCCCGCACGCAGTTTCGCGACCAGGAAGTTGGTGTCGTCCTCGAGGTTGGCCGAGCGCGGATGCCCCTGCGGGAACGAGGCCACTCCTACATGGAAGTCGCCCAGCTCGCGCACCATGCGGACCAGATCCTCGGCGTACTCGACGCCCTCGGGATGTTTGACCCACTCCCCCAGCACATCGCCCGGCGGATCCCCGCGCAGCACCAGCAGATTCCGGATGCCCGAGTCGGCGTACGCGCCGACGATCGAACGCAACTCGGCCACCGAGTGATCGACCGCGGTCAGGTGCGCGACCGTCAGCAGCGTGGTCTCGCGCGCCAGCTGCCCGGTGATCCGGATGGTGCGATCGCGGGTGGACCCGCCCGCGCCGTAGGTCATCGACACGAATGCCGGATGCAGCCGCTCGAATTCGCGCGCGGCCCGCCACAGCCGCGCCTCACCGGCGGCGTCGCGCGGCGGATTGAACTCGACCGAGAACGGAATCGACCCGTCGGGACGCGGGCCCAACTGCTGGACCACCGAACGAGTTCCGGACACTCGCGGTGTGCGGGAAACTCGGCCAGGGGTCGAATATCCCCGTACATTGTCGAAACTCACGCCGACATTTTACGGGTCGCGACCGGCTCCCGAACCCCACCCCGCGCCTATCCCAGCAGGTGGGACCCGATTCACCTCAACCTGCTCCCCACCGTTCGCCGGCAGACATTCGCGCGGGGCGGCGCGGAGGGGGACTGCCGCGGGACCGGTCACGCCGGACCGGGGCAGGGATGCGACCGATTCCCGGGGGTGGGTGGGAGCTGGGTATTGTCGGGGGCGAATCCCGCGCGCGGGCTTGTGCGGTTCGCGATGGGGTCGGTTGCCCGGGGGAAGCCGACCAGCGGGGCGCTGCCATCGCCGCAGTACGGCACTCACCGAGGAGGCTCCCCTGTCCGCCGGACCTGGTACCCCGACCCGCCACGCGGTCGGCGCGGGATCGCTCGTCGCCGCCGTGGAGGAACGTCTCAACGCCTTCTTCGTGACGCGCGGACCGATCGTGGAACCGCTCGGGCCGGTGTTCGTGGACGCGGCGCGGGCGCTGCAGGACTTCGTGATCCGGGGCGGCAAACGCACCCGGCCCTCGTTCGCGTGGACCGGCTGGCTGGGCGCGGGGCGCAGCGCCGAGGACGCGGACGCCGACGCGGTGCTCACCGCCTGCTCGGCGCTGGAGCTGGTGCAGGCGTGTGCGCTGATTCACGACGACATCATCGATTCCTCGCGCACCCGGCGCGGCTTCCCGACCGTGCACGTGGATTACGAACAGCGGCACCGGGATCGGCGCTGGCGCGGTGACGCGGCCCACTACGGGGAGAGCGTCGCCGTACTGATCGGGGATCTGGCCCTGGCCTGGGCCGACGATATGACCCGCGACGCCGGGCTGCCCGCCGACGCCGCCGCCCGCTTCGCCCCGGTGTGGGCGGCCATGCGCACCGAGGTGCTGGGCGGGCAGCTGCTCGACATCTACGGCGAGTCCGCCGGGGACGAGACCGTCGAGGCGGCGCTGCGCATCAACCGCTACAAGACCGCGGCCTACACCATCGAGCGCCCGCTGCACCTGGGCGCGGCCCTGGCCGACGCCTCCCCCGAACTCGTCGCCGCCTACCGGGAATTCGGCACCGATATCGGCATCGCCTTCCAGCTGCGCGACGACCTGCTCGGCGTCTTCGGCGACCCGGCCGTCACCGGCAAACCCTCGGGCGACGACCTGCGCGAGGGCAAGCGCACCGTCCTCATCGCCGAGGCCCTGCAGCGCGCCGACGCCGACGCCCCAGCCGTCGCCGACCTCGTCCGCTCCAGCCTCGGCACCGACGTCACCCCGGACCGGGTCGCCGAATTGCGCACGGCCATCACCGAACTCGGCGCGGTGGACGCGGTGGAGAAGCGCATCGCCGCACTCACCGACCAGGCGCTCACCGCCCTGGACGCGAGCACCGCGACCCCGGAGGCGAAGCGGCAACTGCGCGCCATGGCCTTGGCGGCCACCGCGCGCTCCTACTGAGCGTCCGGGCGGAAGCTCACCCCGTCGATCCGGCGCGCTCGGCCGAAAGCACGCCGGGATGACGAGGAACACAGCGGGATGACGAGGACTGGCATGAGGGAAGCGGGTGGCGTGGCATGAGAACCGTTGCGGGGCCGAGTGATCGGGTGGTCGTGGTGGGCGCGGGGTTGTCCGGGCTGACGGCGGCGCTGTATCTGGTGGCGGCGGGGCGGCAGGTCACCGTGCTGGAGCGGGACGATCGGCCGGGCGGGCGGGTCGGGTCGTACAGCGGGCCGGACTACGAGATCGATTCCGGGGCAACGATTCTCACGCTGCCGGAACTGATCGACGAGGCACTCGGGATGGTCGGGCAGACCCGCGAGTCGGTAGGGCTGCGAATTCTCGACATGGCACCGGCGTACCGGGCGCGGTTCGCCGACGGGCCGGTGGTCGGGGTCTACTCGGATCCGGAGCGGATGGCCGACGAGGTGGCGCGGGTGCGCGGGCCGGGCGCGGCGCGGCGGTATCGGCGACTACGCGGCTGGCTGCGGGAGGTGTACGAGGCCGAGTTCGGGCAGTTCATGGACACCAACTTCGACTCACCGCTGGACATGGTGCGGATTCCCGAGAAGCGGGTGGCGCTGGCGAAGCTGGTGCGGCTGGGCGCCTTCGGGCGGCTCGGCCCGAAAGTCGGCGCGATCATGCGGGATTCGCAGCTCGCGCGGCTGTTCAGCTTCCAGGCCCTGTTCGCGGGCATGGCTCCGAACCAGGCGCTGGGGGTCTACGGCGCGATTCCCTATATGGATACCTGCCTGGGCGTCTACTACCCCGAGGGCGGCATGCGCGCGATCGCCGCGGCCCTGGGCCGCGCGCTCACGGCCGCGGGCGGATCACTCGAACTCGACGCCGACGTGATCGGCATCGACTACGCGGGCAAGCGCGCCACCGCCGTGCGAACCGCCGACGGCCGCGTGTTCGACTGCGACGCCGTCGTGGTGACCGCCGATATCGGCTCGCTGCCGCGCTTCGGCCTGCGGCATCGGCGCGGACTGCGCGCCTCGCCGTCGGCGGTGGTGGCGCACGGCACGATTCCGGCCGAGGTGACCCGGGCGTGGCCGGTGCACGCCCACCACACCATCGATTTCGGCCGGGACTGGGACCGCACCTTCAGCGAGATCGCCGCCCGGCCCGGCCGCGGCCGCCTCATGAGCGATCCGTCACTGCTGCTCACCCGGCCCGCGCTCACCGATCCCTCGCTCTACATCGATCGTGCCGAACAGCACATCGACGCGGCCGGGCATCTTCGCGACACCGTCCGCTACGAGCCACTCTCGCTGCTGGCCCCGTGCCCGAACCTGGCTGCCGCACCGTTCGGCTGGGACCAGCTCACCCCCTTCTACCTGCGCGAACTCCTGCAAACCCTGGAAGAGCGCGGCTACCAGGGCATTTCGGAGCACTTCCGGATCGACCACGTGGACACCCCGCGCACCTGGAAGTCGAAGGGCATGCTCGCGGGCACCCCGTTCTCGGCCGCGCACCTGTTCCGCCAGACCGGCCCCTTCCGCACCCGAAACCTGGTGCGGGGCCGCGCGAATGTCGTTCTCGCAGGCTCGGGGACCGTGCCCGGCGTCGGCGTGCCGACCGTGCTGTTGTCCGGGAAACTGGCGGCCGCGCGGATAACCGGCGATATGCGACATGCCGGGCGCCGGACACTTGACACCGGGGCGGTGGACCCGGCGCACACGCACTAGACTGACCGCGTCCTGAGACCACACGCGGCCGCATGCCGCCGACCTTTCCGGGGGGAACGACCGCCGATGCCGACCCCCGATACGGACGCCGTCCTCGCCCCGGACGCCGCACAGAGCTCCACCGCCGCGCGGTCCGGCGACCATGTCGGTCATGCCTGCGCGCACCACTGGCGGCGCGACGTCGCCGATTTCGTCCGCGGCCCCGCCGGGCATTCGGCCACGCTCGGATTCTTCGGCGCGCTGCTGATCACCTTCGGCGGTTTCGGCGCGGGCAGCGTCCGGCGCAACGACCCGCTACTCGAGGCCATGCACCTGTCGTGGCTGCGGTTCGGGCACGGGCTGGTGCTGTCGTCGGTGTTCGTGTGGATCGGCGTGATCGCCATGATCACCGCGTGGGTCCGGTTGGGGCGCATCGTGATCGGGCGGCAGCCCGGGGCCACGGTCACCCTCAACGAGCTGCGCGCCATCGTGGGCGTCTGGATCTTCCCGCTGTTGTTCGCCGTGCCCATGTTCAGCCGCGACGCCTACTCCTATCTGGCGCAGGGCGCGATGCTGCACTACGACATCAACCCGTACGTGTTCGGGCCCTCGGAGCTGAAGACGAACGTCCCGGCGGTCCTGGACAATGTGAGCCCGGTCTGGCTCTACACCACCGCGCCCTACGGGCCCATCTTCCTGCTCATCGGGCGCGCCATCATCTCGGTGACCGGTGACAATGTGGTGGCCGGGACGATCGCGCTGCGGCTGGTCATGCTGCCCGGACTGGCGCTCATGGTGTGGGCGGTCCCGCATCTGACCAAACATCTGGGCGGCAAGCCGACCACCGCGCTGTGGCTGGCGGTGCTCAACCCGCTGGTGCTCATCCACCTGATCGGCGGCGTGCACAACGAGATGCTCATGGTGGGGCTGATGGCCGCGGGCATCGCGCTGGTGCTCGAACACCATCACGCGGCGGGCATCGTGGTGGTGGCGGTCGGCGTGGCGGTCAAGGCGACCGCGGGCGTGGCGCTGCCATTCCTGGTGTGGATCTGGATGATTCACGAACGCGAGCGACGAGCGTCGCAGCAGGAGGGCGAGCTGCCGCATCCGGTGCGGACCTTCGCCAAGATCGGCGCCCTCGGCGTGGCCGTGTTCGCGGCGGTGTTCGCGGTGGCCACCTGGGCGACCGGGCTGCGTGATCACCAGATCGGCTGGCTCACCGCGCTCTCGGGCTCCAAGAAGATCATCAACTGGCTCTCGCTGCCGACCATCATGGCGCACATGGTGACCTGGGTGTCGCCGCTGACGCTGGAAGCGGTGCTGCCGTGGACGCGACTGCTGTGCATGATCGCGATGGTGGCCATCCTGGTGTGGGCCTGGTGGCGGTTCAAGAACAGCGAGAGGGAGGCCGTGCTCGGCATTCTCGTCGCGTTCGTTGCCATCGTGATCCTCTCGCCCGCCGCGCTGCCCTGGTACTACTCGTGGCCACTGGCACTGGCCGCCGGGTTCGCGCTGTCGACCCGGACCCTTCAGGTGCTGGTCGGTCTGGGCACCTGGCTGATGCTGATCTTCCAGCCGGACGGCGCGCCCGTCACCAGCTATGTGCACGGCGCGCTGGCGATCTTCGCCGCGGTGGCGGCGGCGCTGTCGCTGTACAAGGTGGATCCGCTGAAACTGCGTGCGGCCCATCCGCGCACCGAACAGCTCGGCACGCCCGTGCCCGGCCCGGCGTGAAACCCGCCGTGCCACTGGATCGCGCCTACCGCGACTGCCGCCGGATCGCCGCCGCCCACGGGCGCACCTATTTCCTGGCCACCCGCCTGCTCGAACCCGAGCGAAGACCGGCCGTGCACGCGCTGTACGCGTTCGCGCGCCTGGTCGACGACATCGTGGACGCCGGCGACGCGCCCAGCCGCGGGGCGGAGTCCGCGGCCCGGCTGGATCTGATCGAGCACGAACTGCGGGCCCGGCTGGTCGACGCACCCATCGAGGGCTCCGGCGACCGGCAGGAGCGGGTGCTGCTGGCGGTGTCGGACACCATCCGCCGGTATTCGATTGCCGCCGAACACTTCTGGGTGTTCCTCGACTCCATGCGGATGGACATCCCGGGCGGGCCGCAGTACCGCGACCGCTACCCCACCATGGCCGAGCTGCGCGCCTATATGCGCGGCTCCGCGGCCGCCATCGGACTGCAACTGCTGCCGGTGCTGGGCACCGTGGTCCCGATCGCCGATGCCGAACCGGCGGCGGCCGCGCTGGGAGAGGCGTTCCAGCTCACCAACTTCCTGCGCGACATCGGCGAGGACCTGGATCGCGGGCGCGTGTACCTGCCCGCTGACGAACTGGCCGCGTTCGGTGTTGACGCCGAACTGCTGTTCCACTGCCGGGAATCCGGCCGCACCGACCCGCGGGTGCGACGGGCCTTGACGCATCTGATCGCGATCAATCGCGGCATCTACCGCCGGGCGATCCCCGGCATCGATCTGCTGACGCCCCGGGTGCGCCCCGCCATTCGCACTGCCGCCACCCTCTACCACGGCATTCTCGACGAGATCGAACGCGCCGATTACGCGGTTTTCACCCGCCGCGCGGTCGTGCCGCAACACCGTCGGTTACGTGTAGCGGCACGGGAATTCGTCGCGGCCAGTCCACTGCGGAACTGACCGCGACACCGGTCGACCTATTTCAGAACGGATCCGCCGCGGCGCGACGGATCACCTCGCGGGCCAGCGGCCCGTGGATGGCGTCGATGGGGCGGCCGGGAAGGGATTCGTCCTCGGTGTAGATCCACTCGAGGATTTCCTCGTCGGTGTATTTGCCGTCACGCATGACCGTGATCAGACCGGTCACATGCTTGGCGACCGCGCCGGTGGAATCGAAGAACTCCTTCGGGATACCGGCAACACCGTCGCGGCGAACCGCGATTATCTGATGGTCGCGCAGCATCTGATGCACCCGCGTAACCACCATGCCCAGCTGCTCGGCCACGTCGGGCAGCGGGATCAGGGTCACCGAATCCGGCAGGACGTCTTCGCTGCAAGGAAAGGCACTCACCCGGACCACGGTAGTCTGTCGCGTCGCCACCGTCGCATCACACCCCGACGCGACTACCATCGGGTGAGCCGCGCCGGGCGGCTTCGAGAAAATCGGAAGGGTTGCAGTTGATCGGCCAGATGCTGGAAGGGCGCTACCGCATCGACGCGCCGATCGCGCGTGGCGGAATGTCCATGGTGTTCCGGGGGGTGGACACCAGATTGGATCGACCGGTCGCCATCAAGGTGATGGATCCGAAGTTCGCATCCGATCCGCAATTCCTCACCCGCTTCGAACTCGAGGCGCGGGCGGTGGCCAAGCTCAAACATCCGTCGCTGGTCGCGGTGTACGACCAGGGCGTGGACGGCGATCATCCCTTCCTCATCATGGAATTGGTCGAGGGCGGCACCCTGCGCGAACTGCTGCGCGAGCGCGGGCCCATGCCGCCGCACGCGGTGCGCGCCGTGGCCGAGCCGGTGCTGGCCGCCATCGGCGTGGCGCACCAGGCCGGTCTGGTGCACCGCGACATCAAGCCCGAGAACGTGCTCATCTCCGATTCGGGCGAGGTGAAGATCGCCGACTTCGGGCTGGTGCGCGCGGTCGCCGAGGCCAAGATCACCTCCGACAGCGTGATTCTCGGCACCGCCGCCTACCTCTCCCCCGAACAGGTCACCAGCGGCACCGCCGACGCCCGCAGCGACGTGTACTCCGCGGGTGTGCTGATCTTCGAAATGCTCACCGGGCGAACGCCGTTCACCGGCGACAACTCGCTGTCCATCGCGTTGCAGCGGGTCGAGAAGGATGTGCCCGCGCCGAGCCGGTTCATTACCGGCATCCCGCCCGAGATCGACGAGCTGGTCGCGCACGCCACCGCCCGCGAACCCATGCACCGCTTCGCCAATGCCACCGAGATGGCGGGCGAACTGCGGCGCATCGCACGGGAATTGCAGCTGCCCGAGTACCGGGTGCCCGCGCCCGCCGAATCGGCGGAACACCTCAGCGCCAAGTACCGGGTCGGGCCGACGCCCGCACCGCACATGCCGGTGTCCCCGCCCTCGCGGCCCATACCGGGCGCGGCGGATCTGACCACCCGCCTGCCCGCGGATCCGCCGACCATGCAGGTGCAGCCGCAGACCCAGCACACCAGAGTCATGACCGCGGCGCGCGAGATACCGCCGGAGTACCGGCCCGACTACGCGCAGCAGCCGCCCGGACCGCCGAACAACCATGGCTATCAATCGGATCTGATCGAGGACCGGGGTAAATCGCGGCGCAAGGTCATCATCTGGTTGAGCATCGTGCTCGCGCTGGCGGTGCTGCTCGGGATCGGCGGCTGGTGGCTCGGAGTCGGCAGATATTCGGCGGTGCCCTCCATCGCGGGCATGAACACCGACAAGGCGGTCACCGCTCTGAAGGACGCGGGGTTCCGGACCGAGACCCGCGACAAGGCCTCCGATACCGTGCCGGTCGGCAATGTGGTCGGGACCGATCCGCCGGCCGGGACCCGGGTCACCAAGGGCTCGCTGGTGGCGGTGCTGGTGTCCAGCGGGAAACCGAAGGTGCCGAACGTGCAGGCCGGACAGGACATCCAGTCGGTGAACAAGGCCATCAGGGACGCGGGGCTCACGCCGGTGGATGCGGGCGAGGTCGGCAGTACGGCCGCCAAAGGCACGCTCGCCAAGGTGGATCCGGCCCCCGGCACCGTGCTCCCGGCCAATGCCCAGGTGAAGGTCTACCGCAGCAAGGGATCCCAGCCGGTCAAGGTGCCCGATGTGCGGGGCAAGACCGAGGACGAGGCCAAGACCGCATTGCAGAAGGCCGGGCTGACCGTCAGCTCCACCCGGGACCAGTTCGACACCAAGATCAAATCCGGGCAGGTGATCGGCACCGATCCCGCCGCGGGCACCAGCACCGAATCCGGTACCGGCGTGGTGCTGATCGTGAACAGCGCCATCGAGATGCCGAACCTGCTCGGGGCCAACGTCTCCACCGCCCGCAGCAAACTCCAGGCCCTGGGCCTCTCGGTCACCGTCCGCCAGTTGGCCAGCAACGACTCCTCGATCGTCATCTCCCAGAGCACCGCCCCCGGCGACGCGGTCGAACCCGGCTCGACGATCACCCTGGTAGCGATCCCCTAGCACTCATAGCGCCTCGGAAAACCAGAGCCCGGACCGCGATCGCGGTCCGGGCTCTCCATTTTCGCCGCTTCGTCGCCAAGGGCGACAACTGATTTCGCGCCGACCGGGGTAACTCATCGGGTACGTCCAGAGTCGGTTCGGCACCCGACCGCCGGCACGGACGGCGAACCGGCCACGGCTCCCAGTCGCCCGCCGAAGTCCCGGAGAGGCGGGGGAGCCCTAGCGCAGCATCTCCGCGACCAGGAAGGCCAGTTCGAGGGACTGCTGGGTGTTCAGGCGCGGGTCGCACGCCGTCTCGTAGCGCTCCTCGAGGTTGAGGTCCGAGATGTCCTGCGCGCCACCGAGGCATTCGGTGACGTTCTCGCCGGTGAGCTCGATGTGCAGGCCGCCCGGGTGGGTGCCCAGCGCGTGGTGCACCTCGAAGAAGCCCTGCACCTCGTCGACGATGCGGTCGAAGTGGCGGGTCTTGTAGCCGGTGGTGGCCTCGTGGGTGTTGCCGTGCATGGGGTCGCACTGCCAGATCACCTGGTGGCCGGTGGCCTGTACCTTCTCGATGATGGCGGGCAGCACGTCGCGGACCTTGCCGTTGCCCATGCGGGCGACCAGGGTCAGGCGGCCGGGCTCGTTGTTGGGGTCCAGGCGCTCGACGTATTCCACGGCCTGCTCGGGCGTGGTGGTCGGGCCGATCTTGAGACCGATCGGGTTGGCGATCAGGCCGGCCAAGGCGACATGCGCGCCGTCGAGCTGACGGGTGCGCTCGCCGATCCACAGGAAGTGGGCCGAAAGGTCGTAGAGCACCGGCTCACCCGTGACCGGGTGCTCGCTCAGGCGCAGCATGGCGCGCTCGTAGTCGAGCACCAGCGCCTCGTGGCTGGCGTAGAGGCGGGCGCTGGACAGGTTGGGATCGTTGACGCGGCAGGCCTTCATGAACGCCAGCGCGCGGTCGATCTCGGTGGCCATCTGCTCGTAGCGGGCCCCGGCCGGGGACTGGGCCACGAACTCGCGGTTCCAGTCGTGCACCTTGTGCAGGTCGGCCATGCCCGCGGAGGTGAGCGCGCGCACCAGATTCATGGCCGCGGACGCATTGGCGTAGGCGCGGACCAGGCGCGACGGATCGTGCTCACGCACGGCGGCCTCGGCGACGAGGGAGTTCACCATGTCGCCGCGGTAGGACTTGAGCCCCAGCGAATCGGTGTCGGCCGAGCGGGGTTTGGCGTACTGGCCCGCGATCCGGGCCACCTTCACCACCGGCAGGCTCGCGCCGTAGGTCAGCACCACCGCCATCTGCAACAGCGTGCGGATATTGCCGCGAATATGCGGCTCGGTGTTATCGGCGAAGGTCTCCGCGCAGTCCCCGCCCTGCATGAGGAAGGCTTCCCCGCGGGCCACCTCGGCCAGCCGGAGCCGTAGCTCCTCGACCTCGGCGGGCACGCAGATGGGTGGCACGGACTCCAGCACGGTGCGCATCTTGGCGGCCTGCTCGGGATCCCAGGACGGCTGCTGCAGCGCCGGGCGAGCGAGTGCGTCGTCGAGGCGCCGACGGAGCTCGGCGGGCAGCGGAGGAAGTTCCGGCAAGCGATCGATCGGTACGTCGACGGTCCAGTTCACCCGTTCAGAATACGGATCGACCTTGGTGAGGTGGACCACCCCCAGGGCTGAGATTGCCGACACCAGGTGGTCGTATGATCGGCCCGGACCCATTCCCCGAGCTCGAGGTCAGGAGAGACCCATCTCATTGCGGTACTTTTATGATTCTGAATTCATCGAGGACGGGACCGTCATCGACCTCGTATCCATCGCGGTGGTGTGCGAGGACGGACGCGAATTCTACGCGGTCTCAACCGAATTCGACCCCGAGAAGGCCGGGCCGTTCGTCCGCCGCAACGTCCTGCCCAAGCTACCGCCGCCGTCCTCGCCGCTGTGGCGGTCCCGCCAGCGGATTCGCGACGATCTCTACAAGTTCCTGGTGCCGCGGCCCGGTGTGGAGCCCGAACTGTGGGCCTGGGTCGGGGCCTATGACCATGTGGCGCTGTGTCAGCTGTGGGGTTCGATGGTCGATCTGCCCAATGCGCTGCCGCGCTATACCAATGAGCTGCGTCAGCATTGGGACCAGCACGGGCGGCCCGCACTGCCGCCGGTGCCCAAGGACGCGCACGACGCGCTCGCCGACGCCCGCCACAATCTGGCCAAGTTCGAGGCCATCGAGGCGGCCCGCCGGATCCGGGCCATGTGAGGCTCTACGCATGCGAAAGGCCCCGGGAGACTTGGTCTCCCGGGGCCTTTTCGTAGCCTTCGTGGGGTGGGTCAGCCCGCCATGGTCTGGGGGACGCGGTCGGCGTCGGGGCGGCTGCCCGACGGGACGCCCTTCTTCAGGCTGGCGGCGTAGACGTCCACGTACTCCTGGTCGCCCATTTGCATGAGCTCGTACATGATTTCGTCGGTCACCGCGCGCTCGACGAAGCGGTTGCCGCCCATTCCCTCGTAGCGCGAGAAGTCGATGGGGGCACCGAATTTCACGGTGACCTTGCGGGGGCGCCAGCGGAAGGGGCCGGGCGGGCACACCTCGTCGGTGCCGATCAGGGCTACCGGGATCACCGGCACTCCGGTCTCCAGGGCGAGGCGTGCCACACCGGTCTTGCCCTTGTAGAGGCGACCGTCCGGGGAGCGAGTGCCTTCGGGGTAGAGCCCGACCAGGCGGCCCTCACCGAGCAGCTTGCGCGCGGTGTTGAGAGCGGATTCGGCCGCGTCCGCACCGGACCGGTCGATCGGGTACTGGCCGGTGCCGGAGAAGAAGAACTTCTGCAGCCGACCCTTGAGACCCGGGGTGGTGAAGTATTCGGCCTTGGCCAGATAGGTGATCCGGCGCGGGCTCATCAACGGGGTGAACAGCCAGTCGGTGAACGACAGATGGTTGCCGGCCAGAATCGCGGTGCCCTTCGGGGGGATGTTCTCGACGCCCTCGACCGTCGGCCGGTTGATCAGATGCATCAGCGGGCCCACCAAGACGAACTTCAGCAGCCAGTAGAACATTGCGTCCTTTCCCCTGTTTCGATACCCGGGACCGGCCTCGTTGCGGGCACCACCACTGCTTGCCTACCCTACCGCCGAGACCTGAGAGTAACCAACCGGCGGTGACGGGATTCTCCGATGTCGGGACTTTGGTCCCGCCCCTTGGAATACGGCGCGGAAACGATCAGCGCCGCGCCTGCGCCACCTGGTGACCGTTCTGCTCGGCGAGCACTGCCGCGCGAGCCAGTTCGGCCGCGCCGATCATGCCCGCGGCCTCACCCAATTGGGCGGTGCGGATGCGGGCCAGGCGGCGGTGGCGGGCGCCGGTGATCGAGGCGGCGTAGTGCTCGCGGGCGTCGTCGAGGAACAGCGGGGACGAACTGCTCACGCCGCCCGCGACCACGATCAGGTCCGGGTCGAAGATGTCGCTCACGAAGGCCAGGCCCAGACCCAGCCAGCGCGCGAAGTCGGCCATCACGTCCAGCGCGACCGGGTCGCCGTCCTGGGCCGCGCCCGCCACCCGGCGGCCGGTCAGCGAGCCCGGATCACGGCCGGACTCGCGGGCCAGCAGGGTGGAGCGCTGCGGGTCGGTGGCCAGCAGTTCCAGCGCGGTGTCCACCAGAGCCGTTCCGCTGCAATACCTTTCCCAGCAGCCGCGCTTGCCGCACGGGCAGGCGCGGCCGTTCGGCACCACCTGTAGGTGCCCGAGTTCCGGTGCGACACCGAAACTTCCGCGATACAGCTGGCCATTGATCAGCAGTGCCGCGCCGATGCCGGTGCCGATGGCCACCAGCACCACATTGCGCCCGCCCGCCGCCGCGCCGAAGCGGTACTCCGCCCACAGCGCCGCATTGGCGTCGTGCTCGAGAATGACCGGCAACCCCAGCCGGTCGGTGAGCCGCCGCGCGACCGGCGCGTCCTCCCAGGGCAGATGCGGTGCGAACCGCACGGTCGCGCGATCCTCGTCCACGAACCCGGCCACCGCCAGACCGACGGCGCCGATGGCGTGCCGCCCGCACAGCTCCCGCACCGCGCGGGCCAGTCCGTCTTCGAGGGCACGGGCCGAATGCGGGGTCGGCGCGGTCACGGTATCGAGCACCTCGCCCGCACCGTCCACCACGGACGCCCGAATATTCGTGCCGCCCACATCTATACCCACGGTCAGCGGCACGTCCTCACCTTCCCTCATGCCTTGATGGTCACGTCGATGGGCACATACTTACCGCGCTTGGGCCGCCTGCCCGGCTGCGCCGCGCCGCGCGCGGATCCGGACTCGCGGGCCGCACCGGACGAACCGGCCGTGGGCGCCGCACCCGGAGCGGGCACGGAACCGGCTGCGGCACCGCCAGCATCGGCCGGACGTGCGACCGGCGGTCCGAAGGGGCCGCCGTCGCCACGCGCGTCGCCTACGCCGGAGGTCCGGGGATCGGCCGACCCGCTGCCCGCGGCGGTCCCACCGTAGGCACTGTGCGGCACGGCATCCGCGCGGTCCGCGCCGGGACGGCGAGCCGCGCCCGGGCCATGGCCCAGCGGATCCCCGGTGGTCTCCGGTGCGCCGAAGTCGTTCGCACCGGCCTGATTTCGTGCGGCGGCATCCTGGTTTCGCGCGGCGGATCGGCCCTGCGCACCGGCGAGGAAGCGGGCGAATACCGCCGCGAGATTCGCGCCGGGACCGTGCGGGTGCCCGGGGCGTGCGGATTGATCACCGGCCCAGGCGGGTTCACCCTCGCCGGTCGCCGAGCCGTCCTCGCCGCGGGCGGTGGCGTACGCGTCGGCGAAGGGCAGATCCGTTGCGCCGGAATCGGTTCCGGAGGTCTGCGAGAAATGGTGCCAGGCTTGGTATTCCGGGGAGTCCGGGTCGAGTTCCGGCGGGATGACCGGGTCCACGGGCACGCCCGCGAGGGCCTCGCGCAGCACGGTCACGATGGCGGTGCCGTGTTCGGCGACGGCGGCCACCACGTCGTGGTGCTCGCCGCGCACGATGGCCGCGGCCGCGCACACCGGACACCAACTGCAGCTGGACCATTCGGTGCGGCCGTCGGAGGCGGTGCGGCGCAGCACCGGTTCGACGCGTTCGAGCACGGCCTCGGCGAGCAGGCGCAGTTCCTCGGCGAATTCGCCGAGGTTCTCTTCGGAGTGGCCGGGACCGCGGTGGCCGGGACGCGGGTGGGTCGTGGTCATTTCGGCCAGACCTGCGGATCGGGCCGGAAACGGACGACCAGCTGGTCGCCGTCGAGTTCGGCGGTCTCGACCGTGCACCGCCGCAATACCGGGGCCAGGCGCAAGCGCCGCCGGACCCCGTCCGCTCCCACGATCAAATCGTCCTCCACTCGTCCCAGCCGCAGGGTCGACGGATCGACCACGGGCAGATGCATGCGCATCGCGAACACCGAGTGCACGCCCGCGCCCGACTCCAGCCGGACGACCGGCTCGGCGGGGACGGGTAGCACACCGTCCGCATCTGTGCCAAGCATAGGGATCGGACGCCATCCCACCCAGTTACCACTCGCGTCCACCGCGTAGGACAGCGCCGCCAGCGAGCCCAGGCCCACCGGCTCCGCGCCCGCATGACCCACCACCTGCACGGGAATACCGCGCAAACGTTTGCGGAGTTCGGTCACCACGTCGAGTTGCTCACCGCGCCGGTTGAAATACCACTGCACCGCCGGATGCGGCGCAGCGCTCGGATCGGTTCCGGGCATCTCCTGGAGCACCTTGTTGACCAGCACCGCGTCCAGCCGGATGCCGAGCAGCGCGGCCGCCGACCGCACCCGCGCCGATTCCGCGACGGCCACCTGTTCGGCCGCGGTCACCAGGCGTGCGCCGGTGCGGGTCCGATCCACCAGCAGGGCACGGGCTTCGGTCACCGCCGACACGATCTGCTCGACGGTCACCGCCAGCACGGCCTTACGGAAATCGAGACCGATGGCCTCCATGGTCCGGTTGTGCGCGGGCCAAACCCGTTCCAGATAGCCGAGCAGGGTGTCGGGTGCGGTCACGATGCGCAGCATGTCCGCCGAGGGCGGGCAATCGACCACGATCACATCCCAGCGACGCTCCCCGGCGAACCGCGTGATCTCCAGCATCGCCAGCAGTTCCTGCACCCCGGGCAGTCCGGTCAGCTCGGCGGGATCCAGTGCGCCCAGATCGAATCCGTGCTCGTGCCCGGTCCCCGACGCCATGACCAGCACCTGCCGGAACCGATCCTCCAGCAGCGCAAGCGAATCCACCTCTATGACATCGAGTGCTGGTGGACCGGCGCCGGGAACCGTCTGCACGGCACCGAATTCCGGCGCGACCGACGCCGGGGATGCCCCGAATCCAGCTGTGGCGGAAGCAGATTCCTGGCTGTGCCGGAATTGCGACGCGGGGGTGGCGAACATCGGCAGTGGCAGGCTGGCCACCGCCGGGGTCGCGGAGTGGCGCAGGCGGTAGCCCAGGGCGTCGCCGAGGGAGTGGGCCTGGTCGAGGGAGGCGAGCAGGACCCGCCGGCCGGATCGGGCGTAGGCGAGGGCGGTGGCGCACGCCAATGTCGTCTTGCCGACCCCGCCCTTGCCGATGAAGAGCTCCACGCGGGTGGCGGGCCGCGGCGAGCGTTCGGTACCGTCGGTGGTCAGCCTTCGACCCGTTTCTTGAGTTCCTTGAGGGCGGTGTCGGTGATGACCTTCTCCGCTTTGCGTTTGAACATGCCGATCATGGGGATGTTCAGGTCCACGGTCAGCTCGTAGACCACCTGGGTGTTGCCGTCGGGCAGGGCGATCAGCTCATAGGTGCCGTCCTGCGCTTTCTGCAGGTCACCGGCGACCAGGCTCCAGCTCACGGCGCGGCCGTCGGGACGCCAGGTGTAGGACAGGGTGTAGGTGTCCTTCACGACCCCGGCGTCCAGCACGAAGCGGGCGGTGCGGGCACGACCGTCCGGGAACTTTTCCAGCACCTCGACCGAGCGGGCCGCGGCGACCCATTCCGGATACGACTCCAGGTCGGCGATGACGGCCATCACTCGGGCCGAGGGGGCATCGATCACGAGCGACCGCTGAGTTCGATCGGCCATGGGCGGCAACGCTTCCTTTCTAGTGAGCGGCAGCTCTATTTGACGGCGGCGGGCGCGACCCCGGCCTTGCGTCCCGCCTCGAGGCGGGCCTTGATCTCGAAGGACATCACCTTGCCCGCGACGCGCCGGGCGCGGTTCAGCGCCAGCAGCTCACGTCCGGACATACCGGCAATGCCGCCGCGCGGTTCGGCGTGCATGAAGTAATGCATGATGACGCCGTCCAGCATGGGCTCCAGCCACACCTCCATGGTGCCGTCCGCGCCACCGCTGACCGTCCAGCGAATCCCCTTGTCGCCCCGGTCTTCCCGCACCTGCAACTGTAGGTCGGGCCACCACTTGCGCCAGCGGGCACGATCGGCCAGCACCTCGCCCACGGCCGAGCCCGGCGCGGCAACGAAGGTCTGATCAGCAACCTGGATACTGCTCACGGGCTGAGCCTAGTACAGGACGTCGATCGACTCAGACCCGCGCCGACCGGCGGCCCCGCGCGAGCCAGCTGGCGGGATCCGGCCACGTGACCCAGTTCAGGCCACGTGACGGGGCCGCAGGCTCGGGTCCAGCAGTTCCCGCAGTCGCGCTCCCATCAGATCCCAGCGCCACTGCTGCTGCACCCAGGCGCGACCGGCCGCGCCCATGGCGGCGGCGGCATCGCGGTCGGACAGGATGTCGACGATGGCGTCGGTCAGCGCGGCGATATCGCGACCGCCGACCACCCGACCGGTCTCGCCCTCGCGCACGGTCTCCGGCGCTCCGCCCGAATCACCCGCCACCACCGGCACTCCCGAGGCGGATGCCTCCAGGAAGACGATGCCGAGGCCCTCGACGTCCAGGCCGAACCCGCGTGTCCGGCAGGGCATGGCGAACACATCGGCGATGGTGTGATGCGCGGCCAGTTCCTTGGACGGCACCCGCCCGGTGAACACCACATCGTCGCGCAGCCCCATGGCGTCCACGAACGCCCGCAACTTCTGCTCGTACGGCCCGCTGCCCGCGATCACCAGCACGGCCCCGTCGACCCGCTTCTTGATCTCGGGCATGGCCGTGATCAACATGTCCTGCCCCTTGCGCGGCACCAGCCGCGACAGGCACAGAATCGTCGGCCGCTCCCCCAGCCCGTACCGCTCCCGCAACTCGGCCCGAGCCGCCGGATCCGGCTTGAACACCTCGGAATCCACCGCGGGCGGCAGGTATTCGAGCGCCGACTGCGCCCCGAACGCCGAAGCGAACCGCCGCCGCGTGTACTTACTGACATAGGTGACGACATCGGTGTGATCCCCGATCACCCGCAACGCCTGCCGCGCCCCCGGCAACATCGACCACCCCACCTCGTGCCCGTGCGTGGACGCGATAATCCGCTCGGCCCCCGCCTCCCGCAGCACCGGCGACATCAACGCCAACGGCGCAGCCGCCCCGAACCACACCCGATCACACTTCTCATCCCGCATCAGCTTCTTGGCCCGCCGAGCCACCAACGGCGTAGGCAACATCAGCGTCGTCGGATGCCGCACCACCTGAAACGGCTGCTCCGCATCGAACTTCCAATGACTGTCCCCCCGCCACCGCGGCGCATAAACCACCAGCTCATCAGCGGGCAACTGCAAGGCAAGCGCATGCAGATACGACTGAATCCCCCCGGGCCGCGGCGGGAAATCATTGGTAACCAGCAAGGTTCGCCCCATACCCCAAACCTACTGCACCACCCCCACCCCCACCCCCACCCCCAGCGGCGCTTCGGTCAGCGCGGAGTGCAGCATGCCACTTCGCGCATTGCGTGCTAGGAGTTGGACGTGGACTCGTTTGCTCCGAACTCCGCGGCGCCCGTGCCGGGCTCGGCCCCGATCGCACGGCAAACGGCGATCCATCTGGCACGTGCGGGCCGTCTCGAAGAATTGCGGAGCCTCGCCGACGCCGGCGACCCACAGGGGTGCCGCCAGTTGGCCGTCGCGCTGGTCCGGGCGGGCCGGATTCCCGAGGTGGCGGCGCGGGCAGCCGGTGGGGATCGGTTCGCCCGCCGCGCGCTGGCGGATTGGATGGTGCGCAACGGACGAATCGACGAGGCCATCGACCAGATGCGGGAGCTGGCCGAGACCGGGAACGCGGGCGCCCGCAGGCGTTTGGCCCGCCTTCTCGCCGGGCAAGGGCGGGTAGGGGAAGCCATCGCGCAGCTGCGGCGGCTGCCCGGGTTCGACCGACACGTGAACGTGCCCGGCTGGATGGCGAGCCAAGATCGCTTCGATCTGCTCCGACAGCTGGCGTCCACCGGAAACTTCACTGCGAGAACGGAACTCGAATACACGGTCCTGAGATTGTGGGCAACCACCCGTCTTACAGCCGCCATCGACCTGCTCGCTGACATCGATTCGAGTTACGCACGCTTCGACAACCTCGACATTCGCCTGGTGAACATCGCGAGTCGCTGGCGCGCGGGCCGAACCCGGCTGCGTGATGAAGCCATCGATCTGTTGGGCACCATGACCAACCCGGTGGGGCGGCGGGCGCGGGCCGGGTTGCTGCTCGCGCAGGGACGCTACGACGAGGCCATCACCGAACTCCGGTCGCTGGCCACCCAGGGCGACCGTGCTGCCGACGAGAAGCTGGACCTGGTGCTCCGCGCCGAGAAACCCGCTCGTGAACTGCGGGCATTCGAGCACTGCACCGGAAACCTGCGCTCGGTCGCGTTCAGCCCGGACGGCGCCATGCTCGCCACCTGCGACGGCAACGGCCACCGCATCGTCGTATGGAACCTCGACACCGGCAAGCACTTACACACGCTGCACACGCCCGGACTGACCGCCGACATCGCCTTCAGCGATGACGGCACGATGCTGGCAGGCAACGGATGGGGTCGAGCAGGGCTGTGGAACACGGCTACCGGTGAGCCCCTGCGCGACCTGGGTGCCGACATCGACTACGCCGACGGGGTCGCTTTCATCGCCGACCACACTCTGGTCTCCGGCCGGACACTGTGGAACACCGCCACCGGCGACCGCTTGCTCGTCCTGCGCAGCGAGGCTGCGATCCGTCACGACGAGCGGGTCACGGCCATCGCACTGAGTCCGGACAGGCAGACTCTGGCCACCAGCACCGTGACCAGCCACCGCAATCGGACACAGGACTGGAATCCCACCGTCCAGCTCTGGAACCCCACCACGGGCCGACACGTCCGCGATCTCGACATCGCCGGACAACCACCCGTCCGAAGCCTCGCTCTCGGTCCCGACAACAGGTTGCTGGCCGTCGCGTCAGACAAGGGTATGTGGCTGTCGGACCTCACCGGCACCCACATCCGCCCCCTCGGCGACCACGGCGCCGACGCGGTCACCTTCCATCCCGACGGCCGACTGCTCGCCACCGCCCGCCGCTACCACTTTCTCAATGCCGCAGTCCGACTGTGGAACTCGACAACCGGGTCCATGATCGGCGAGCTGAACACCCCCGCCGACGCAATCGCGTTCAGCCCGGACGGCACCTTCCTGGCCACCGCGGACGAGGACAGCGGCCTGGTCCGCCTGTGGACCATCCCCCGCCCGCCACGCCTCCGAAACACCCTGTGACTGCCGAAATGTCTCACCCCTCGGAGGCATTCGGGGTGACGGCGACGCCTATGGATGCGTCCGCGCCCCGAAAAGCCTTGTGCACCTTGATCGCCAGGGCTCCGGCATAGCGGTATTTGCGCGATACCGCCGCGCGTACCTCCTCGGTGCCCGCCGCGTCGAGGATTCGTGCGAGGCCCGTGATGATTTCGTCGCTGCGGGGCTTGCCGCGCCCGTCACAGGGTTGGAGGGCGATCCGGGGATTGCGGCGAATTCTCTTCACCTTGCCCGTGTCCGGCGTTGTCCAGACGACGATTCGGTCGCCGTCGGGGGCGATCCATACCGGCGTGGAGACGGGTGAGCCGTCCTTCTTGTAGGTAGTGAGGAGGGCGTATTTGGCTTGGGCTACATCGTTCCAGGTCATGCCGTCAACGCTAGGCAGCCGGACGAGGGCGGGCATCGGCCTGGACGCGCGAACGCGAGTACGCCTGCAGCCGTACGGTCGATATCGGTTATGCGCCCGCGGTGGTGCGGGTGGTGATCCAGGAGCGCCAGTCGGTGACGAAGTCGGTGTAGGTGGTGCCGAGGTTGTCGCGGAGGGCGGTGGCGGTGGCGGCGCGGTCCTTCGGGCCGGAGGCGAGGGCGTGGTAGAGGGCTACCAGCTTCGGGTCGCCGTAGTGGTCGGCGATGAAAGCGCAGGCGGACCAGCCTTGTTCGTAGGCCAGGGAGGCTTGGCCGCTGGTAGGGGTGAACATGGCGTCGGCGGGCAGCTCGGCGGGGAGGTCGCCGGCGCGGGCCTTGGTGGTGAGGGTGGGGGCGATGTCGGTGGCGGGGCGGTGCATGCCGCGGTAGGCGGTGTACTCGGCTGCGCCTTCGAGCATCCAGAGGGGGGAACCGTCGACCGTGGTCGCGCGGGTGGCCATGTGGGTCAGTTCGTGGCGGAGGACCGAGCGCAGGGTGTCGGGGCCCAGGCGGTGACCGGCTTCGGGGCCGAAAACTACGCGCTGGCCGGTCAATTCGGCGCCGGGGCGGGTGGGGTCGGCGACGGTGGAGGCGGCTACCTCGGCGGGGACGTCGCCGACCGCGTGGGTGAGGGCGGCGAATTCGGCGGGAGTGGAGGCGACCGCTACCACGGGGGCCTGATTCCATTGCGGGCCCCACAGGGCGGTGACCGCGGTGGTGGAGGCGGCGAGTTCGCTTGCGAGGACGTCGATGTCGGCGCGCTGGGCGGGGTGGCCGAGGATGATGCCGACGCGGCCGGAGGCGGTGGTCACCGGTTCGGCGACCAGTTTGCCGTAGTAGGACATGGTGCGCTTCAGTTGCGGCACCTGCGGATCGGTCGCGGTGAGGCCGCCGGTGTCCGGGCTCGGGGCGACCGCGCGCAGGGTGGGCAGCACCGAGTTCGGGAGCATGAGCAGGGCGCCGCAGGCGGCGGTCAGGGCGGTGACCATGATCAGGGTGGCGACGAACTGGAATCGCCGTCGGGCCGACAACCAGCCGCGGACCTGCCGCAGAGCGCTCATCGCCACCTCGTCGTGCTCATGCGCGGTTCGGGGTCAGAACCGGCGTGCCGAATGGAACGGTGTGGAACCCATCGGCGCGACCTGGACCGGTATGCCGAATGTCGAAGCGTGCAGCATCAAGCCATTGCCCGCGTAGATGCCCACGTGCGAGATGTCAGAGTAGAAGAAGACCACATCGCCGGGCTGCAGGTCCTTCTCGTCGACCGGCGTGCCGAAGCCGGATTGCTGCTGACTGGTGCGCGGCACGTTCTTGCCGACCTGGTGGAAGGCCCACTGCACGAGACCGGAGCAGTCGAATTGGTCGGGCCCGGTGGCACCCCAGACGTACGGGTCGCCGACGCGGGTGAGCCCGGCGGCCAGCGCACTGGTGCCGGAACCGGGGACCAGGCCGCGCAGCATGCTGTCGCGGTCGAAGCCGGGCGGGAACATGGAGCCCGCGAGCGCGGACTTGTCACCGGCGGAGAGCTGACCCCACGCCGCGATCACCCCGGCCATGGAGCCTTGCAGCGCAGCGCGTTTGGACTCCAGGTCGGAGCGGACCGTGTCGGCCGCGGCGCTGGCCGCGCGGGCGGCCTCGGCGGCGGTGCGAGCGGCACCGTCGGCGGCGGCGGCCGCGTCGGTGGCCTTCTCGTACTGGCCCAGTTGATCATTCGTGCGCGCACCGACGAAATCCACGATGGACATCTGGTCGAGCAGCTGCTGCGGTGAATTGCTGACCAGTAGCGAGGTCAGCCGATTGGTGCGGCTGCCGAGCAGCGCGGAGGTGGCGGCGCGATCGATGACCGGCCGGTAGCGGGCGATCTCGGCCTTGGCCGCGTCCAGCGCCGCGGCGGCCGCGCCGGCCTTCTGGTCGGCGGCGTTGGCGGCGGCGAGCTTGGTGTCCAGATCGGCCTGCGCATTGAGTGCCTGCTGATTGAGCTGCTCGGATTGCCGCGACAGGTCGATGAGCCGCTGCACCGCTTCCCCAGCAGATGCCGGTGCGGAGACTGGATCGGCCGTCGCGGGTCCGATGCCAAGGGTGCCGTAGGAGCCGATCATGAGGGCGCCTACCGCGAGGGCTCCACCCACCAGTCGCGTACTTCGATGACTCAGTGTTCGCTGACCGTGTGTCCGATGATGTCGCTTTTGCGCTGCCACCGCTGGTGTCGTCCCGTTCTCTTACCCCGAGCTGGTCAAGAAGGTCTCGATAAGATTACGAAACGGCGACCGGTTGTGTCCAGCAGGCCACGGAACCATTACGGTCCCCGCCTCGAAATCCGACGCAGGATCAGATGCGGACGGCGCCCGCGAACGGCATGGAGGAGATCGGCGCGACCTTCACCGGCTGACCGGAGGTGGACGCGTGCACCACATTGCCGTCGCCGATGTAGATGCCGGAGTGGCCGCCGCCGTAGAACGACACCACGTCGCCCGGCTGCAGCTCGTCGAACGAGACCGGAGCGCCGGCGCCGGCCTGCTCGTAGCTGGTGCGCGGGAGGCTGACACCGGCCTGCGCGTAGGACCACTGCACCAGGCCGGAGCAGTCGAAGGCGTTCGGGCCCGCGGCGCCGTACACGTACGGGTCGCCCAGGCGGCTCATGGCGGCGTCGACCGCGGCCTGGTGGAAGTTGTTCTGCTGGGCCGGAGCCGGGGCCGGGCCCTGGGGGGGTGACGATGCCCGGAATGGCCGGGATGTTCACCGGGATGGACGCCGGGGCGCCCGGGATGGCCGGGAGCTGGATCTGGTCGGGCACGTCGAAGGTGCCGATCGGCGTGGTCACCGGCTGAGCCGAGGCGGGAGTGGCGGGCAGCAGCAGCGCGCTCAGCGTGGCAGCGCCGACGGCACCGGCCGCAGCGGCACGACGCGCAGTGCGCTGCATGCCCCGGACCTGTCGCTTGACGGTGGTGGTCGCCATGATGAGGTACTTCCAATCTGCCCCGCGACGCCACACCCGGTGGTGCGTCGGACTCCGCGAGGTCTCAGGAAGATTACGAGGACATAACGGTGCTTTGTAAAGCCGAGGCGGTCGGTACGTGACTCGAAATTGTTACGCGGGCCCATTTCGGTGCGACAAACGTCACAGCAATCACGAAACAATAACAACGAGCGTTTACGAGGGAGCGTCCCGATGGCTACCGACGGGTAGACCAAGCACGCTCGAGACCCTCCCGAACTCGACGAATTCCGCATAACACAAGGTCAGAGCCATGGCCCGCGACCTGGGAGTCTGCGACACGCTAGGGCGACACGCCCGACCGCAGGACAGCGGGGCAGCACACGCCGCAAGCCGATCCGAACCGAACGACCGCTTACTCAAAACTGATCCATAATTCGAATTAAAGTGACCCTGGTCACAATCCTGCATATTTCAGCAATTCGAGGATTGCAGCTCGAGAATCTCGACTACATATTCAGACATTTCCCCAGGTCGCGAAGATCAACTCCCCGACCCGTCCCCGGGTTCCCACCCACATCACGAAAAACCCCTGATCAGACGGTCACGATCGCCATAGCGCCGCCGCTCGACCAGCGTTTTTCCGCCACGCTCGGAGCCCGGCGGGCACCCGATCGGCGACCTCGAGCAACGCGAATCCGCGCCCGGAGACCGGGATTGGGCCCCGCGCACGCGAACCGGCCCGGCTTGTCGGACCCTGGGCCTAGGCTTGCCGTCCGTGTCTTCGAGATCGGATCCGGCCGCGCAGCTGGCCTTCGACGAGCTCGAAACCCCGCTCTACGACACGACGTTCGTGGTGGTCGACCTCGAGACCACCGGGACCAGCCCGGAGGGTGACTCGATCACCGAGATCGGGGCCGTGAAGGTGCGCGGCGGCGAGGTGCTCGGCGAGTTCGCGACGCTGGTGAATCCCGGCTGCGCGATCCCGCCGCAGATCGTGCAGATCACCGGGATCACCACGGCCATGGTGGTGGACGCGCCGCGCATCGAGCAGGTGCTGCCCGGATTTCTGGAGTTCGCGCGCGGCGCGGTGCTGGTCGCTCACAATGCCCGCTTCGACGTGGGTTTCCTGAAGGCCGCGGCGGCGCGCTGCGAATTGCCGTGGCCCGCTGTCCAAACGGTGTGCACGGTGCTGCTGGCGCGGCGGGTGCTGCCGCGCGAGGAGGCGCCCTCGGCCAAGCTCTGGTACCTCGCGCAGCTGCTGGGCGCGGAGACCCGGCCGACGCACCGGGCGCTCGATGACGCCAAGGCCACCGTGGACGTGCTGCACGCGCTCATCGCGCGGGTGGGCAATCAGGGCGTGCACAGCCTCACCGAGCTGCTCGACTACCTGCCCGAGGTGACACGACGCCAGCGCGCCAAACGCACGATGGCGGCGGACCTTCCGGCCACGCCCGGCGTCTATCTGTTCCGCGGGCCGTCCGACGAAGTCCTCTACATAGGAACCGCGGTGAATCTGCGCCGCCGCGTCCGCAACTACTTCACCGGTTCCGACACCCGCCCGCGCATGCGCGAGATGGTCCAGCTGGCCACCCGGGTCGATCACGTGGAGTGCGCACACGGCCTGGAAGCCGGTGTCCGGGAGCTGCGCCTGCTGCTGGCGCACACTCCGCCCTACAACCGAAGATCCAAATTCCCGCAGCGCGCCTGGTGGCTGACCCTGACCGACGAGCCCTTCCCCCGCTTCGCCGTCTCCCGCACCCCCACCCGGGACGCCCTGGGCCCGTTCACCAATCGCACCGACGCCCAGGAGATCGCCGCCACCCTCGCCGAGCAGGCGGGCCTGCGCACCTGCACGACGCGCATCCCCCGGAACGGGCGTCACGATTGCCGGCCCGCCGTGATCGGAGGTTGCCCCGCGAGCGCTCAAAACAGCCCCCTATATATAAAGGAATACGAACGAGCCCCCGCCGCCGTCCGCGCCCTGTTCACCGGCGCCGATGACACCCTCCTGCACGCCATCGCCGCAAAGCTCGAAACCCTCTCCACCGCAGAGCATTTCGAGGCCGCGGCCCGCCTCCGTGACCGCACCGTGGCGGTGGTCCGGGCCCTGCGCCGCACCCAGCGCCTGGCCGCCCTCGCCGCCATCCCCGAACTGATCGCCGCCCACCCCGACGGCTCGGGCGGCTGGGAGTTCGCGATCATCCGCCACGCCCGCCTGGCCGCCGCCGGTACCGCGGTCCGCGGCGTCTCCCCCATGGCCGTCGTCGACCGCCTCGCCGCCTCCGCCGAAACCGTCATCCCGCCCAGTCTTTCCGCCCCCGGCGAGGACCCCGTTCATCCCCCGCTGCGCGGCGCCCTCCCGGAGGAAGCCGGTCTGCTCGTGCGCTGGCTCGAGCAACCCGGCACCCGTATCGTCCGTACCACCGACGGCTACGGCGAACCCCGCCTGGGCGCGGGCCCCTGGCTCGACTGGGTGGCGCGCGCCGAAGCCGCACACGCAATCCGAGCCGAGCCCGACCGATGAACCCGAACATTGGCGAGAATGGCGGGATGTACGTCCCCGATGTCGACCGCTGGAACCACAACATCGAGTACCACTCCCTGCTGGCATCGGCGGTCGCGAAGGCCCGCACCGTCCTCGACGTCGGCTGCGGAGAAGGCATGCTGGCGCGCCGAATTCGCCGCACCGGCGCCGAGGTCACCGGCATCGACCCCGACCCCACCAGCATCGAACTCGCCCGCGACCAGTCCCCCGAGAACGACATCACCTATCTCCAGGCCGATTTCCTCCGGTACCCGTTCGAACCGCGCTCCTTCGACGGCATCGTCTCCATCGCGGCCCTGCACTACATGGACACCGTCGCGGCGCTGACCCGCATGCGCGAGCTGCTGCGACCGGGCGGCACCCTCGCGGTGATCGGCATGGCCCGCAACGACTTTCCCGCCGACCTCCCCTGGGAAGCCGCAGCCCTGCTCACCAGCCTCGAGAAACGCCTGTTCCGCGCCCAGTGGGCGCACCCTTCCCCGGTCGTCTGGCCGCCACCGGAAACCTACGCCGAGGTCCGGCGCACAGCCGCGGACCTGCTACCCGGCGTCCACTACCGCCGCCACCGCCTCTGGCGCTACTCCCTGATCTGGACCGAGCCGAATCGCCCGCCCCGCAGGGCTAGTCGCTAGCCCGGAAGCTGGGCGCGACCGGGCGGGTGGCCCCGCCAGCGGCGGTAGGCATGGCTGAAGGCGGCGGAATCTGAATAGCCGAGGCGGCGGCCCACGGCCTCGACGGTGAGGCCCTGTTCGAGGAGTTCGGTGGCGAGCAACTGCCGGACCTGGTCGAGGACTCCGCGAAAGCTGGTGTGTTCCGCGGCGAGCCGACGGTGCAGGGTCCGCTCGGACACGGCCAGTTCGCGGGCCACCTCGGTCAGGGACAGCATGTCGGCGGGATTGCGCAGCAGCAGATGCCGCACCTGGGCGGCCACCCCGGTGAATCGGCCCCCGCGCGCAACGCATCGATCGGGCCCGCTCCTACGTACCCGACGACGCCGTGGACCGAGTCGTCCGCGGCATGTTCCGCACCGACACCGTGATCGACACGGCCGTCGAGGATTTCGCGACCCTGGGCCGGGGCACCGGCTGGCGCCTGCTCGCCAACGCCCTGCGTGATCGCGACCCGAACCCACCCGGCGCCCCGGACTCGCTGCGCGAACTCCTCACTCCCCTGCTGACCCCGCCCGACTGGTTCGACCCCGATCAGGTCCGCCGCGGCGCCGAACTCTGGTGGCGCTTCGCCCCCGCCGTGATCATCGGCCTCGGCGGCACCCTCATGACCGCCTACGCCTTCGGCGACCTCAACAAACCCCAGGCCATGAACTCCCGCTCCGAAACCATGGCCGCCCGCCGCTACGAGGAGACCGCCCGCTGGGTCCTGTCCGCCACCGACCCCGGCACCCTCGCCCCCGGCGGCACCGGTTTCGACGCCACCGTCCGAATCCGCTTCGTGCACGCCATGGTCCGCCACCACCTGCGGCTGAGCGGCAACTGGCAGCGCACCGCCTGGGGCGACCCCATCCACACCACCGGCATGGCCATCACCGCCCACGGCTTCCTGCTCATGCCCCTGGCCATGTACGACCTCTTCGACATGCCCCTGACCCCCGACGAACTGGACGCCATCCGCCAATTATGGTGCTGGATCGCCTATCTCATGGGGGTCCCCCACGACCTCCGAGCCCACTCCATCGAAGACGCCCAGCACATCACCCGAGCCGCCACCATCATCTTCGCCCCGCCCGACGAGGACACCGAAATCCTCACCCGAGCCCTCCTCCGCACCGGTCTCCGCCCCGACCAGATCCTCCCCCAACCCCTCCGCCGCCTCTCCGCCCCCATCCTCCGCCCCCTCATCTCCACCCTCGTCTGGGGCGGCACCGGCCGCATAGTCACCGCCTACTCCACCCCCGACGGCACCCCACCCCGAAACCACCCCCTGATCCTCACCCTCCGCCAACTGGCCCGCACCCGCGAATACCTCCGCCGCTCCGGCAAACTCGGCCCCGACCACCACATCGCCGCGACCCAGCGCCGAGTCCTGACCACCGCCCTCGACGCCATGAAGGCCGCCTCCGCCCCTCTCGATCCCGCCCATGCCGTCACCCGTCGCGCCTGAAACGGGGAAGGCCCCGAGTCGAAATCGACTCGGGGCCTTCCCTTGTGACGAGCGGTGATCAGTGATCGGACTGCTTGCCGGAGGCGGCGTTCTGGGCCGACTCCAGGGCGGTGAGCATGTCGTGCTCTTCCTCGTGGGCGAGGGCGACGTTCTGCTCCTGCTCCGACGCGGGGTCGGCGCGGAGGAACGAGCCGGTGCCGGGCTTGCCGGCGGAGCCCAGCTTGGACATCCGCTTGGGCACCGGGGCGCCCTGGTAATCCAGCGGGATGGGGTGGCCGTGCGAGTCGACCGGGCCCAGGGGCTGGTGCACCTCGATGTACTCACCGTGCGGAAGGCGCTTGATGACACCGGTTTCGATGCCGTGCTCGAGCACCGCGCGGTCGCTGCGCTGCAGGCCGATGCAGAACCGGTACGCCACGAAGTAGGCGAGCGGCGGGGCCAGCAGCAGGGCGATGCGGAAGAACCAGGTCGTCGCGTTCAGCGAGATGTCGAACTTGAGCGACAGGATGTCGTTCACACACGCCAGGGTCAGCACCATGTAGAACGCGATGGCCATGGCACCGATGGCGGTGCGGACCGGCACGTCGCGCGGACGCTGCAGCAGGTTGTGGCGGGCGGTGTCGCCGGTGAGGCGCTTCTCGATCCACGGGTAGGCGATCAGCACGGTGAACACCAGGCCCATGATCAGGGCGACCCAGAACGGCGCCGGGACCGTGTAGCGGCCCAGGTACAGCTCCCACGGAGGCATGAGACGCGCCATACCGTCGGTCCACATCATGTAGAAGTCCGGCTGCGAACCCGCAGAGACCTGAGACGGGTTGTAGGGACCCAGGTTCCAGATCGGGTTGATCTGGAAGACGCCACCCATGATGGCGACGACGCCCAGGGTGAAGGCGAAGAACGCGCCCTGGTCGGCGGCGAACACCGGGATGATCCGGGCGCCGACGACGTTCTTCTCGGTGCGGCCCGGTCCGGGGAACTGGGTGTGCTTCTGGTACCACACCAGCGCCACGTGCGCGGCGATGAGCGCCAGGATGATGCCCGGCAGCAGCAGCACGTGCGCGATGTACAGACGCGGAATGATGATGGTGCCCGGGAAGTCACCGCCGAAGATCAGCCAGTGCATCCAGGTGCCGATGACCGGCACACCCATGGTGATACCACCGAAGGCGGCGCGCAGACCGGTACCGGAGAGCAGGTCGTCCGGGATCGAGTAGCCGAAGAAGCCCTCGAACATGGCCAGGATCAGCAGCAGCGAGCCGATCACCCAGTTCGCCTCACGCGGCTTGCGGAACGCGCCGGTGAAGAAGATGCGGAACAGGTGGATGATGATCGACGACGCGAAAAGCAGTGCCGCCCAGTGGTGCACCTGGCGCACGAACAGACCGCCGCGCACCTCGAAGGAGATGTTCAGCGCGGTCTCATATGCCCGCGACATGGTGACACCGCGCAGGGGCTGGTAGATGCCCTGGTAGGTGACCTCGCTCATGGACGGGTCGAAGTACAGCGTCAGGTAGATACCCGACAGCAGCAGGATGATGAACGCGTACAGCGCGATCTCACCGAGCAGGAACGACCAGTGGGTCGGGAAGACCTTGGTGATCGAGCGCTTGGCGAAGGCCGCGACGCGGTACCGTTCGTCGATTTCGTTGGCCTGCACGGCCGCTTTGCTCGGGCTCATGAACGACGCTCCCAGTAGGCCGGGCCGAGGGGCTCGATGAAGTCGTGCTGGGCGACCAGGTAGCCATCGGCATTGACGGTGATCGGCAACTGCGGCAGCGCACGCGCGGCCGGACCGAAGACCGGCTTACCCCACTCGGTCGCGGAGAACTGCGACTGGTGGCACGGGCACAGAATGCGGTTGGTCTGCTGCTCGAACAGCGAGGTGGGGCAGCCGAGGTGGGTGCAGATCTTCGAGTAGGCGAAGTAGTCGCCGTAGTTGAAGCTCTCCTGGCCCTTGCGCTTGATGGCGTGCTCGGCGTCGTGGGTGCGCAGGCGGATCAGCATGACCGCGTTGCGGATTCCGCGCAGCGACTCCAGCGTTTCCTTCTCGTTGCCGCGCCAGGATTCCTTCCAGGGGAAGACGGTCTCCATGGCGCCCGCGTCCAGATCCTCCGGCTTCACGAGAACGATGTCCTCGGGACGGCCGGTGTCACGACGCAGGAAGATGGTCTCGCCCGGGTAGTCCGGGGTCCAGCCCGAGACCCACAGCGGCGACTTGTCGCCCTTGGCCCACGGGTTCTTGATCATGCCGCCGACGAAGACCAGCAGCGCGCCCACGCCCAGCAGGCCCGCGCCCAGGCCCGCGGTGCGGGTGATGAGCTTGCGGCGGCCCAGGGTCGAGGTCTCGCCCGCGTCCACCAGCTGCGCGACCAGGGTGCGGCGGTCGACCTCCTTGGAGGTGCCGTCGTGGCGATCCTGGATGGAGATCTCGGCCGGGATGAAGTGCTTGCGGATCAGCACCACGGCAATACCGATGGCCAGCACCGCGATACCGAGGGTGAGGCCGTAGAGCGGGGTGGTCAGCGTGTAGGCGCCGTTCCCGTCCTGGTGACGCCCCTTGTACTCCCAGGGCCAGAACAGGTAGATGCCGATGAGCGCCGCGGCCGAGATGGCCGAGATGCCGAACCACATCGCGACCTTGCGCTCGGCGCGCTTCTCCGCGCGAGTGCCCTCGACGGGCCAGCGCGGCGCACGGTAGGCGACGTCGACGCCGTCGAGCTTCGTACCGAGCTCGACCAGCTCGTCGCGCGACATCGTGTCGAGCTGCTCGTCGGTGGGGTCGGTGGGGATGTCCCCCATGCTGTTTCGCTCCTGTTCGCTCATGGCTGTGTCCGATCGGTCATGGCCGCGGGCCCTCCATGGTTACGCTGCGCTGCCGCCTCCGGGCCTGACGCGGTCATGACCGGGAACCGATCCACATCGCGGATCCGACCAGGACCACGATGCCGACGACCCAGATCGCCAGGCCCTCGGTCGCGGGACCGAAGCCGCCGAGCCCGTAGCCGCCCTCGGACTTGGTCTCCATGCGGTCCTTGATGTAGGCGACGATGTCCTGCTTCTCCTCCGGCGTCAGCTGCCGGTCGGAGAACTTGGGCATGTTCTGCGGGCCGGTGAGCATGGCCAGGTAGATCTGCTGCTCGGAGGCCTCTACCAGCGGGGGCGCGAACTTGCCCGAGGACAGCGCGCCACCCTTGCCGGTGAAGTTGTGGCAGGACGCGCAGTTCATGCGGAACAGCTCGCCACCGCGGCCCAGATCGCGGTCCGCGATGAGGGATTCCTGCGAGACCGAGCCGTCGCCGTCGCGTCGCACGGTCGGACCGCCGCCCTGGGACTGGACGTAGGCGCCGAGCGCGTCGGTCTGGTGCGCGTCGAACTTGGCGGGCTTGCGCACGATCTGCGCCTCGTTGCGGGCCGCGGGCATGCGGCCGGAGGAGACCTGGAAGTAGACCGCGGCCTCACCGACGCCGATCAGGCTGGGGCCGCGATCCTGGACGCCCTGCAGGTTGACACCGTGGCAGGTGACGCAGGAGGTGTCGTAGATCTGCTTGCCCTCGCGGATCAGCGCGGACTGGTCCTCTTTAGCCGTCGCGACCTGAGCCTGCGGGGTCAGGGCCGACGCCGCGAAGCCGGCTCCGACGAGGCCCATCAGGAGAACCAGACCGCCCACCAGCCGCCGACGCGTCCGGCGCTGCTTGCGGATCTTGGTGGCCTGGCCGATCCCCTCGGGATCTGGCGCTGACGGGGGAGATGAACTCATCTGTGTCCCTTTGGAGTAGACGGAACCGACTTGTACAAGCTGTTTTCGCCGACGCGGGCTGGGCATCGGCCGTGTCCGGGGTTAGCGGACGAAGTAGATCGTCGCGAAGAGTGCGATCCAGACGATGTCGACGAAGTGCCAGTAGTACGAGACGACGATCGCCGCGGTGGCCTGCGCCGGGGTGAACTTGCTGAGCTTGGTGCGCACCAGCAGGAAGATGAACGCGATGAGACCGCCGATGACGTGCAGACCGTGGAAGCCGGTGGTGATGTAGAACACCGCGCCGTACACCGAGCTGGAGATCGAGGTGCCCTCGCGCACGAGGTTGGTGTACTCGTAGCCCTGACCGCCGACGAAGAACGCGCCCATCAGGAAGGTCAGCACGTACCAGCGGCGCAGGCCGAACACGTCACCGCGCTCGGCGGCGAAGACGCCCATCTGGCAGGTGAAGGAGGACAGCACGAGCACCAGCGTGACCGGCACGGCGAGCTTCAGGTTCAGCTCGGTCGGCTCCGGCGGCCAGTTTCCGTGCGCCTGCGCGCGAGCAACGAAGTACATGGCGAACAGGCCGGCGAAGAACATCAGCTCGCTCGACAGCCAGATGATGGTACCGACGCTGACCATGTTGGGCCGGTTCAGCGAATGCACACGCTGGGTAATGGCCGATCCTGGGGTCCCTACTGCGGTCGTCACGCCGGTAAGTATGACTTGTCGTAGTACGACAGACATAGCGGGGTACGAAACTTCGTCGTACGTGTCGGAAAGCCCAGGGCGAGCGAGCGTCTCGCGGGGCCTCTCGGCGTGTCACGGTGGAGCCTAGATTGCGCAGGTAAGAGGAAGCTGAGCTGTGCAGAGAGGGTGCTATGAGCGTGAAATCGTGGTGGCAGCGGATGGTCGGCCGGAGCGCGGCAACGGAACTGGACCCGGCGCGCCCCGATCTGGTGGTGGTCGCATCGAGTTTCGATGACACCGAAGCCTGTTCAGCGGCCCTGGGCAAGGCCCTGGAGTGGACCACCGATGCTCCGGTAGTCCTCCGGCACCACCTTCGAATTCCCGCCGACCGGGTGAATGAGGTGCAAGTCATCGCCGCGCAAATCGGCTATGACACAGCCTCGGCCGACACGACCGGCCCGGCGAACCTGGTGCTGCGGCGCGTGCAGGTGCTCGACGCCCTGCACTGTTCGCAAGAGCGTTCCCGCATTGCCGCGATCGCCCACCGCCACGACGGGGACGTGCTGGGCTGGGATGCGTTGCAGCCCGCGAAGCCGGGCCGGTAGCGGGGGTTCGGGGGTCGAAGACCCCTGAGAGTCCCGAGAGTTGGGTTCTCCGCACTAGGCTTGTTCCCATGAGCGCGCGCACCTGGCGAGAAGTTCTCGGCATCCTCACCGATGGCAACGATCTGTCCTCGGACGAGGCCGCGTGGGCGATGAACGAGATCTTCACCGACAACGCCACGTCCGCGCAGATCGCGGCCTTCGGCGTGGCCCTGAAGATGAAGGGCCCGACCCCGACCGAGCTGAAAGGCCTGGCCAGCGGCATGCTCTCGCACGCGCGCCGGGTCCGCCACGAGGGCGGGGCGGTCGATATCGTCGGCACCGGCGGTGACCGTTCGGGCAGCGTGAACATCTCCACCATGTCCTCGATCGTGGTGGCCGCCAGCGGAATTCCGGTGATCAAGCACGGCAACCGGGCGGCGTCGTCCAAGAGCGGCGGCGCGGACGTGCTCGAGGCGCTGGGCGTGAAGATCGCGCTGGGCCCGGAATCGGTGGCCGAATGCGTGCGTCAGACCGGTATCGGCTTCTGCTTCGCGCCGGTGTTCCATCCCTCGCTGCGCTTCGCCAGCAAGGCGCGCGGCGAGATCGGCATTCCGACGGTCTTCAATATCCTGGGCCCGCTGACCAATCCGGCCCAGCCCGGCGCGGGCCTGATCGGCTGCGCCTTCCCGGATCTGGTGCCGGTGATCGCGGGCGTGTTCGCCGAGCGCGGGGCCTCGGCGCTGGTGGTGCGCGGCAATGACGGCCTGGACGAGATCACCACCGCCGACACCACCGACGCGTGGGTGGTCGCGGGCGGATTTCGGCACGAAACCACCATCGACCCAACGCAATTGGGCATTGAGCGGGTGGATCCCTCGGCGCTGCGCGGCGGCGACGCGGAGATGAACGCGGTCATCGCCCGCAATATGCTCGCGGGCGATCCCGGCCCGGTGCGCGATGCCGTGCTGCTGAATTCGGCGGCCGCGCTGGTGGCCTACGACCTGCGTCCGGAGGAGGTCGAACTCGACCTGCATCCCAAGCTGGCCGTGGCCCTGAAGCGGGTGGCCGAGACCGTCGATTCCGGTGCCGCCGCGAACCTGCTGGATCGCTGGGTCACCGTCTCCAACGAGCTCGGCGCGGACTAACCGCGCTTGGTGGCCTCGATGAACTCGCGCATGGCGTCGAAACTCTTGACGCCCGGGGCGAGTTCGACGGAGCTGGACACGTCGACACCGTAGGGCCGGTGCGCCTCGATGACGCCCGCGACATTGTCGGCGTCCAGGCCACCGGCCAGCACAACCTTGCCGGGCACCTTCGCGAGCCAGTCCGGGAATTCGGAGAAGGTGCCCGATCCGACGCTGGCGTCGTAGAAGAAGTACTCGTAAGCCTGCTGGGGGGCGGGCTCATTTGCCGAGCAGTAGGCGAGATTCGGCAGGTCGGTCCAGTTGTAGAGCTGCACGACGTCGAACTCGTCCAGCACGTCGGCGATCTCGCTCCGGTCGAGCGCCACCACGAAGGTGGCGATCCGGCCGCGCGCGTACGCGGCCAGCGCGCGGGCCTGCTCGGGGGTGCGATAGCGCTTGCTCTTGCGCGTGCCCATCACCCCGATGGCGGAGTAGCCGAGCTCGACGGCCCAGTCGATCTGTTCCTCGGTGGTCAGTCCGCACACCTTCACGAACATGGCTGGTTCCCTCTCGTGTTCACCGTTGGGATCGGGTCACAACGGCGTTACAGTTTCGACATGCGATACGCAGTGGTGCTATCCGGCCTGGTGGTCGTGTTCCTGGGCGTCGGCGTCCCGGTGAGCTCGGCGCACTGGGCCCGCGCGGAGGCCACCGATTCCGGCACCCTGACCGTGGACGGACGTAACTATGGAACGCCCGGCGACTGCGTGACCGTCCGCAGTGTCCCGCGTCGCCTGAACATCGACAACGAAACCGCGTTGCGGGCCAACGTGTACCTGTTCCCCGGTTGCAAGGGCGGGGTCACGCACGTCATCGAACCGGGTCACACCGGTACCGCCCTCGGGGCGTCGATCCAGACCCGCTGATCCCGGCGGCTATTCGCCGATCGAGAACCCGGCCTCCACATCGGCGCGCGAGTAGGACTTGAACGCGATGTGGGTGGCGGTGCGCAGCACGCCCGGCGTCTTGTTGACGCGCCCGGTGACCACCTCGGCGATCTCCTCGTGATCGCGCACCCGGACCACGGCGATCAGATCCACATCCCCCGCACACGAATAGACCTCGGCCACACCCTTGATGTCGGCGAGCTCCTGCGCGGTCTCGGGAATCCGATCCGGCTCGGCGGAGATCAGCACAATCGCGGTAATCATGCGCCCAACTCTAGCCGCGTCCGTCCGCGATGGAACCGGTGTGGTCGAGCGGGCCGAGTGGTGTGCAGACCATCGCGCGGTGTTCACCGGCTGAGGGGAGGCACCCGGCGTGAATTGTCTTGCGCCAGTGACGGGATTCGAACCCGCGATTTCTTCCTCGACAGAGAAGCGAGGACTCCGAACTCCTCCACACCGGCTGGACCACCCCACGTCCTGCGCGCCAGGGCGTCGGTGGCGCCGATGACAGTAACGACCCCTCCCGAAATCCGAAACCGAATTTCCGGAGGGGCCGCCGTTCGATGGGTGCCGGTCACCACTGGCCGGGGACGTAGTCGCCGCCGACGTTGCCGGAGATGACGTTCAGGCGGTTCCAGGCGTTGATGGTGGCGATCAGGGAGATCAGGGCACCGATCTGGTCGTCGTCGTAGTGCTTGCGGACCTGGGCCCAGGTGTCCTCGGTGATGCCGGGTGACGCGTCGGCGAGGCGGGTGCCCTCCTCGGTCAGTGCCAGGGCGGCGCGTTCGGCGTCGGTGAAGACGGTGGATTCCTTCCACGCGGCGATCATGGCCAGGCGGACGGGGGTTTCGCCGGCATGGGCGGCGTCCTTGGTGTGCATGTCCAGGCACATGCCGCAGCGGTTGATCTGGGAGGCACGGATTTTCACCAGTTCCTGGACGGCCTTGGGCAGCGTCGACTCCTCGGCGATGCGGCCCGCGTTGTTGAGGCGCTTGACGAACTTGGTGGTGATCTCGTTCTCGAACATGGCGAAGCGGGTCATTGTTCTCTCGATTCCGTGTGCTGTTGGCTTCGTCGGGTTGACGACGCGGCGCGCACGGGTGTGACATCAGCTCGGCTGTGACACCGGTCACCATGGCGCACTGCCCCCATTTTTCGGATCTTGATTTCGCGAAATCGCCTCCACGGAAGTGAATCCGGCGAGATCATGATTCGGAAGATTGTGAACCGACCGGTAGTCACACTCCGGCTACCTAGGGGGTTGCGATGCTCGACGCAGGCAGACATCGGAAGATCACATCCAGCGGTCAATGGCAGGGCGTCCGCCCGGAGCTGCGACGACGCAGTCCCGGCCGCCATCATCGGCCGATTCCCAACACCATTCGCATCCGGACATTGCAGGCGCTGCTGCCGGGCGCGACCGTCATCGCGCTGGCCACCGGTGCCGCCCCGGCCTTCGCCGACGCGGCACCGGCGTACCTGGACCCGGACCCCATCACCCCGGACCCCCTGGCGGCCGAGGCGGATTCCACGACGCCCGCCGCCGAGCCCGTCGCGGGCCAGGTGCCGGACCGGGTCGATCCACTGGCGGGGTTGTCCAGTGATGTGCTGGCCAGCATCGACGCCTTCTCGACGCTGAACTTCCCGGGCGTCGACCTACCCGGGGTGAATCTGCCCGCCCTGTTCACCCCCGACACCGCCATCGTGGTGCTCGGGTACGGTCTGCTGCCCGACGGCCAGATGCGCCCCGAGCTCATGTCCCGCCTCTACGCCGGGTACGTCTCGGCCCTGTTGTCCCCGCGGGCCCCGGTCATCGTGACCGGCGGCAATCCGCAGAACGGGGTGACCGAGGCCGATGCCATGGCCGATTGGCTGGTCGAGCACGGCATCGACCGCGACCGCATTCACACCGAGACCAAGGCGAATTCGACGGTGCAGAACGCGGCGTTCTCGGCGCAGCTCATGGACGTCATCGGCGCGCACGCGGCCATCCTGATCACCTCGGCGGACCATATCGCGCGGGCGCTGACGAATTTCCAGGCGGCGGGGATCTCCGTGGTGGCGACCATGACGCCGGATGCCGCCCCGCTGTCGGCGGTGCCGTTCGGGCCGCACGCCTAGGCCCACGCGCGAAGAACAACCAGGCCCACGCACGGAAAACGATGGCCCGCCGATCGATTCGATCGGCGGGCCATCATCCCCCGAACCTCAGGAGAGGTAGCGTGCGATGCTCTCCGCGACGCAGGCGGGCTTGTCCTGGCCCTCGATCTCGACGGTCACCGTGCGCACGGCCTGCACGCCGCCGGGGATGTCGGTGACGGCGTCGAGGGTGAACCGCCCGCGGATGCGGCTGTCCACCCGGACCGGGTTGATGAAGCGAACCTTGTTGAGCCCGTAGTTGATCGCCATATTCGCCGCGCTGACGGTCATGACCTGCGCGGTCATCGGCACCACCAGCGACAGGGTGAGGAATCCGTGCGCGATGGTGCGCCCGTAGGGTCCGGCGGCGGCGCGTTCGGCGTCGACGTGGATCCACTGGTGGTCGTCGGTGGCGTCGGCGAAGGTGTCGATGCGCTTCTGGTCCACGGTGATCCAGTCGCTGACCCCGAGCTCGGTGCCGACGGCGGCCCGTAGCCGGTCGAAGTCGTTGAAGTCGATCATGGTGAGGTTTCCTCCGCTCAGGCGTAGCGCTGCTTCAGTTCGCGCTTGAGGATCTTGTGGGTTGGCCCCATGGGCAATTCGGTGACGAACTCGACGCGGCGCGGGTACTTGTACCGTGCCACATGCTCTTTCGCGTAGTCGATGACTTCCTCGGCCGACAGCGGTCCCGACGGCACCACGACCGCGAGGATCTCTTCGCCGTAGTTCTCGTCCGGCACACCGATGATCGCCACCTGCGCGATGTTCGGATGCCGCAGCAGTGCCGCTTCGACCTCGGTCGGGTACACGTTGAACCCGCCGCGGATGATCATCTCCTTGATCCGGTCGACGATGCGCAGGTAGCCCTGCTCGTCCTTGATGCCGAGGTCGCCGGTGCGGAACCAGCCGTCCACCATGACCTCCGCGGTGGCCTCGGGATTGCCGGTGTAGCCGCTGAACACATTGTGGCCGCGCACCACGAACTCGCCGATGGTGCCGGTGGGCAGCAGGTCGATGCGGTCGCGGTGCTCGGCGTCGGCGATCTCCACCTCGACGCCCCACACCGGATGCCCGACGGTCCCGACCTTGGGGCCGAGCAGCGGTTGGTTCACCGTTGCGGTGGGCGAGGTTTCGGACAGGCCGTAGCCCTCGAGGATGTGCGAGCCGAAGACCTTCTCGAATTCCTCGATGATGACCGGCGGCATGGCCGCGCCGCCGCTGATGCACAGCCGCAGCTTCGGCAGCTCCGTCGCGGCCTCGGCCGCCTCGAGCAGGCCGTGGTACATGGTCGGGACACCGTGGAAGGTGTTGATGTTCTCCCGCACCATGAGCTCGAGCGCCTGTGCCGCATCGAATCTCGGCAGCAGCACCAGGGTCGCGCCCAGCCGCCAGTGCGAGTTCATGGATACGGTCTGCCCGAACACGTGGAACAGCGGCAGCGCCCCGAGCGCGATGTCCTCGCGCTGGACCTCGTTGGCGTCGAAGGCGTTCACGGTGGCGCACATGACCATATTGAGGTGGCTGAGCTCCGCGCCCTTGGGCCGCCCGGTGGTGCCGCTGGTGTAGAACACCACCGCCGTATCCAGCGGGCTGCGCGCCACGTAGGTCGGAATCGCCTCGCCTGTAAGCTCTTTCGGACCCAGGCAGTCGATCCCGACCCGGCTCGCGGCTTCCTTGCCGACCGCCTCCACCATCGGATGGCAGATCATGACCTTGGCCCCGCTGTCGCGCAGCACGTATTCGGCCTCGTCCGCGGTGAGCAGCAGGTGTACCGGCACCACGGTCGCCCCCGCCGCCAGAATGGCGAAGTAGGCGCGCGGGAAATCCGCGGTATTGGGCCCCATGAGCGCGACCCGGTCCCCCGGCCGCACCCCGAGTTCGATGAGCGCCCCGGCCTGTTCGCGGGCCTGCCGCCACAGATCCCGGAAGCTGATGCGCTGCTCGCCCTCGATCAGGGCGATATGGTCGGGCCGCCGCCACGCCGGTTCGGCGAGGATGCTGGCCAGGGAGAGAGTCGCGTTCATCGATACCTCGGGTTTCGAGACGGGATCAGAGACCCATGTTCTTGGCGATGATCATTTTCATGACTTCGCTTGTGCCGCCGTAGATCCGGTTGACCCGGTTGTCGGCGTACAGGCGGGCGATCGGGTATTCGTTGATGAAGCCGTAGCCGCCGTGCAACTGGAGGCAGCGGTCGATGACGCGGTGGGCGACCTCGGTGCAGAACAGCTTGGCCGAGGCGGCGTCGGCGGCCGTCAAGGTGCCGTTGTCGAGGGCCTCGAGGGCGCGGTCGACGACGGCTTCGGCGGCGTCGACCTCGGCCTGGCAGGCGGCGAGTTCGAACTTGGTGTTCTGGAAGCTGGCGACCGGCTGGCCGAAGACGTTGCGCTGCTGCGTGTAATCCTTGGCGAACCGGATGGCGGCCTTGGCCTGCGCGTACGCGCCGACGGCGATGGACGCCCGCTCCTGGGGCAGGTTCTGACCCAGGTAGGAGAAGCCCTTGTGCTCCTCACCGAGCAAGTCCTCGACCGGCACCTTGACGTCGGTGAAGTTGAGTTCGGCGGTGTCGGAGACCTTGAGGCCCAGCTTGTCGAGCTTGCGGCCGACGGTGTAGCCCGCCGACTTGGTGTCCACCGCGAACAGCGAAATCCCGTGGCGGCGATCGCCTTCGGCGGGCGCGGCGGTGCGGGCGCACACGATGACGCGGTCGGCGAGCACGCCGCCGGTGAGGAAGGTCTTGGACCCGTTCAGCACGTAGTGCGTGCCGTCCGCGGAAAGCTTTGCGGTGGTGCGCATTCCGGCCAGGTCCGAGCCGGTGCCGGGCTCGGTCATGGCGATGGCGAACATGGTCTCGCCGGACACGAAGCCGGGCAGCCAGCGCTCCTTCTGCTCCTGGGTGGCCAGGTTCAGGATGTAGGGCAGGCACAGCCCTACGTGCACGCCCGAGCCGCCCAGCGACACCGCGGCCCGCGCGCACTCCTCGAGGAGAATGGCCTGGAACTTGAAGGATTCGATGCCCGCGCCACCGAACTCCTCGGGCACCTCGATGCCGAAGACACCGAGTTCGCCCAGCTTGTAATAGAACTCGCGCGGCGCGATACCGGCGGCGTACCACTCCTCGTAGACCGGCACGACCTCGGCTTCGAGGAAAGCCCGCACGGTCTCGCGGACGGCTTCGTGGTCCTTGTCGAAAATTGTTCTCTGCATAGTGCTCTCTTGTTCTGGCGAAAGGGGTTTCAGGGGAAGCCCCTGAGAGCTCCCGAGAGTTGGGCCTGGTCAGAGACGGCGTCCGCCGTCGACGTAAATGGTCTGGCCGGTGACGAAGGAGGCATCGTCGGAGACCAGGAAGGAAACGACGTTCGCGATGTCGGCCGGTTCGCCGACGCGACGCAGCGGGGTGATCTTGGCGGCCTCGGCGCGGAATTCCTCGGGCGAGACTCCCACCCGGGCGGCGGTGGCATCGGTCATCTCGGTGACGATGAACCCGGGCGCGACGGCATTGACATTGATGCCGAACGGCCCCAATTCCATTGCCAGCGTACGGGTCAGCCCCTGGATACCCATCTTGGCGGCCGAGTAGTTGGCCTGCCCGCGCGCACCCAGCGCCGACACGCTGGAGGTGTTCACGATCTTGCCGGACTTCTGCTTCACCATGTACTTCTGCGCCTCGCGCGAGCACAGGAACGCGCCCTTGAGGTGCACCGACATCACGATGTCCCAGTCGTCCACCGACATCTTGAACAGCAGGTTGTCGCGCAGCACGCCGGCATTGTTGACCAGTACGTCGACCGAACCCAGTTCCGCCGCAACGCGTTCGAACGCGGCCGCGACCTGCGTCTCGTCGGTGACATTGCAGCCCACCGCGATGGCCTTGCCGCCCTTGGCGACAATGGCGTCCACCGCGTCCTTGCAGGCCGCCTCGTCGAGATCGACGATGGCGACGGCGAATCCGTCGGCGGCCAGGCGGGCGGCGGTGCCCGCGCCGATGCCGCGGGCGGCGCCGGTCACGACTGCGACTTTCGACATGAGGTGAATCTCCCTGTCTGTGAGGATGGTCAGAGGAAGGCGTTCACGCCGGTGAGGGCGCGCCCGATGAGCAGCTTCTGAATCTGGCTGGTGCCCTCGTAGAGGGTGAGCACCCGGGAATCGCGCAGGTACTTCGACACCGGGTACTCGTCGATGTAGCCGTATCCGCCGAACACCTGGATGGCATTGTTGGCGGCCTTCACCGCGGCCTCGCTGGCGAACAGCTTGGCCACCGAGGCCTCGGTGCCGAACGGCTTGCCCTTCTCGACGAGGTCGGCGACCCGCCAGGTGAGCAGCCGCGCCGCCTCGACATCGACGGCGATATCGGCGATGAGTTCCTGAACCAGCTGGTAGGAGGCGATCGGCTTGCCGAACTGTTCGCGCTCCCCAGCGTATTTCACGGCGGCCTCCAGGCAGCCCTTGGCGACGCCGACGCACCCGGCGGCCACGCCCATGCGCCCCTTGTCCAGGGCCGCCATGGCGATCTTGAAGCCCTGACCGAGCTCGCCGAGCCGGTTGGCGTCGGGCACCCGGACCCCGTCGAGCACCAGCTCCGCGGTGGCCTGCCCGCGCAGGCCGAGCTTGCCCTTGATCTCGGTGCGCGCGAACCCGGGCGCGTCGGTGGGCACCAGGAACGCGGTCACGCCCTTGGGCCCGGGCCCGCCGGTGCGCGCGAAGATGATCGCGACTTCGGCCCAGGTGCCATTGGTGATGAAGATCTTGGTGCCCGACAGCAGCCAATCATCGCCGTCCGCAACGGCTTTGGTGGTCAGGCTGCCCGCGTCCGAGCCGGTGCCCGGTTCGGTGAGCCCGAAGCAGCCCAGCGCCTGCCCGGCGCACAGCCGCGGCAGCCACTCCCGCTTCTGCGCCTCGGTGCCGTAGGTCTTGATGGTCTTGGAAACCAGCCCGAGCGAGACCGACACGATGCCGCGCACCGAGCTGTCCCCGCGCCCGAGCTCCTCGAGCAGCAGGCAGTAGTCGGTGGCGGTGCCGCCGGACCCGCCGTACTCCTCGGGGATCTCGATGCCGAGAAAGCCCATCTCACCGAGCTTTCCGACGATCGCGGTATCCACCGCCTCGGCCCGGTCCCAGGCCGCCGCGTGCGGGACGACCTCTTTGTCCCCCAGGCGCGTGCCAGGTCGCGCAGTTCGCGCTGCGACTCGCCGAGTTCGAAGTCCATGGTTGCGAAAGCTCCTAACCGAACGTTGTTAGGTTTATGACTCGAAGCTATCCTAACAGTGTTCGGTTAATCAAGGACCGGGTGATAAATTCGACCTCCGCCGGGGGATCACTGGGGTCCGCCACAAGGAGGTGAGCCGGATGGCCAGGCCGAAAGTGCCGCTGCTGAGCCGCGAACGCATCAGCGAGGCGGCGCTCACCCTGATCGACCGCGACGGTCTCGCCGAGCTGTCCATGCGCAAGCTCGCCGCCGAGCTGGGCGTGCAGGCCGCCTCGCTCTACACCCACTACCGCACCAAGGACGCACTGCTCGACGACATCGCGGGCGGCATCATGGCCCGCGTCGACACCTCCGCCTTCGATTCGGGCGACTGGCGCACCGGCCTGACGGCTTGGGCCCACTCCTACCGTGACGCGCTGGTGCGGCACCCCAATTTCGTCGCCTACCTGGCAGCCGGTCCCGGCACCCGCGACGAGAATCTCCGCCACGCCGACGCCGTCCACGGCGGCCTGGTCTCGGCGGGCTGGCCCCCGCGCGAAGCGACGATGATCGGCGCGGCCACCCGCTACCTGGTGATGGGAGCCACCATGGGCTCGTTCTCCCGCGGCTTCATCGACGACGTCCAGGTCTATCGGGACCGCTATCCGCACCTGGAGCAGGCGCATCTGCTGCGCGCCAAGGCCGACGAAATCGACTCCGAGAGTTTCGAATTGGCGCTGTCCGCATTCACCGACGGGTTGCAGCTGCGCTACGACGCCATCGGCAAGAGGCGGGCCCGCCGGCAGCGGGCCCGCCTCACCGGATCCGAATCCGATTAGGAGATATGCGTTTTCGCCTCGTCGTAGCCGGCCGCGGCGGGCGCGGCGGCCGGACCGTAGACCAGGTGCACGACCCCGGTCTCGAACGGCGTGGCCGACAGCAGCCGCAGCGGAATCGGCGTTCCCTCATCGAAGAGCCGCATCGCGCCGTTGCGCAGCACGACCGGGTGCACCAGCAGGTGCAGTTCGTCGATGAGTTCCGCCGCGAGCAGCTGCCGCACGATCGAGGTGGATCCGCTCAGCGTGATGTCGCCGCCTTCCTCGGCCTTCAGCAGCGCCGCGGTCTCCACCAGATCCCCTTGCGGCTGTTCGGAATTGCGCCAGGTGAGGTCGACCGCGCCGTGCGAGAAGACGATCTTGCGCATATCGCCGAGCGCCTTGGCGAACCCGGCGTCCTCCCCGCCCTCGGCTTCCCGATCGGGCCAGGCACCCGCGAATCCCTCATAGGTGACCCGCCCGAACAGCATGGTGTCGGCGGACGCGACCAGCGTCGAAACGGCCTCGCCCATCTCCTCGCTGAAGTACGGGAAGTGCCAGTCCTGCGGGTCGGCGATGACGCCGTCGAGGGAGATGAACATGCCAGCGGTGATCTTGCGCATTTCGGTGTGCTCCTTACCAGTGCGTTGTGAATGTCGGCCGCGCGGTTACCGATATGACGACGCCTCGACCGGAAATTCATCGGTGCCGTACCTCCCACGGGTGAGATGCGGCTGCCCCTGCGGTAGCGGAGACCGAACTGGCCGGAATGCCCATCGCGCGGGTCACCGGGCGACCGTATGCGGAGGAGATCGAGCGCCGGATCGTCCAGCCGCCCGGCCTCGGGGACACCTTCTTCCTCGGGGACGATCAGGCGATTCCGGGGGCTTCGGATCAGACCGGCAGCAGCTGCCGGATGAGCTTCCAGCGTAGCGGGATCACGCCCTCGGTCCGGAAGGCCCGCAGCAGCGATACCGCCGCGTGGTGCGGGGTCGGACTGATCGGGATCCCCGCCGCGGCCAACTGCCACGGCAGCGGACGCCTCGGGTCCGGTAGCGCCATCGCCCGCATGCCGAGCGCGCGGGCCTCCATCAGCCCGTCGACCGAATTGAGCAGCGCCACCACGTTTCCCGGTGCCATGCCCAGCGATTCGAGCGAGATCTCCAGCAGCTCGGCAGACATGGAACCCTCGACCGGATCACCGACGACAATGCTGGACACCTGCTCGAACAGCTCCGGCAGCAGATCGGTCAGCGCCGCGACGTAGCGGGCCGGTGCGGTGGTGGCGACGGCGACCGGAACGTAACCCGCGAGCGCGCGCACCATCGCCTCCGCCCCGTCGACCACACGAACCTGCCGCGGATCATCGGCACCCAGCTCGTCCGACTCGATCAGGGTCCCGTCCAGATCCATGACGACCGCAGCGATCATGCCGAACTCCTCACCTCGAGATAGCGACAATTCGATCACCAGCCTAGGTCGAAAAGCACAGGCATGGGCGCGGCGTCGGAAGGATATATCCTTCCGACGCCGGGTCCCGGCACAAAAAACACGTGGCCCCGAGCCGGAATCAGCTCGGGGCCACGGAGTTTCGGGTTACTTCAGGCGGAGGCTGCCGAAGAGGCCTTCCTTCTCTTCATTGGGGCCCGCGGTGAAGTACAGGGCGTCGGCGTCGCCGAGGGATTCACCGTTGCCGAACATCAGGCCCCACAGGCCCTCGATCTCGGCGGGCTTTCCGTCGGCGTCACGCAGGTAGTCGACGAACTTGCCGGACTGGTCGTCCAGGGCCAGGATGCGGCCCGTGCCACCGAAGTTGCCGATCAGCAGCTTGCCCGAGAGCGGGCCGAAGCCCTGCGGGGCCACGGTCACGGCCCAGGGCGCGTTGAGGCGGCCGTCGGCGTCGAGGGTGCGGACCAGCTTGCCGTTCTTGTCGAACTCGGCGATCTGCCCCTTCTTGGCCTTGTAACCCGCGTCCTTCTCCTTGTCTTTGTCCAGCGAGTCCTCTTCACCCTTCTTCAACTGGGTGGGGTCGCCGTCCTTGGGCTGAGTCATTGCGTAGGCGACGAACACGCGGTCGCCGATGGTGGCGACGTTCCACGGAGCCGGGTCGCCGATCTTGAGCTTCTTGCCCTTGGACGCGTCGGCCGGGTCGATGGCGTCACCGGTGGCGAAGGGGTTGGCGAAACCGGTGGTGGGCACCAGCTTCCAATCCTTGTCGAAGGTGCGGATCTGCGGGTCCTTGCCGAAGTCGGCGGCCAGCAGCTTGGTGCCCGACGGATCCAGGGCGATGCCCTTGAAGCCCATACCCTGTGCGGTGCCGTCGAATTCGACGATGGCCGGGCCGTCGTGGCGCACGATCGCGCCGCCCGCGCCCTGCTCGGTCCAGCCCGAGATTTTGCCGGAGTCGGTGGCGAAGATGAAGCGCGCCGAGCCGGTGAGCTTCTCGTCCTTGCCGTCGTAGCTGACCGGCTGATCCTTCACCGCGAAGATGTCGGAGGCCAGCGGGGCCGGGTTGAACACCACACCGGTGGTCTTGCCCTCGGAGTCGTCGCCGTCGTCGTCCGGAATGGAGTCCGCGCCGGGAATGGTGACCAGCTTCAGCGGATCCTGGAACATCTTCTGGTACTTGGCATCCGGCGACTTGGTCACGTCCCCGACGAACTGGAACGAGAACCCGCCCGCACCGACCCAGAAGTGCCCGCCCGCACCCTTGGGCCGATCCGCGATACCCCAGGCGTTGATGAACCGGGGATCGGTGAACTGCGCCTTGTCCGACTCCTTGTTGGAGGCGATATTGACCTGGGCGTAATGGTTGCCGTCGAGCGCCTTCACGTCGTCACTGTTCGACTTCGTATTGCCGCATGCCGCCGCCATCACCAGCGCGGCCCCCAGCGCCGAGACGCGCAGCAGGGTCTTGCGCACCGGCGGAATGCCGCTCGAGCGTCCGTTCATCTTCAGGTCCTTCTTCCAACAAAACGCCCAGGTGCGGCGTTAGGTGATGCTAACCATAGCTGCAAGAAGGAGCAGAGTGTTAGGGGACCCTCATTTCCAATCGGAAGGGAATTCGGACCAGGTTCTCCGGGGTTGCCCAGATGTCAGTTCTTTCCGGCCCGACCGAAAGGACCCCCCATGGCGAAGATGACCGCCGAAGAACGCGAAAAGTTCCTGGCCGAACTCCACGTCGGCGTGATCGCCGTAGAACGCCCGAACCGCGCACCCCTCGCAGTGCCGATCTGGTACGCCTACGAGCCCGGCGGCGAGATCCACATCTGGACCGAAACCGGCTCGGCGAAGGGGAAGGAGATCCGCGCCGCGGGCCGATTCTCCTTGACGGCCCAAGTGGAGCACCCACCGTACAAATACGTCACCGCGGAAGGCCCGGTCACCGCCATCGAGCCCCTCACCCCCGAAACAGCCCTCCCAATCGCCACCCGCTACCTGGGCGAAGCCGAGGGCACCGCCTTCACCACCCAAAACCTCTCCCCCACATCAGTTCTCATCCGCATGCGCCCCGACCGCTGGCTGAGCACGGACTATTCGAAGGAGTGAGCCCGCCAGCGCGTGGAACAATCCGGACCTGTGGAACTGACCCGGATCAGCGATCGACTCTTGGCCACATCGGTGATCGGGCTCGGGCGGCTCGCCGCCGTATCCCACAACGGCTCGATTCCCGTGACAGGCACGCTGGTTCTCGAAACCAACCGCGGATTCATAACGCTGTCCTATACACAGCAAGGTCTTTCAGTCCGTGGCCCGGAGCAGCGAAGCGAGATTCGCTGGACAACCGAGCCCGACCTGACGATGGATCACCAAGCCGCCGCCGAGGAGTGGCTCGAGCTGATCGCAATCGAGGACCGGCCCCACACCACCACCTTGCCGCTGGCCGTCGACACAGTGACCGGCTGGTTCGGCCTCGGCCCATGGGTCGACACGTTCGCCATCCTGCTGACTGGCGGAGATCGAACCCTGGTCTTGACGACCACCGACGAGTTCGACCTCACCACCTCGACCCCCGAGCACGCGAGGCAACGCGCCAAACTGGCGGCCGCCAACATGAACCTGCGCTTCACCGAACAAGTGCAGAGTCTGTGACAAAGCGGAAGAACGGCCGGTCGCACTACACCGGAGAGCGCGGTACTTTGCGGCTTACAAGGCTGTTCGGACTGACCAGACCGTGAACGGGCGGCATCAACAGCCTGCAGAACGCCTATTTTGCCGCTCCCCGAATCCCGAACCAGCCAGCACGCGGCTGGCCAAAGATCAACGGGCCCAGCCGATCGTGTAGTCGGTGGTCTTCGTGGCATGCTTTCGAACAGTCTGCGGCCGCATATGTGCTGGTAGCGTGAGCGCACGAATCCCAGTGTGTCCAAGGGATTGACAAGTCGTGGCAGCTTAGGTGAAAGTAACTGCAGCGCTACAGCTGTGTCCATCCCTGCTGTGTGTCTGCCACCGTTCGGTTGGTATCTCGCAATCCTCGCTCTTGCCCGAGCTGAGCCCACCCCTACAGAGATCAGGCGGCTTGCTGTTGCCCATGGAGAGGGGATGTGATCGCTGCGGCTGTTTGAAGCATGTGGATCAGCTGAGTGACCGATAGGGGCTGGAGTTCTGCCCAAGCTGAGCGCTCGATCCCAATCCATCGAAAACCGCCACCGCCTCGCGCGTGGCGGTTTTTTCATGCGCGAGGTGAGTTGTGCCCGAAATCTTCAGACCACCCAGCCAGTGGAGACCCGGCCCAGTCGCACTCCAGAACACACCGACTGATCACGCCGACCCTCAGAGGGAGGGCCAGGTCTTCAACTTCAGTGTCCGCAGCGCTGCCGACGCAGCTGCCAAGCTCCGGCGTATTCATGCAGTGCAAGACATGACTGAGCAGATCGCCGCCGAAACCAATTATGTCCCTCCGACTTTCCCCACACCTACCGGAGAAGATCGACCAGAAGACCAACCCCGCTCCGGCCGACCTCGCACCCGCAGCACCCCAGCCCGAGCCGCAACCGCAGCAGCCAGCGTCGGTCCCAGACCAAAAACCCTCCGGCACCGGCGATCCCGCCACCACGCTGCCACAGCTCGGCCTCGGTGCCCCAGGACAAACCGCGCCGCCGGCCCAGGGCGGTGTCGAGGACGTGACCGCGGTCCTGGCTGGCGGCACACCCGTGCCGGGCCAGACCGTCACCCTGCCCAGCGGCAACACCACCGTCACCACCGGGGCCGACAACTCGACCATCATCGGCACCACCGATCCAACCACCGGTCACAACAAGACCAACGTCTACGACAGCAACGGTCTGCTGATCGCGACCGCCGAATCCGACATCGTCCTCGGCACCGGCGGCCTGAGCCGCGACACCACCATCACCAGCATCGGCGGCACCATCACCCAGGTCCGCTCCGTCGACGACGGCCACGGACACATCACCTCCTGGACCGCCAACCCCGACGGCTCCCACTCCGTGCGCTATGCCGACGGCACCGTCATCAAAGAACACGCCCCCGGCTCCAGCACCCCCGACGAAGTGGTGCACCTCGACCCCGACGGACTCGGCGGGCACGTCACCGAGTACAACCGCGACGGCACCACCACCCAAGCCGACTTCCGCCCCGGCGTCCTCGGCGCACCGGTCACCCTCGTCACCAACCCCGACGGCAGCCAGATTCAGGTCGTCACCGTGCCCGGACACACCAACGGCGTGCCCTACAGCATCCTCACCAGCCCCGACCACACCCGCATGGTCTATCAGCCTGACGGCACCACGATCCCGATCGACCGCTACAACGACATGATCGGCGGCCCGAACTACGGCAACCAGTTCGACCCCCTCACCGGCACCTGGCGTACCGACCCCGTCACCGCCCGCGGGCCCATGGTCACCGGCCCCGACGGCACCAGCACCCAGCAATGGACCTACCGCAACCGCAAGGGCGAAGAACTCACCGCCACGGCCACTTTCAGCGCAGACGGGAATTTGTCCTCCCTGCGGAGTGGCGACTACACCGGCTTCGACACCACCGACTTCCGCACTGTCGACAGCATCACCGTGCCCGTGTCGACGGGCCACGCCGACGCCGGAAACGTCACAGACGACTCACGGCTGTACTGGGACGCCATCCTCACCGTCAGCGGCCTACCCGAACTCGGCTACCGAGCCGGCGTCATGATCGGCACCCGCCTCATCGCCCGCGAACTCGCCGCGAAAGGCGTCTCCGAAACCGGAATCCAACTCGCCACCAGCCAACTCATAACACGAGGCGGAACGAGTTTCACTGGTATCGCCGGGGCTGCCAGCGAATTCGGTGGCACAACATCCCCATTCGGCACAGGCGCGAGCTCAGGATGGTGGCAGTTTGCAACGAGGTACCGGAACACATCATCGGCGCCGATAAGCGATGCGATCTCCACCGCGTCAGCCGGTATCCGAGACGCAGCGACAACAGCCCGGAGCAAAATCGAAGTAATGACCAGCTCGTCCGCGCAAATCGCGCGGGCTATAACTGCAGGCATTCATGACACAGCGTATGCACTGGGTAGTCAGATCAAAGCATATGCACAACTCGGACTCAATCAGGCACAGAGAATATTCGCGAGCAAGAACAGCGCAGCAGCGGAGAGCATGGCGACGGGTGGAGATGCTCAGATAATCGCCGATGCGAAAGCATGGATTGCTGAACGCCCCGGAAAATTTGACCTGAGTTATTCAACGCCGGATTTGAATGAAATTCTCAAAGAAGGCCGACGCTTGGGTCTGAATGATCGAGAAGTGCACGACTTGATCACCACAGGTTCGAGAAAACTCAAGCCTATAAGTGCAACCGAGTTAAAGGAACAGATGGCAAACTGGGTGAATGTTGTCAAGCCTCGCGGATATCCATACCGATTCGACAGTGCGCAAGAGTTCCATCAGTTCGGCAATGACCTCAAGGCAGCGCTGGAGGGCCGCGGGCTGCCAGCGGATGATGTAGTCATTCAAGGATCCGCACTCCGCAAGCCGGCGGCCGCCGACGTCGACATAGCCACATTGGTCGACAGAGACAAGTTCGATAGCATCCTCATCGCGAGATACGACGGAAGGATCGCTACCAGACCCAGCGGCGACGCGCCCGGCGAACGAATCTCGCTCGCCGGGCTCACGCATGAGCAACTAGTCGATCTCGGCAAGAGGATTACAAGCAACGAGGACGCCTATACTGCCCAGGCAAAAACCTTCGGAAACGCAATAACAAATGGAACTATCAGCTCGAAGCTGGACATCTTGAAACCACTCAAGGATGCGCGAAAGTCGATCAGTTCGAATTATCCAGGGCAGAATGTCGAATCTATCTCGATCCAGTTGCGCGATGGCGCCTTCGACACGCAACCGAACCTTCAATTAAGATGAGGAGAAAAAAATGATTTCCTTCAGCGGCGATATCAAGATGACGGACAGCCGACTTGTTAGAAGCGCTTTTGAAGAATGGCTGGACACTAACAGGATTAGCGTCAAGGAGCGCATGTCTGGATTTGAATTGACTTACGAGGATGAAGACACCTACGTCTTCTGCTACGAAGCGACCGTCCCGGCTGGAGTCAATCCTTTCTTCCTGTTCGAGGGTTCGATCAAAGGTAAAGAGTCGGATTCGATTAACAAATTGAAGGAGCTTGTTCGGGTCTGCGCAGGAAAAGGTCTCGAGTGCATCATCGACTACACGCCGGTTGATGATGAGGGTGATCCGATAGGAGAAGAAGTGACTATCACCATAATGGACGCCTCTGCGTAAGCGTGTAAGAGGAACCGAAGGCCGGTCGCCGTTTGGCCCCTGATCCTGCCATGGGCGTCAGCGGGCCACTTGGTACAGCGGGGGCCGGAAGTTGTCTGGGCGTTGCTTCGCGAGTAGCGCCCGCAATGCGGCGGTGGTGGATGGGTCTATGGCTTGGAGCATTTCGGCGACTCGTCGTAGCGTGAGCGCGTCGATGCCACGACCTTGCGCTCGATCTGCGTATTGGTCGATGGTGCTGAGTGATTCCAGGGTGGGCATGCGGACTTCGGCGCGTTCGCCTGCGGCCCTGTGTCGTTCGACGTCGAGTTCGCTGCGACCACCACGGCGATCCCGCAGCGTCTGTTCGGCTTGGTCCAGACTGTTGGTCGACGAAAGCGGTACGGCCAGTGATGAATTCATCAGACCCTGGGCGTTCACCTCGTATACCCGAGTCGAGGCGTCGGTGAGATTCACAATTGCGTCACGCTGAGTCTCTACGACACCGCGCCAGCCGAGGGCTGCCGCAGCGAGAAGGGCTGTGGCCTCCGATGGATGCCAGGACCAGACGGCTTCGAATGGCATGGCATCAGCCGACGTGAGGTTGGCAACCTGGCGGCCGCCGAGGGTGTCGATTCGAGCGTGAACCTCGGTGGACGACAGCGCGCCGTCGAGACCCGGCCCGGCGATCAGGACACGGGTCGGAATTCCGGATCGCACGGCGGCCGCCAGGGCCAGTGAGTCGGCCAGCGGGCTGCGGAGGCCGCTCTCGTGTCCTTCGGCGACGATATCGCCTCCAACGTCGACCACAATCAGCTCGTCAGCGTCGAATGCCGCTGCCGCACAGCGCATCAGATCCGCCATCCCCTTCGCGCCGCCCGCGGCCTCGAGCAACAGCAGCGGCTGCGCTACGCAATCCGACAGCCGAGGCAACGTGGAAGTACCGTGCCGCAACGCGGCAGTTCGACGGACCTCGGCGACTCCCCCGCGATCAACGAGTCCAACGAAATCCGTGCGAATCCGAGGGCCGGGCGTGGGGTCGATCATGAATCGGTCCCACGAGTAACTCATGATTGCCGCAATCCCCAGCTCCGGCATGGCGGATGCGATCATGGCAGCGGTGACAGCGTCACCCCCACCACCGGCAGCTATCGCTATCGCAGTGCGCATAACTCCCCTGACGCCTGTTCCGCAGTCCGTATAGTGGCTAGTGGCATATGGTAGTTGACGGAGGTGTCGGGTTGCCCGAGATCCAAGAGGTGCTGCCGAAGTACAAGCAGATCTTCGGCTATCTGAAGGACCAGATCATTCGAGGCGATCTGCCTCCCGGTGCGGAGGTGCCTTCCGAGCGGGAACTGGCTGCCGCATGGAGCGTTGCCCGACCGACCGCGGCGAAAGCACTGCAAGCACTACGTCAAGACGGTCTCGTCGAATCACGGCAGGGCGCAGGAACATTCGTACGTGAGCCGCATGCCGCGCCGCGGGCGCGCGAGCGCCTCGCGCGCGCCGCCGCACTGGGAACCGCGTATTCCGACTCGGAAAGCGTGGAGTTCCCATTCGTCGGCATCGTCGACGGCCCTGATTACGTGACGGAAGCCCTCGGCCTCCTCGCCGGCAGTCCGGTGATCCAGCGTCAGCGGATCATCACCAGCGAGATCAGCGGCCTCGTCGAACTGTCGACATCATGGTTCCCCGCAACTCTGGCCGATGCCGCGCCGAGGCTGCTACTTGCCGAACGCGTCGGCGGCGGCACACTCGGCTACCTCGCGAAAGCTGCTGGAATCCGCGCCACATCGGCCCGCGATCGCGGATGCTCCCGGTTCGCGACCGAGCACGAGCGTGCCGCGCTGGATCTGCCGACCCCCTCCCCGGTACTGGTGTACTGGCTGGTTGCATACGACTCCGCCGACACCGCAATCCAATTCGACGAAGCTGTCTATCCGCCCGAGCGGTGGGCCTTCAAGCAGGAATACCCCGTGGACGTCTAACCAGCGACGATCGCCAACCCAGATATTCTCCGATTCTTCGAGTGGTCTATGCCACTTTGAGCTACAGTGGCATAGACCACTTAGCGATGAAGTCGGCGAGTGACTACGAGGTGCGGCGATGGCATTGTCCGAACCGGAAGCGAAAGTTCTTGGTGCCCTGTTCTATTCGAACGGGATGCAGGTCCTCACGGTCCAGCGGATCCGACTGACTACCCGGCTGAGCGAAGGGTCGGTCCGCCGCGCGCTGCTACGCCTGGCTCGCACCGGCTTGGCACTGAGCACGCAGCAACGCCCAGCCAACTGGCGACCGACCGAGCGCGGCCGGTTGGTGATCAACAAGCCCCCTTACATCGAATACGTACGGATGCCGTAAGGCCTTCCGGCGTGCCCGATCGCTGGAGATGAGGATGACCATCCATACGTCGCCCCCGGCGACCCTCCTGAACAGGATCCTTGGGATTCAATCCGCCAGCATCCGGCCTGGCATGCGAAACCGCCTGTGCATGCGGTGTTTTCGGGACGGGACATCGACGCTCTTCCGGACGCCCACGACAACGATGCCTGCCGAGCCGCTGGCGGCGAATTTCGGCGGTATCTGCTCGAACTACGCAGCCAGCGACTCAGGGAGAGCGAAGCAGGCAACGGATCGACGGCTACGGGCTGACGACGTGAGCAGTCGGCAACGTCCGCAGCAGCGGCCGGGTGCGCGTTGCGCACCCGGCCGTTGGGCTTTGTTGGTCAGAGGCGGAATTCGGCTCGGACCTGGTCTTCGGTCAGGCCGTAGTCGGAAAGCGAGTACCGGTGAGTCGGTTTGCGATCTCCGGACTTGCTCTCCTCGTCGAGGGTGGTCATGGCCTCGCGCGCCGAGTCGGTGTAGTCGAGGCCGAAGGTGGTGTAGATCTTCTCGATCGTGGCGAACGGATCGGCCCGCAGTTCGTCGAATTCGATGTCCAGGAACTGGTCCGGGTTGTAGCGGGCGCGGGCGGCGGTGAATTCGCGTAGGCCGCGGGACCAGAGCTCGAGCTGGGAGAAGCCGATCTTGTCGCCTACGAAGGTGGTGGACCAGCCCTGGGTGGTGGCCTCGGAGAGGCTGCACGAGGAGCCCACGATGGTGACCGGGTCACGGTGGGTCTGGATGATCAGCGCGTCCGGGTAGACCGCCATCAGCGCGTCGAGGGCGAAGAGGTGGCTGGGGTTTTTGAGGATCCAGCGGCGCTCATCGCCCAGGCCGATCAGTTGGAGGTTCTTCTTGTGCCGCGCGTAGGCGTCGGTCCAGTCCTGTTTGCGCAGCCACTCCGAATAGGTGGGCAGGTAGGCCAGCGATTCGTAGGAGATGGATTTCACCGTCTGGCGCAGGAGTTGCCAGCATTCCTCGGGCTCGGCGGCGGTCATGTAGTGCAGGCCCATGTATTCCGGGTTTTCGATCCGGTGCTGGGCGAAGCCCTGGTCGACGGCCTGGTAGACGGGGTTGTCAGCCTAGGTGTCGCGCGGGGGGCGGGGCTGGGGGAAGTCGGCGAGCCACATTTCCAGGGCCTGGTGCTGCGGGTCGGCGGCGAGGAGGCGGTGGAGGGCGGTGGTGCCGGTGCGGGGTAGGCCGGTTACGAAAATCGGTCTGGTGATCTGGGTTTCGGTGTGGGTCGGGTGCGCTGCCCAGGAGGCCTCGCTCAGGGCGCGGGCGACCAGCGCGCCGCGGAGGAAGAAGCGGCTCATTTTGGAGCCGAGTTCGGTGAGGCCGGCGTCGCGCTGGTAGGAGTCCAGTAGGACGCCGAGTGCCTCGAGGTAGTCGTCGGAGCCGAAATCGGTGAGGCCGCAGACTTTCGACGCCGAGTGGTGCAGGTCTTCGACGGTGCCGACGTTGGTACGTCCGGTCAGGGTGGGTGAAACTCCTTGCTCAGACGTGGTATTCGCCGCAGTTGACGTCGATGGTCTGCCCGGTGATGGCATTGGCCCACGGTGACATCAGGAAGACGATGGTCTGGGCGATCTCGTCGGGTAGCGGCAGCCGCTTCAGGTCGGATTTGGAGGCGGTCTGCTGGTAGACCTGTTCCTCGGTGATGCCGTACTTCTTGGCGATCTCGCCGAAGTACCACTTGAGCTGGTCGGTCCAGATGTAGCCGGGGAGCACGCTGTTGACGCGAATCCCCTTCTCCCCCAGCTCGGTCGCCAGCGTCTGGGACATGGCGAGCAAGGCCGCCTTGGCGATCTTGTAGCTGCCGTAGCGGGGTTCGGAGTGGCGCAGCACCATGGAGTTGACCGTGACGACCGAGCCCTTGGTCTCGGCGAGCGCGTCGGTGAACGCCTGGGTCATGCGCAGATTGCCGAGCACGGTGAGGTCCACGCTCTCGCGGATCTGCTCGAAGTCGGTGCGCGCCAACGGCTTCATGGACGGGACCTTGAACGCGTTGTTCACGAGTGCATCCACCCGGCCGAAGGTCTCGACGGTGCGCTTCGCCAGGTTGGCGACGGTGGCGTCATCGGTGATATCGGTTGCCACGCACAGCGTTTTCGCGCCCCCCTCGGCCGCGATCTCCTCGGCAACTTCTTTGAGGCGGGATTCCGTGCGCGCCGCCAACACGACATTCGCCCCAGCCGCGGCGGCCTCGAGTGCGATCGAACGACCCAGGCCCGGCCCGATGCCGCTGACAACCACGACCTTGCCCGCCAGCAGACCCGTCCGGAGCCGGTTGGGGGTTTCAGGGGCTTGCCCCTGAGAGTTACCAGAGTTGTCGATACTCATCCGAGCATCCTTTCCGCGAAGGCGCGCTGGCGGGCGGCGATTCGCTCGCGCCATCCGGCCTCGTCGATTCGATTGTGTTCGTAGTTGGGCAGGCGTTCAGCCACTTTGTCGAAAGGCACCAGTTCGATGGTCGGGCCGTCCGCGGGGGTGATCTCCCGGCCCACGCGCTGCCAGCGGAACTGGAGGATGCCCAGCTTGCGCCCGGTGGTCTCGATCCAGTTGGTGACGCCCGGGTTTCGCGCCGACACGACCATGCGGATCATGCCGTCCGGATCCACCTGCGCCTGCCGATGATTCAGCGAGGTCTGGTGGTTGACGTAATCGAGGGAGATGTACCAGCGGCTACCCAGCTGGAAACCCTGATACGGCGCATCGGATTTCGGCACGGTGATGATCAGCGCCTGATCGTCGTCGAGCTCGAAATGCCCGACCGACGAGTACTGGGTGCTCAATCCGCCCGGGGTGAGCCGGGGTTCGGTCAGCGTGTTGACCGGCAGGTTCAGGTAGAACCACTTGGGGAAGTTGAACCACGTGTGCACCCGGGTCAGCAGCATCCGCCCGGCCGCCCGGTAGCGCTTGCGCAGCTGCTCGGTCCCGGCCTCGACCGGCGGCGTGCCGATGGTGTCCACCCGCTCGATGCGAATGCTGCCCTTGCGCTCGGCATTCCAGTCGCCGTACACCTCGCGCACGGCCAGCATCGACGCGCCCTCGCCGAGCACGAAGTAGTTCGGCCCCGGGTTCTCCTTGGGCGGCCCGACGGCAGCTGGTAGCTGCCGTCGGCATTGATCTCGAGCCGCCGGTCGTCGAACGCGTCGTCACCGTTCGGGACATCGGTGGCGGTGTAATCGCCCTTGAGCACCTGGAAACTCAGGTCCACGGTGCTGCCGCGCACGCCGGTGAGCAGGTATTCCGCGCCCGGCTCGATGGTGGCGTGGTAGTAGAGCGTGTCCGGATTGTCCAGGCCCATCTTGGTGTACGGGCCGGTGGAGGACACGAAGTACGGGTGCGAGGTGCCGTGCGCCCGCGACAGCTGCAACACCGCGGCAATGCTGCCCTGCAGATAGTCGTAACCTTCGGCGAGGTCGTGCGGGTCGCGGATGAAATCCGCTGCGGCGATGAGCTTCTCGGCCTCGGTCACCGCCGCGATGAACGGGTCGGTGAGCGGCAGCTCAGCCTTCTCGATGTCGGTCATCAGATATCCGTTGTTCCTAGGGTTTCTCGAATTCGACGGGCGATCTCGGACGGCGTCCCGTCCGAGGGGGTGATGGTCAGGTCGGCGAATTCCGGCCGCTCGTAGGGCGAGCTGATGCCGGTGAATTCGCGCAGCTCCCCGGCGCGAGCCTTGCGGTACAGGCCCTTCGGGTCGCGCAGCTCGCACTCCTCGAGGGGGGTGTCGACGAAGATCTCGCGGAACCGCAGGTTCCTGGTGTCGTGCAGCTTTCGCGCTTCACGCCGCTCGGCACGGAACGGGCTGATGAGCGAGACGATGGCGACCACGCCCGCGTCCGCGAACAGCGCCGCCACCTCGGAGACGCGACGGATGTTCTCGCGCCGGTCCTCGTCGGTGAAGCCCAGGTTCTTGTTCAGCCCGTGGCGCAGATTGTCGCCGTCGAGCAGGTAGGCGGGCTGCCCGGATTCGATCAGCTGCCGCTCCAATTCCACTGCGATGGTGGACTTTCCGGACCCGGACAGCCCGGTCAGCCAGACGGTCGCGCCGGTGCTGAGCCGCTGCCCGCGCTCCACGGCGGAGCTGTGCCACACCACATTCGACGCCTTGTGCTCGACTCGCGGTGCGCCCGTGGAGCGTCCGGTGATCATGCCCGCGGCCACCGTCTGATTGGTGGCCTCGTCGATGAGGATGAAGCTGCCCGTGGCGCGGTTCTCCCGGTACGGGTCGAACAGCAGCGCCTGGCGGCTCTTCAGCGTCACGCGTCCGATGTCGTTGAGCCCCAGGCAATCCGCGTCGGACTGCCGGTGCAGGGTGTTCACGTCGAGCCGGTAGTCCAGCTCGCTCACCTCGACCTTGGAGGTCTGGGTGGCGGTGCGGATGGAATAGGAGTTCCCGGCGCGCAGTTCGGTGTCGTCGGAGAACCAGCACACCATGGCGTCGAGTTCACGATCGGTGTGCGGCTGGTTGCCGGGGCGAGCGAGCATATCGCCACGGCCGATATCGATTTCGTCGTCGAGGGTGAGCGAGACGGCCATGCCGGTGAACGCCTCGTCCACCTTGCCGCCGCCCGGGGCCCAGATCTGATTCACCCGGCTGGTGCGGCCCGAGGGCAGCACCACGACCTCGTCGCCCGGCTTGAAGATGCCGCCCGCCACCGTGCCCGCGTAGCTGCGCTGGTTCTCGCCGTGCGGGCGGATGACGTACTGCACGGGCAGCCGGTTGTCGATGAGATTGCGGTCGGAGGCCACGTGCACCTCTTCGAGGTGGCGCAGCAGCGGCGGGCCCGGATACCAGTCGGCGGTGTGCGCCGAGGGGTCCACCACATTGTCGCCGTGCAGCGCCGAGACCGGGATGAAGCTGAGGTCGCCGACATCGAGCTTGGTGGCGAAATCCGCGAATTCCGAGCGGATTTCCTCGAACCGCTGCTCAGACCAGTCGACCAGGTCCATCTTGTTCACGCACAACACCAGGTGCCCGACGCCCAGCAGCGAGGACAGGAAGGCGTGGCGGCGGGTCTGCTCGGACACACCCTTGCGGGCATCGACCAGGATGAGCGCCAGGTCCGCGGTGGACGCGCCGGTCACCATGTTCCGGGTGTACTGCACATGCCCCGGGGTGTCGGCGATGATGAATTTCCGTCGCGGCGTGGTGAAGTACCGGTAGGCGACATCGATGGTGATGCCCTGCTCCCGCTCGGCCCGCAGGCCGTCGGTCACCAGCGACAGGTCCGGGCCATCGCCGCCGCGCGAAAGACTCGCGCGCTCGATGGCGTCGAGCTGATCGCTGAACAGGCTCTTGGAATCGAACAGCAGCCGCCCGATCAGCGTCGACTTGCCGTCGTCGACACTGCCGGCGGTGGCGAGCCGTAAGAGGTTGCGGCGCATCAGAAGTAACCCTCTCGCTTGCGATCTTCCATGCCGGACTCGGAGATTCGGTCGTCGGCGCGGGTGGCGCCGCGCTCGGTGAGGCGGGTGACCGCGGTCTCGGCGATCACCTCGGACGGGTTGGCGGCCGCGGATTCCACGCAGCCGGTGCAGTCGGCGTCGCCGAGGGTGCGGAAGCGCACGGTGGCCTCGAACTTCCGCTCCTCCGCGCCGAAGCTCAGGAACCTGTTGTCCGCCAGCAGCATTCCGTCGCGCTCGACGACGGTGCGGCGGTGCGCGTAGTACAGAGGCGGCAGCTCCACCTCGGCCTGGTCGATGTACTCCCAGATGTCGAGTTCGGTCCAGTTGGACAGCGGGAACACCCGGATGTGCTCGCCCTTGGCGTGGCGGCCGTTGTAGAGGTTCCACACCTCCGGCCGCTGCGCCCGCGGATCCCACGCGCCGTACTCGTCGCGGAAGCTGAAGACCCGCTCCTTGGCGCGCGCCTTCTCCTCATCGCGGCGCGCCCCGCCGAACACCGCGTCGAAGCGGTGCTCGCGGATGGTGCGCAGCAGGGTGGTGGTCTGCAACCGGTTTCGGGTCTCGCCCGCCCGCTCGGTCACCCGGCCCGCGTCGATATCGTCCTGCACGCTGCCGACCAGCAGCTGCGCGCCCAGCCGCGCCACGGTCCGATCCCGGAAGTCGATGACCTCGTCGAAATTGCGCCCGGTATCGATGTGCAGCAACGGGAACGGCAGCGGCGCGGGCCAGAACGCCCGCCGCGCCAGCTCCAGCATGACCGCCGAATCCTTACCACCGGAGAACAGCAGCACCGGCCGCTCGAAGGTGGCCGCCACCTCCCGGATGATGTGCACCGATTCCGCCTCCAAGGCGTTCAGGTGCGACAGCTCATATCCCGCGCGCATCTCTTCTCAACCCGTCCGTCGCGTCGATCCGTTCCGCACCCGAGACTTGCGGTGTCGAATATTCGCCGCTATTGTTCGATAATGTGACACCGACGATAGGTCGGTACCCGGGTGACCGTCAATACCTGTGCGCCGACCGATACGATCGGGCGCGACCCTCCCGCGCCGCCGGGACCGACACCAGCAGGGATCGAGTTGCCTGAATCCACCACCGCCCCAGTCGCTTCCGAACCGGGTACGGCGGCCGAACCAGCTCCAGCCCCCGCCTCGCCGCCCACCCATCGCGTGGTCGCGGCCGTCGAACTGCTCTCCCGCCACCCCGGCGAGCGGCTCTCCCTGGCGCGCATCGTCCGCGCCACCGGCATGTCCCGCGCCACCGCGCATGCGGTCCTGACCCAGCTCACCACGGACGGCTGGACCGTGCGCGACGGCGACGGAAACTACAGTCTCGGACTGGGTTTGCTGACCGTCGCTCGTCGCGCCGACACCGCTTTCCCGCTGCGCCGCCTGGCCCGCGAGCCCATGGAATCCCTCGCCGGCACACAGCGCGTCCCGGTATTTCTCGCCGAATTGGAGCATTCGGGAGGTCCACTGCCCGCCACCTCCGCAAAGCCCGCGAGTGGCCACGCCGGGATCGACGCCATCGTCATCACCGAGGTCATCGGCACCCCCTCGGTCCCCTGGATCCGCCCCGCCCGCCGCATGCCCTTCGCCCCGCCGGTGTGCCGCGAATTCATCGCCTGGGCACCGGAATCCGAGCGCGCCGCCTGGCTGGCCGCCGCCGACCCCCTGCACCGCCCCCGCCTCACCGCGGTCCTCGACGCCATCCGCGACCGCGGCTACTCCGTCGAACGCCTCGCCGACGAATCAGCGCCCATGCTCGAGGCCCTGGCGGGCCTGCGCCGCTCCCCCGTCACCGACCCGCTGCGCCACCGCCTCTCGGCAATGATCGCCGACCTCATCACCATCGACTACCTCCCCGACGAACTGACCGACCACAACGCCGTCGTCTCCATCGCCGCCCCCATCTTCTCCCCCGAGGGCTCGGTCATCGCCTCCATCGTCACCTGCCCCGACACCAACCTCTCCGCCTCCGGCCTCCGCGACCTGGCCACCGCCACCATCACCGCCGCCACCGCGGTAACCGCCACCCTGCGCGGCTGACCCGCCCATCCCCGGCAAGCCTTCACCCATCCCCAGCGAGGCAGCCGCCACCTCCCGCACCGACCCCCGCCACATCCGCCACCACCAGCGGCGTCCAGGCGAAAGCACCAACGCGGGCAAGGTGAGAACCATCAGCCCGAGCATCGCCGCCCCGACGACCTCAGCCAGGATCTTCGGCACCACCACCCACCCGCCCACCTCAACGTTCCTGCCCCCACGCCGAGTCGACCGCATCCCCGGAAGGTCGATGCGCCCAGGCTATCTCAGCTTTGAAACGCGCCGATCTGCCGGTTTCAGCATCCTTCGAATGGCACTACCCCGATGAGCCGTCGCAGTGTCCGCCGCACCGATGACCGAGCAGTCGATGTGGCGAACCCTTACTTGAAGGGGCCCGGCAATGGACCGAAGGCCCCGTTGCCCCTAGCGACTTCACAGACCTGCCATCGGCCGTGCTGCTCGGTGACGAAGGCGATATCCAGATCCGTTAGTACT